>QEVN01000021.1 GCA_003576795.1 Burkholderiales bacterium
GCCGTTCTTCTGCGCGAGGCCGGCCATGTCGAGCACCGTCACCTGCAGCCCTTCGAGGTGCGCCGCCATGCCGAGCAGCTGGCCGATGGTGACGACGCCCGTGCCGCCGATGCCGGTGACGAGCAGCGACCACGCGCGCCCGAGCCCGGGCAGCGCCGGTTCCGTCAGCGGCACGTCGGGCAGCGCGAGCGCGGAACGCGCGCCCGGACCCGATGCCCGACGCACCCGCCCGCCGTGCACCGTGACGAAGCTCGGGCAGAAGCCGTTCACGCAGGAGAAATCCTTGTTGCACGACGACTGGTTGATCGCGCGCTTGCGGCCGAACTCGGTCTGCACCGGCTCGATCGACACGCAGTTCGACTGCACGCCGCAATCGCCGCAGCCCTCGCATACCGCCTCGTTGATGAACACGCGCTTCGGCGGATCGGGATACTCGCCGCGCTTGCGCCGGCGCCGCTTCTCGGCCGCGCAGGTCTGGTCGTAGATCAGCACCGAGACGCCGTCGTACTCGCGCAGCTCGCGCTGCACGTCGTCCAGCCTGCTGCGGGGATGCACGGCCACGTCGGGCTCGAAATACCCTGTCGGGTACTTGCCGGGTTCGTCGCTGACGACGACGATGCGGCGAACGCCCTCGGCGCGCACCTGCTGCGCGATGCGCTGCGGCGTGAGCGCGCCGTCGTGGCGCTGACCGCCGGTCATCGCGACCGCGTCGTTGAACAGGATCTTGTAGGTCATCCGCGTGTTCGTCGCCACCGCATGGCGCAGCGCGAGCGAACCCGAATGGAACCAGGTGCCGTCGCCGATGTTCTGGAAGACGTGCGGCGTGTCGCTGAAGGGCGCCAGGCCCACCCAGGTCATTCCCTCGCCGCCCATCTGCGTGAACGTGGCCGTCGAACGGTCCATCCACTGCGCCATGTAGTGGCAGCCGATGCCGGCGAGCGCGCGCGAGCCTTCGGGCACGCGCGTGGAGGTGTTGTGCGGGCAACCGGAGCAGAAATACGGAATGCGCTCGATCGTCTCGAAGCGCTTCGCCGGCGCGCGCTCGCGCGCCTGCAGCTCGGCCAGGCGCGCGTCGATCCGCCTCTGCACCGCATCGGCGCGCGCGCCTCGCGCATCGTCGGGCGCCTCGCGCCAGCGGGACAGGCGCCGCGCGATCAGGCGCGCGCAGAACGCCGGCGTCAGCTCGCCGTGGTCGGGCGCGAGCGCGGCGCCGTTCTCGTCGCTCTTGCCGACGACGCGCGGCCGCTCGGCGAGCGCATACAGCAGCTCCTTGAGCTGCGCCTCGATCAGCGAGCGCTTCTCCTCGATGACGAGCAGCTCCTCGCAGCCTTCGGCGAAAGCGCGCACGGCCTGCGGCTCCAGCGGCCACGGCATCGCGACCTTCATCACGCGCAGCCCGAGCGCGCGCGCCGCCGCCTCGTCGATGCCGAGATCGGCCAGCGCCTGCATCACGTCGAGCCAGCTCTTGCCGCTCGAGACGATGCCCAGCCGCGCCGGCTCGCCGTCGGCGCGGCCGAGGACGTTGCGATCGAGCCGGTTCGCGCGCGCATAGGCGAGCGCCGCCGGCAGCTTGAAGCGCGACAGGCGCTCCTCGAGCCTGGGGAACGGCTCCTCGGGCCAGCGCAGGCTCAGGCCGCCGGGCGGCATCGCGAAATCGTCGGGCAGCACGATGCGCAGGCGATGGGTCGACACGTCGACGATGCCGGCCGACTCCACGGTATCGGTGACGCACTTCAGCGCGACCCACAGGCCGGCGTAGCGCGACATCGCGAAGCCGTGCAGGCCGAGGTCGACGTAGTCCTGCACGGTGGCCGGCGAGAGCACGGGAATCGACACCGCCTGGAAGACGAAGTCGGTCTGCGCGGCCACGGTCGACGATTTCGCGCCGTGGTCGTCGCCGGCCAGGGCGAGCACGCCGCCGTGGCGTGCGGTGCCCGCCTGGTTCGCGTGGCGGAACACGTCGCCGCTGCGATCGACGCCCGGTCCCTTGCCGTACCAGATCGAGAACACGCCGTCGTAGCGTCCGCCGGGCAGCGCGTCGATCTGTTGCGTGCCCCAGATCGCGGTGGCGGCGAGATCCTCGTTCAGCCCCGGAACGAAGCGCACGTGATGCGCGTCGAGGTGCGCGCGCGCCTTCTCCAGCGCCTGGTCGTAGCCGCCCAGCGGCGAGCCGCGATAGCCCGTTATGTAGCCGGCGGTATTCAGGCCGGCGGCCGCGTCGCGCCGGCGCTGCAGGATCGGCAACCGCACCAGCGCCTGCGTGCCGGTGAGATAGACGGTGCCTTCGGTCGCTGCGTAGCGATCGTCCAGCGATGCGCGTCGCAGCGCGGCTTGGGCAGGGGCGTTCATCGCTGCTTCACCGGATCTCGCCGCCGAGCGCCTGCACGCCGGCGCGCAGCGTCGCGAAGGCCTCGTCGACCGCCGGCGCCGGGCCGCGCACGCCCAGTTCGATGTGCCTGCGTCCGCCGTCCTCGCCCACCGACGGAAGACTGAAGACGCGCACCTCGGCGTAGTCGCGCTCGATCTGCTCCATCAACGGCGTCACCGTTGACTCCGCCAGCCCGAACGCGAGGAAGGAACGCTCGCCGCGCGCGTCGCGATGGAAGCAGTGGGCGAAACGCGTGTCGAGCACGGCCTCGATCATCGGCCAGGCCATCACCGGGAAGCCGGGCACGAAGAAATGGCGCCCGACCGCGAAGCCGGGGATGCGATTGAACGGATTCGGCAGGATCTCGGCCCCCGCCGGGAACTCGCCCATCTTCAGCCGCTGCCGGTTCTCCGGCAGCGTAAGGTCGACACTGAGGTCGGCGCTGCCGCCGCTTTCGGCCGCCATCTCGGCGATCCGCTGCGCGATCAGTTCGGCCGCCTGCGGGTGCAGGGCGAGATCGACGCCGAGGGCCGCGGCCGCCGCCTGGCGCGTGTGGTCGTCGGGCGTGGCGCCGATGCCGCCGCAACAGAAGACGACGTCCTCGCCGGCGAAGGTCCGGCGCAGCAGCGCCGTGATCGCCGCGCGGTCGTCGCCGATGAAATGCGCCCAGGCGAGCGACAGGCCGCGTCCGCGCAGCATCTCGACGACGCGCGCGAAGTGCCGGTCCTGGCGCTTGCCGGAGACGATCTCGTCGCCTATGACGATGAGTCCGAAGCCCATGCGGGACGTACCTCCATGGCCGCGCGCTGCCGCCGCAGCAGCGCGAGCGAATAGTGGGCGAAGGCCAGCGCCGAAAGCACCGGCGTGACCAGGAACAACGGCGGCACGTAGTTCAGCAGCGTGACGAGCAGCGCGAGCAGGAAGTAGTCGCGCCTGCGCCCGGAGATCGAGGCGCTGCGCTCGGCAGCGGTCGCGTGCTCGACCAGGCTGTCGAAACGCATCACGCGCGCGGTGAGCCAGCTCCACCACAGCCACGGCACGACGAGCGCGAGCGGCGGGATCAGCCACAGCGGCAGCGTGACCAGGTAGCCGAGCACGAACAGCACGGTGCTCGACACCGCGTTCCACACGCTCGGCGCCAATGCCATCGAGCCTTCGCGCGCGACGTCGCGGTAGGGCCCGTTGCCCAGGTGACGGATGACCATCGGCATCGCGAACACGGCGATGATCACGACGGCGCTGGCGAACATCACCGGGACGACGACGAGCAGCGCGAGCAGCGCCACCGTCCACTGCGCGAAACCGGAGAAGCCGTGCGAGGCCGCCCAGGCGTCGAGGCCGCTCATCCAGCCGCCGCCGAACAGCCAGCCCTGCAGCCAGCCGGTGATCGGCGCCCACAGCCACCAGGCGGTGATCACCCAGAAGACGATGGCGAGCACGAAGGGCACGACGAGCAGCGCGAGCATCTTCGGATGAAGCTGGCTGACGATCGCGCGCCCGAATGCGGTCAGAACGGCCTGCATCGAATCATCATACCGGCGAGCGGGCGCGTCGGCCGCGTCGGGCCTCGTCCGCCCCCCGTCTCTGCGCGGCGGCCGGCCGCCGGGGCATCGCGCTATGCTGGCGGACGACCATGCTCAATCTGCTCGTCCTGTTGCGTTTCGAATCCGCGGAGCCCGGCGCGAGCGCGATCGAACGCGTCATCGTCGAATACGCCGGGCGCGTGCGCGAGGCCGGCGGCAGCATCGTCGACCGCGAGGCCGACCAGCTGCTCGTCTGCCTCACCGACATGCGATGGGCGCTGCAGTCGCTGCGCAACCTGCTGTCGCAGGCGCGACGCGAGGGCTTCGTCGTGCGCGCGGCGATGGTCCAGGCGGTGCTCGCGCGCGCGGATCCTTCGGGCGCACGCCCGGGCTTCACCGCGCGCACGCTCGACACCTTGCTTCGGCTGGCGGCGCACGTGGACCGCCAGCAGGTGGGAATCACGCCGAAGCTGCTCAGCCTGATCCAGCTCGGCGCGCCCGAGTACGCGGAGCTGTTCGAGCGGCTGCCCGATCCGATCGGCTCGCTGCCCGGCGAGACGACGCCGCAGCCGGTGCTGGTGATGGCCGGCTGAGGCGCAGCCCTCGGGCGCGCAGCGCATCGAGATCACGTCAAGCGCGCAGCGCATCGATCGCCTTGCCCAGCCTCTTGGCCGACACCGGGATCGGCGTGCGCAACTCCTGCGCGAACAGCGACACGCGCAACTCCTCGAACAGCCAGCGCACCTCGTCGAGGCGCGCATCGCGCTGGCCTCGCCGCTGCTGCACGATGCGCCGCCAGCGCGCCAGCAGCGGCTCCAGCTCGGCGCGCGCACGCGCGTCGCGCGTCGGCGCCTCGCGCAGCTTGTCCAGGCGCAGCGCGATCGCCTTCAGGTAGCGCGGCAGCTCGCGCAGGCGCGCGGCCGGCGTGCGCGAGACGAAGCGCCTGGGCAGCAGCGCCTCGAGCTGCGCGCGCAGATCGTCGTGGACCTCGGCATGCGCCTTCGCCGCGGGCAGCTTCTTCTGCACGAGCGCCCACGCCTCGAGCACTTCGGCGAGCGTGCGCGCCAGCTCCTGTCCGACGAGATTGATCCGCGTGCGCGCGTCGGCCACGCGCGCGGCGAAGGACTGCGCATCGACCGGAAGCGGATCGGCCAGGCAGGTGCGCTCGACGACGGCGGCAACCAGTTCGTCGCGCAGCTCGTCCGCCCCGCCGAAGGACGCATACAGCAGCGACATGCGCTGGAAGCCGGGCACGTTCTTCGCGAAGAACTTCAACGGCTCCTTCAGCGCGATCGTGAACAGGCGGACGAGACCGGCGTGCGTCGAAGCCTCGGCCTGCGCGGGATCGTCGAAGACCTGCATTTCGACGGCGTCGCCCAGGTCGACCAGCGCCGGATAGCCGACCAGGCCGGCCGCACCCGCACGCGCGCCTTCGAGGCGATCGGGCAGCGCGCCGAAGGACCAGTCGACGAAACGTTCGGCCGGGACGGCGGCGAACGGCGAGCGCTCGAAAGCCTGCTGCAGCGCGCCCTTGGCGCGCGCGCCGTATTCGGCGCGCAGCGCGGCGAGCTGGCGCGATTGCCCGAGCACGCCGCCGTGCGCATCGACCAGCCGGAAATTCATCGACAGATGCGCGGGCAGCGTCTCCGGCCGGAAGTCGGCCGGCTGCGCGCGCAAGCCGCGCTGCTCGGCGAGGTCGTCGGCGATCGCCTCGACGAGCGGACGCGAGCCCGCGCGCTCGCGCCAGCGCTCGACGAAACCCGCCGCGTATTCGGGCAGCGGAACAAGATGCCGGCGCAGTCTTTGCGGCAGCGACTTCGCCAGCGCCTGCACCTTGTCGCCGAGCATGCCGGGGACGAGCCATTCGCAGCGCGTCGCGTCGACGAGGTTCAGCGCCGCGATCGGCACGGTCATCGTCACGCCGTCGTCGGCGGTGCCCGGATCGAAGCGGTAGTCGAGCGCGAAGGCGGCGCCGTGCAGCTCGAGCGAGCGCGGAAAGGCCTGCGCGTTCACCGCGTCGGGGTCCTTGCGCAACAGCGCTTCGCGCGACAGGAAGAGCAGGCGCGGGTCTTCGCGCGAGGCCGCCTTCCACCAGCGCTCGAGCGCCTGCGTCGAATGCACGTCCTCGGGGATGCGCTCGTCGTACCAGTCGTGGAGATCGCGCTCGTCCACCAGCAGGTCGGGACGGCGGATGCGCTGCTCGAGCGCCTCGATCTCGGCGACCAGCTTCCGGTTGTGCACGAGGAACGACAGCTTCGCCTCCCACTGCCCGGCGACCAGCGCTTCGCGGATCAGCAGCTCGCGCGCGTGCCGCGGGTCGATCGGCGCCAGCGGCACGCGCCGCTGCGCGTAGACGGTCAGGCCGTACAGCGTGCCGCGCTCGTTCGTCATCGCCTGGCCGGCGTTGCGCGACCAGAACGGATCGGAGGTGCTGCGCCGGATCAGGTGCGCCGCGGCGCGCTCGATCCACGCCGGGTCGATGCGGGCGATGGTGCGCGCGTAGAGCTTCGCCGTATCGACCATCTCGGCGGCCATCACCCACGGCGGCGGCTTCTTCGCCAGCGCGCTGCCCGGATGGATCGAGAACTTCGTCTGGTGCGTGCCGAGGTACTGCGCGTCGTCGGGCGACTTCGTGCCGAGGTTGCCGAGCAGCCCGGCGAGCAGCGCGCGGTGGATCGCGTCGGGCGCGGCGGGCCGCTCGTTCTCCTTCCACTTCAGCGTGCGACACGCATCGAGCAGCTGCTCGCGCACGTCGGCCCATTCGCGCAGCCGGCGCACCGACAGGAACTCGCGCTCCAGGCGCTGCGCGAGCCTGCGGTTCGATTCGCCCTCGGCGTGGCGATCGCGCTGCGCGGCGCTCCAGTAGTCCCACAGCTTCACGAAGGAGACGAAGTCGGACTTCTCGTCGGCGAAGCGCCGGTGCTGCTGGTCGGCGGCCTGCTGCGCGTCGAGCGGACGCTCGCGCGGATCCTGCGTCGACAGCGCCGCGGCGATCACCGCCGCCTCCCGCAGGCAGTCCAGCTCGTGCGCGGCCAGCAGCATGCGCGCCACGCGCGGATCCACCGGCAGCTTCGCCAGGGTGCGCCCCACCGGCGTCAGCTCGTTGCGCTCGTCCACCGCGCCGAGTTCGTGCAGCAGCGCGTAGCCGTCGGCGATCGCCTTGCGCGGCGGCGGATCGACGAAGGGGAAGCGCTCGATGTCGTCCAGCCGCAGCGCCTTCATCCGCAGGATCACGGCGGCCAGCGACGAGCGCAGGATCTCGGGATCGGAGAACTTCGGCCGCGACCGGAAATCGGCCTCGTCGTACAGCCGCACGCATACGCCGTCGGCGACGCGTCCGCAGCGACCGGCCCGCTGGTTCGCCGCCGCCTGCGACACCGGCTCGATCTGCAGCTGCTCGACCTTGCCGCGATAGCGGTAGCGCTTCACGCGCGCGAGCCCCGGATCGACGACGTAGCGGATGCCGGGCACCGTGAGCGAGGTCTCGGCGACGTTCGTCGCCAGCACGATGCGCCGTCCGTTCGAGGCGCCGAACACGCGCTGCTGCTCGGCCGCCGACAGCCGCGAGTACAGCGGCAGCAGCTCGATCGGCCCGCGCGACCACGGCGAACCGCTCCTCGCCCCGCTCTCGCGCGCGTGCAGCCGGCGCAGATGCTCGGCGACGTCGCGGATCTCGCGCTCGCCGGGCAGGAACACGAGCACGTCGCCCGGCTTCTCGCGCCACAGCGTCTCGATCGCCTCGTCGATGCGCGACGGCAGGTCGGATTCGTCGTCGTCGTCGCGATGCGCGTCGTCGAAACCGCGGTAGCGGATCTCGACCGGATAGAGCCTTCCCGAGACCTCGACCACCGGCGCCGGCTCGATCACCGCGTGCCCGTTCTCGTCGAGACGATCGGTCGCGTGCCCGAAGTGGCGCGCGAAGCGTTCGGCATCGATCGTCGCCGACGTGACGACGAGCTTCAGGTCGTCGCGCCGCGGCCCGTCGAGCAGCTGCTTCAGGTAGCCGAGCAGGAAATCGATGTTCAGGCTGCGCTCGTGCGCCTCGTCGACGATCAGCGTGTCGTAGGCGTGCAGCAGCGGATCGGAGGCGGTCTCGGCGAGCAGGATGCCGTCGGTCATCAGCTTGATCGTCGCGCCGGCGGAGAAGCGCTCGTCGAAGCGGATCTTGTGGCCGACGTGCGTGCCGAGCGGCGAGCCGATCTCCTCGGCGATGCGTCGGGCAACCGATGTGGCGGCGATGCGCCGCGGCTGCGTGTGGCCGATCAGCCCCGCCCGGCCTCGGCCGGCGAGCGCGCAGATCTTCGGCAACTGGGTCGTCTTTCCCGAGCCGGTCTCGCCGCAGACGATGACGACGCGATGGCGGCGGATCGCCTCGGCGATCTCGTCGCGACGCGCCGAAACCGGCAGGTTCTCGGGAAAACGCAGCGGCGGCAGCGGTCGCAGGGGCGGGCGCTGCTGGGAATGCATGAGAGCGAAATTATAATGCGGCGATGAACGCCACCCGCGAGCCGGACTCCCCCGCCGAAGCCTCGGCCCCGATCGATCCTTCCACCGAGGACGAAGCGCGTTTCGTCGCCTGGCTGCGCCAGGTCGCCCCCTATATCCACGCCTTTCGCGGCAAGACCTTCGTCGTCGCGGTGCCCGGCGAGCTGATCCAGGCCGGACGCCTGAATGCCCTCGTGCAGGACCTGAGCCTGCTGCACGCGATGGGCATGCGCATCGTCGTCGTGCACGGCTCCCGTCCGCAGGTCAACGAGCAGCTGCGCCTGCGCGGCGTGGAGGCCGCCTATGCCGAAGGGCTGCGCATCACCGGGCCGGTGGCGCTCGAATGCGCGAAGGAGGCTTCGGGCGAGATCCGCCTCGACCTCGAGGCGGCGTTCTCGCAGGGCCTGCCGAACACGCCGATGGCGCATTCGGCGGTGCGCGTGGTCTCGGGCAATCTCGTCACCGCGCGTCCGGTGGGCATCGTCGACGGCGTCGATTACCAGCACACCGGCTTCGTGCGCAAGATCGACGTGCCGACCATCCGCTTCGCGCTCGAGAGCGGCTCGATCGTGCTGCTGTCGCCGCTCGGCTACTCGCCCACCGGCGAGGCCTTCAACCTGAGCATGGAGGACGTGGCGGCGAGCACGGCGGTCGCGCTCGACGCGGACAAGCTCATCGTTCTCGCCGAGACGGCGATCGAAGGCGCCGACGGCGTGCTGCACGGCGAGATCTCCGAAGCCGACGCGCAGCGACTGCTCGATTCCGGAACGCTCGCCGAAGACAGCGCGTTCACCTTGCGCCACGCGCTGCGCGCGTGCGAAGGCGGCGTGGCGCGCGCGCACGTCATTCCCTTCGGCATCGACGGCAGCGTGCTGCTCGAGCTGTTCCAGCACGACGGCGTCGGCACGATGCTCGTCGAGGAAACGCTCGAATCGGTGCGCGAAGCCACGCCCGACGACGTCGGCGGCCTGCTCGCGCTGATCCGTCCGCTCGAGGACGACGGCACGCTGGTCAAGCGCGACCGCGCGCTGATCGAGCGCGAGATCGGCAACTTCACCGTCATCGAGCACGACGGCGTCATCTTCGGCTGCGCCGCGCTCTACGCGTTCCCCGAATCGGGCATGGCCGAGATGGCCTGCCTGGCGGTGAACCCGAACGTGCAGAACCGCGGCGACGGCGAGCGGCTGCTGCGTCGCATCGAGCAGCGCGCGCGCGCGGCCGGCCTGAAGAAGCTCTTCGTGCTCACCACGCGCACGATGCACTGGTTCCTCAAGCGCGGCTTCGTCGTCGCGTCGGTGGACCAGCTGCCCGCCGAGCGCAAGAACCTGTACAACCTGCAGCGCCGCTCGCTGGTGCTGATCAAGAACCTGTAGGAAAGACCGGCATGGCGCGCACCGTCCACTGCATCAAGCTGAACCGCGAAGCCGAAGGGCTCGACTTCCCGCCCTACCCCGGCGAGCTGGGCAAGCGCCTGTACGAGAACGTCTCGAAGGAGGCGTGGCAGGGCTGGATCCGCCACCAGACGATGCTCGTCAACGAGAACCGCCTGAACCTCGCCGACGCCCGCGCGCGCAAGTACCTCGCGCAGCAGATGGAGAACTATTTCTTCGGGGAAGGGGCGGATCGGGTGGCGGGGTATGTGCCGCCGAGTGAAGGGTAAAGGGTGAAGGGCAAAGACAGCGGCCGTCGAGCGAAGCCGCGTTGAATTTCCCCTTCACCCTTCACCCTTCACCCTTTACCCTTCACTTCCTCCAGCGATAGCAGCGCATGGGCGGAATATTGACCAGCTCGAGCGACACCTCGGGCTCGCCGAGGATCGGGCGGGCGCGGTCGGCGACGGCGCCGCGGAACTGGTAGGCGACGGCCGCCGGGGGCGAGCACGTCGCGGATCGCTTCGATGATCCGGGTGCCTACATCGACGGGCATCGTCGAGAACGGGATGCCCGAGAGGATCGCCTTCGGCGGCTTCAGCCGGTGCGTGGCGATCAGTTCGCGCAGGTTCTCGGCGCTGCCCTGATGCACCATCAGGCGCTTGTCGTCGAAGCCGCGAACGAGGTCGGCGAACACCGGATCCAGCTCGACGGCGAGCAGCGTGGAGTTCTCCGGCATGGCGGCGAGGATCGCGCGCGTCGTTCCGCCCGTGCCCGGTCCCAGTTCGACGACCGAATCCGCTTCACGCACGCCCGCCATCCGCACCATGCGGCGCTCGAGGAAACGGGAACTGGGGATGACCGACCCCACGTCCCGGGGGTCCCGAAGGAACCCCTTCAGAAAGGCCAGGCGGTCATCCTGCTGCGGGCGCAGCGCTTCGAGACGAAACATCGAGCGATCTCCTCCGGCTGACACGATTCGTTCCGATGGCCGGAGGGGGCGATGGACCTCATCCCCGCGCCCCGGTCGCCTTGCGGCGCTCGATTCCGTCGGGCGCCGCGATGATTGCAACGTCGGCCCCGTGCACGGCGAACAACCCCGCCGCGACCACCCCGGGCCACTGTTCGATGCACGCCTCCACCCGCTCCGGATCCGCGAGGTCGAGACCGCGCACATCGAGGATCTCGTTTCCGTTGTCGGTGAGCCCGCTCTCGCGCAGGCTCGGCTCTCCGCCCAGCGCGCGCAGCCGTTGCGCCACCAGCTCGCGCGCCATCGGGATCACTTCGACCGGCAACGGAAAGGCGCCCAGCCTGCGCACGCACTTCGAGGCATCGACGATGCACACGAAGTGCCCGCTGGCCGACGCCACGATCTTCTCGCGCGTGAGCGCGGCGCCGCCGCCCTTGATCATCCGCAGTTGCGGATCGATCTCGTCGGCGCCGTCGACGTAGACGGGAATCGACGCACCGCCGGCGAGCACCTCGTTCAGGTCCAGCACCCGCAGTCCGCGGGAACGGGCGCGCGCGGCGGTACGCTGGGAAGCGCAGACGAGCGCCGGCGGCGGCGAAGCGAGCGCGGCAAGCTCGTCGACGAAGAGGTCGACGGTAGAGCCGCTGCCGACGCCGAGAACGGCGCCGACGACGAGGTCGTCGAGCGCCGCGCGCGCGGCGGCCCGCTTCAGTTCGCTGGAATGCATCGGCGGGAGTTTACACATTCCCCGGCTGCGGCCCGCAAGCCCGATCGGGGCGCGCCGCGTTGCTTTCCGGGCTGCGCGCCGGTGCGCGGCAGGCCCGGTCGACACCTCAGGCGCTGATCAGATCGGGGGCGGTCAAGGCGCGCAATACCGCCTGGTTGCATTGCCCGAGCGACATCACGCAGTCGTCCAGCCGCGAAGGCAGCTGCGGATCGGGACCGTTCTCGATCGACTCGACGACCTTCAGGTACGGCATGTAGGGGCCGCGCCGGTCCACGAGCGTTTCGTGCACGCGCTCGGGCACGTGCAGATTGCGGAACAGCTCCTGGAACGGGCGCTTGAGCAGCTTGTCGAGCAGCGACAGCACGCCGAGGATGAACACCTCGTCGCGCAGCTGCTCGTCCTGCCCGGCGCCGATCAGGTGCTCGAGGAAGACGCCGCGCCGGAACGACGCGACCATCGCCGGGCGCAGGTTCGAGTCCTTGCAGGCGGTGGCGAGCAGCAGTGCGCACCAGCGCTTCAGCCGTCCGTAGCCGAGCATCATCACGGCATGGCGGAACGACTGCACTTCCACCGACAGGCCGAAACCGGGCGAGTTGATGTAGCGCAGCAGCTTGTAGGCGAGCGCCGCGTCCCGGCGGATCACCTTCTCCATCGCCACCGGATCCTCGTTGCGATCGATCATCGACATCATGTCGACGATCGTCGCGTAGTTCGGATTGCCGTTCTCCCTGCCCACGTGCTGCAGCGCGTCTTCGGTGGGCCAGCCGACGACGGCCACGGCGCCGCGCTCGAAGCACTTCTCCATCATCGCGATCGTGCGCACGCCGTCGTTCACGTGCGGAATCGAGCGCTTCGTCTGCGCCTGTGCCTGCAGCGCCTGCAGCAGCGGCTGCTGCAGCCGGCGATCGGCGTCGACGTGGATGATCGACATGCGAAACGCGGGAACGAGATCGGGCGTCAGCGGCCTCTCGGGACGCCCGCCGAGCATCAGCGCAAAGCCCGCCTCGTGCAGCTTCGCGGCGAGCGCCCTGCCCTCGTCCGCATCCATCATCGCGCCGGGCACCTCGATCCACAGCGTCGGCGACGGCTCGATCGAGAGCAGCTCTTCGTCGATCGGCGCCGACGAGCGCAACGCGATGGTGCCGCCCTCGCCCGCGCGCTGCTCGGTGAACTCGCGATACAGCGCCGCCATGTTCACCTCCGGTTCTCCCGGGGAGACGCTCACCCGCATCGCCAGCGCATTGCGTTGCCGGTCGACGATCGGCTCGTAGCCGATCAGCGCGCTCATGAACAGGGACGTCGGGCTCATGTGCCTCAGAGGTAGTCGAACAGCGTCAGGCGCGCGATCTGCGCGTAGGTGGTCATCGCCGCTTCGAGCGACGTGCGGTTGTTCTGGAAATTCGAGATCGCCGCGGCGTAGTCGAGATCGACGAGATCGGACAGCCGCTCGCGGGCGTCGAGATCGCCGCTCGCCAGCGCCGTCTCGTGCGCGTCGATCGCGCGCAACTGTTCGCCGGCGCGCGTGCGCGCCATCAGCACGCGCTCCAGGCCGGCATCGAGCGCATCGGTGGCCGTCGAGAGCGCGGCGCTGACGTCGGTCGCGCTCGCATTGCCGTCGCTCAGGACGCCGGCGATCGTGTCGAGCGCCGCGAACAGCGTGTTGCCCGCGGCGTCGGCGAAGATCGCGCGGCCGTCCTGGCTGGTCGTGTACTTCGCGTCCAGTCCGGTGTACTGCTCCCCGGGATGGGATCCCTGCGCCGTGGGCGGAGGCGTGGGCGCGACCGGCTGGCCGCTCGACGCATCGAAAGGCGCCGTCGTCGCGCCCTGGCCGCCGAACACGTAGCCTCCGGCGCCGTCGCGGCTGTTGGCGAGCGACACCAGCTGATCGCGCACGCCGCTCAACTGCTGCGCAATGAGCGCGCGGTCGGCCGACGACATCGCTCCGTTGCCGGCGGACACCAGTTCCTCGCGGGCGAACTGCAGCGCATCGCTCACCTGCCCCAGCGTATTGTCGGCGGTGGACAGCATCTGTCGGGCGAAGCCGATCATCCGGTTCTCGATCGAGATGCGCGAGAGCTGCGAGCGCAGCCGCTCGGCCTGCGCGGCGGCGAGCGGATCGTCCGACGCATCGTTCACGCGCTTGCCGGTGGACAGCTGCAACTGGTCGCTGGTCAGCGCCGAACGCCGCTGCGCCATCGCGTCGAGCGCCCGCTGGTGCGCGTACATGGTCGGAATGCGGGTCATCGCCTGCGGCTCCTCTGCGGGACTCAGCGCGCCGTCGCGGCGAGCAGCGAATCGAACATCGCCTGCGCCGCCTGGATCACCTTCGCCGCGGCCTGGTACATCTGCTGGTACTGCATCAGGCGCGCAGCCTCTTCGTCGAGGTTCACGCCCGAGACTTCGGCCTGCGCGGCCTGGGCGTTCGACAGCAGGCCGGCCGACGCGGTGCGGCTCGCCTGCGCCGACTGCGTGCGCGCGCCGATTTCGCCGACCATCGTCGCGAAGGAATCGGTGAGCGGCGCCGACTCCGTGATCATCGCGCGCGCATTGCGCCCGTCGGTTCCGGGACTGGCGTTGGGAACGATCTGGACCTCGTCGCCGACGGCGGGTGCGCCGCGCAGCGTCAGCGACCAGCCGTCCTGCGCGATCGTCGCACCGGACACGTAGCTGCCGGTTACCGTGCCGCCCGGCAGGCCGTTGATGTGGTACGTAGTGGCGGTGTCGAAAACGATCGTCACCGCGCTGGCGGACGTCGCGCCGGCGAGATCGAAGGACGAGATCTTCAGCGAGCCCGTATTCCCCGCGCCGAGCTGCGCGGTGATCGGCCAGGCGGCGGCCAGCTCCGAGCCCGAGTCGAGCGCGCTGCGGAAATCGAGGCCGGAGCTGCCGGTGGCGAACATGTCCTTGCCGGCGACGCCGGCCGCGTCCACGCCGAGCTTCTGGCGATCGTTGTACGTCTGCGCGATGTCGCCCGCCAGCTTCGCCAACGCCCCGCGCGTCTGCGCGAGATCCTGGTCGCGAAAATTCATCCAGCCGGCGATCGACCCGCCGCCGAAGGAGTCGGCGCTCATCGGCATGGTGGCGGTGCCGTTCTGCAGCGAGATGCGCTGCTTCGACGGGTCGGACGGGTCGGTGCCGACGACGAGCGCCGCCGCCCGCGTGCCGACCAGCAGCCCCTCGCCGCCCGCGGCGAACAGGTTCACCGTTCCGTCGTCCTGGGCGAGCGCGGTGACCTTCATGTATTCGTTCAGCTGCAGCAGCACGCGATCGCGCTCGTCGAGCAGGTCGTTCGGCGCATGACCGCTTGCCTGCACCGCGGAGATCCGGCCGTTCAGTCCGGCGAATTGCGTGAGCAGCTCGTTGACGCGGCCTGCCGCGTTCGCGATCTGGTCGTCGGCGTCGCGCCCGAGCGCGGCCATCTGCGAATCGGCGTTGCGGATGCGCAGCGCGAGCGTGTCGGCGCGCTGCACGACGACCTCGCGCGCGGTGGGATCCGACGCCCGGTTCACGACGTCGGCGAGCGCCGCGTTCAGGTCGTCGATCGCGGCGCCGATTCCTTCGTCGCCGCTGGCGAGCACCCGCTGCAGGCGCTCGAGATACGCCGCGCGCGTGCTGTCGGCCGCCGAAGCGGCCGTGCTCGACGCCAGCTCGCCGGCGAGGAAGCGGTCGTAGCTGCGCTGCACGGTGACCAGGTCCACGCCCATGCCGAGGAAGCCGCCGCCGGTGTACGTGCCCCCCGCCGTGGCGAACACCGCTTCCTGCCGGCTGTAGCCCGGCGTGTTCGCGTTGGCGATGTTGTGCCCGGTCGTCTGCAGCTGCGCATAGGCCGCCATCAACGCGCTCTGCCCGATTCCCAGCAGGCCCGCCATCGTCGTCTCCTCAAACGCCCGAGCGCGCCAGGCGCAGCGCGCGCTGGATCGTGCTCTCGAGCTTGTCGGCGTAATCCGGATCGGTGGCGTAGCCGGCGCGCTGCAGGCCCTGTGCGAAGCCCTCGGGCGATTTCGCCTCGCGCAGCACGCCGCCGTAGCGCGCGCTCGTCGACATCAGCGATGCCCAGTCGCGAAACGCCTCGGCGTACGAACCGTAGGCGCGGAACTTCTCGACCGCCTTCACCGGCTTTCCGTCCACGTATTCGGTGGTCGTCACGTCCACCGTCGGCCCGCTCCATCCGCCGGTGGCCTTGATGCCGAACAGGTTGTGCGCGCTGCGCCCGTCGGCGTGCCGGATCTCGTGCCGCCCCCAGCCCGACTCGAGCGCCGCCTGGCCGACGACGAACGCGGCGGGAACGCCGGTCGTGCGCTGCGCCGCGATCGCGTGCGGCCACATCCGATCGACGAACGCGGCCTGCGGCGCATCGAGGCGCTTCTCGAGCGATTCCTTCAGCGCGCGCGAGGCGCGCGGATCGAGCGACAGCGTGCTCGGCGCTGCCTTCGTCGCGGTGTTCGCCACGTTCGCCACGTTCGACGCGGTGTCCGCCTTCGCGGCGGGAGCGAGATTGCGCTCGAGCTGCCTGGCGATGATCCCGGCCAGGCCCCCCGGCCGATTCGCCATCGACTGCGACAGTTGCTGGTCGAGCATCGCGACGTAGGTCTCCTGCCCGGGGCCGTCGAACATGCCGCTCTTCGGCATCGCATCGCGCATGCTCTTGAGCAGCTGCTGCAGGAACAGCGCCTCGAACTGGCCCGCCGCCTGCTTCAGCGCGGCGCGGGGATCGCCCGAGGCATTGCGGCGCAACGCGTCGAGCGACCTCGCGTCCAGCGCGAGTCCGTTCGTCGACGTCGACCCCGCCGCCATCAGATGATCTCCAACTCCGCCTTCAGGCTCCCGGCGGCCTTCAGCGCCTGGAGGATCGCGATCAGGTCCTGCGGGGTGGCGCCGAGGCTGTTCAAGGCCTTCACGACATCGGGCAGCTTCGCCGACCCCTCGAGCATCATCATCGACCCGCCGTCCTGGCGGATCTCGATGTCGGCTCTTTCGGCAACGACGGTGGAACCTTTAGCGAAAGGTCCGGGCTGGCTGACCATCGGCGTCGACTGCACGGTGACCGACAGGTTGCCGTGCGCCACGGCGCTGGGCGCGAGCGTGACCGACTGGTTCATCACCACCGAACCGGTGCGCGCGTTGACGATCACGCGCGCGAGCGGCGCGGCCAGGCGCACGTCGAGGTTCTCGAGCCCGGCGAGGAAAGGCACGCGCTGCGCGGGGTCGGACGGCAGCGTCACGCGGATGACGCGCGCATCGAGCGGCTGCGCGATCGGCACGGCGGCGCCCGATCCGGGCAGCACGCTCGCGTTGATCGCTTCGGCCACACGATGCGCGGTGGCGAAGTCGGTCTGGTTCAGCTCGATGTGGATCGCATCCGAGGCGAGCGTCTGGTTCGGCACGACGCGCTCGACCGTTGCGCCGCCCGGCACGCGCCCGGCGCTCAGGTGGTTGATCTGCACCTTGCTCCCGGCGGCCGAAGCGCCGGCGCCGCCGACCACCAGGTTGCCCTGCGCCATCGCGTACACCTGCCCGTCGGCGCCGCGCAGCGGCGTGAGCAGCAGCGTGCCTCCGCGCAGGCTCTTCGCGTTGCCCATCGACGAGACGGTGACGTCGATCGCCTGGCCCGGCTGCGCGTACGGCGGCAATTGCGCGGTGACCATCACCGCGGCGGCGTTGCGCAGCTGCGGCGTGATGCCGGGCGGCAGCTGAACGCCCAGCTGCGACAGCATCGACTGCAGGCTCTGCACGGTGAACGGCGCCTGCGTCGTCTGGTCGCCGCTGCCGTCAAGTCCGACGACGAGCCCGTAGCCGATCAGCTGGTTCGCGCGCACGCCCTGGATCGAGGCCAGCTCCTTCACGCGTTCGGCGTGCGCGGGCGCGGGCGCGACGAGCGCCGAGGCGACGACGAGCGCGGCGGCGAGCACAGGGCAAGCCGCGAGGCGCGGGATGCGCAAGAGGCGTCGCATGCCCAGAAGGCCGCAGGCGCCGGGGGAACGCAAAGATTGGATCATGTTCGGTCTCCGGTTCGCAGGCCGGTTTCAGATCGGCAGGAAACTGAGGAAGAAGCGCGCGAGCCAGCCCACCGTCTGCGCGTGGTCGATGTCGCCGCGGCCGCGCACTTCGAGTCGCGCATCGGCCACCCGCGTCGACGACACGAGATTGCCGGGCAGCAGGCTCACCGGGTCGACCACGCCCGAGAAGCGCAGCACCTCGACGTTCTGGTTGATGCCGACCTGCTTCTCGCCGGAGACGACGAGATTGCCGTTGGGCAGCACGTCGATGACGGTGACGGTGATCGTCCCCGAGAACGCGTTGTCCGACCCCGTCTCGCCCTTGCCCTCGAAGGTGTTGCTCGAGCTTCCCGCGACGCCGAGCTTCGGAAGGATGCTCGAGGTGGGCGACTTGAACGGCAGCCGGCTGAGGCTGGCGTCGACCGATGCATTGCGGTCCACCGAGCTGTTCGAGCTGCTGCGCGCGGAGGTCTTCTCCTGGATCTGGATCGTCAGGATGTCGCCGACGAGCCGCGCGCGCCGGTCCTCGAACAGACCGCGGAAAGTGGACGGATGGAAGATCGCGCCGTCGGCTGCCTGCGGGCGCGGCGCGTTGGCCGCGGCCACGGCGATCGACGTCGGCTGCGGCCGCGCGGACGTCGGCTCGAGCACGTGCACGGTCGGCGTCGCGGCGCAGCCGGCCAGCGCGAGCAGCGCGAACGCCGAAGCGATCCGCGCGCAGCGGCTCGTCACGGCAGCCATCGGACGACGACGGTCCGCGAGACGCAGGGCCCGGTTGCCTTTGCCGCTCATCGCGCCGCTCACAGCTGCGAGAGCCGCGCGAGCATCTGGTCCGAAGTCTGGATCGACTTCGAGTTGATCTCGTAGGCGCGCTGCGTCTGGATCATCGCGACGAGTTCCTCCACGACGTTGACGTTCGAGGTCTCGACGTAGCCCTGGTTGATCAGGCCCGCGCCGTTGTTGCCCGGCGTGCCGATGGTCGGCGCACCCGAGGCGGCGGTCTCGAGGTAGAGGTTCTGTCCCTTCGGATCGAGGCCGGCCGGATTGACGAAGGTGGCGAGCTGCACCTGCCCCACCTGCGTCGGATTGGCCTGCCCCGCCTGCATCACCGACACGACGCCGTCGGCGCCGATCGTCACGCTGGTCGAATTGGGCGGGATCACGATCGGCGGCGACATCGGCATGCCGTTCGAGGTGACGAGCTGGCCCGTCGAATCGACGCGAAACGATCCGTCGCGGGTGTAGGCGACGCTGCCGTCGGGCATCTGCAGGCTGAAGAAGCCGTTGCCGTCGATCGCCATGTCGAAGGTGTTGCCGGTCTGCTGCAGGTTGCCCTGCGTGAACAGGCGCGCCGTTGCCACCGGGCGCACGCCGGTGCCGAGCTGCAGGCCGGTGGGCAGCTGGTTCTGCTGCGTTTCCTGTCCGCCCGCCTGGCGCATGTTCTGGTAGAGCAGGTCCTCGAACACCGCGTGCGAGCGCTTGTAGCCGTTCGTGCTGACGTTGGCGAGGTTGTGCGAGATCGTGTCGAGCTGCAACTGCTGCGCGTCGAGCCCGGTCTTGGCGATCCACAGCGAACGAATCATGGTTTCAGCCCTTCAGCGAAAGGAGTTGCGAGGCCTTCTGCTCGTTGCCCTCGGCGGTCTGCAGCATCCGCATCTGCATCTCGAACTGGCGCGCGAGCGCGATCATCCCGACCATCGACTCGACCGCGTTCACGTTGCTGCCCTCGATCGAACCGGGCACCACGCGCACCGACTCGTCCATCGGCGCCGTGTCGCCCGCGCGCATGCGAACGAGCCCGTCGGCGTCCTTGCGCAGTTCCTCCACCGGCGGATTCACCAGCTTCAGCCGCCCGACCTGGAACGGCGGCTGGTTGCCGATGCGTGCGCTCACCGTGCCGTCGCCGCCGATCGAGACCTCGGCGCCCGGCGGAATCGTCAACGGACCGCCGTCGCCGAGCACGATCTGTCCGCGCCGGTTCTGCAGCGTGCCGTCGGCCCCCACTTCGAGCGCGCCGTCGCGCGTGTAGGCCTCGTCGCCGTCCGCGCCCTGCACCGCGAGCCAGCCGCCGCCGGCGACCGCGACGTCGAGCGCGCGTCCGGTCTGGCGGATCGGGCCCGACGAAGCGTCGAAACCCGCGCTCGCCTCCAGCGCCCAGACGCGCGTCGTCGCCGCATTCGGCTGCTCGCCGGGCACCGCGCGAAACGCCATCAGGTCGGCGCGAAAGCCGTCGGTGCTGCCGTTGGCGAGGTTGTGCGCGAGCGCGTCCTGGCGCTGCATCAGCGCCTTGGCTCCGCTCATCGACTGGTAGATCAACCGGTCCATCGTGCCTCCCGCGGCGCGCGGCGGCGTTCAGTGCGTCGCCGGCGCGCGAACGAGTGTTTCGTCAACGCAGGTTGACGATCGTCTGCATCACCTGGTCCTGCGTGCGGATCGTCTGCGCATTGGCCTGGTAGACGCGCTGCGCGGTGATCATGTTGACCAGCTCGGCCGTGAGGTCGACGTTCGACTGCTCGACCGCACCCGACTGGATGACGCCCAGGCTGCCCGCGCCCGGCGTGCCGGCCATCGGCGCGCCCGAATCCGCGGTCTCGGCCCACTGGTTTCCGCCCAGCGGCTGCAGGCCCTGCGGGTTCGTGAAGTTCACCAGCACGACGCGCCCTTGCGCGAGCGTCGTGCCGTTGGTGTAGCGCGAGAGCACCGTGCCGTCCGAAGAGATCGAGAAGCCGGACAGGCGGCCCGCCGCGTAGCCGTCCTGCGACAGCTGCGAGACCGAGAACGCGGAACCGAATTGCGTGATCTTCGACAGGTCGAAGGGGACGGTCAGCGCCCCCGCTCCGTTCGACACCGGCACCGTCACCGGAAAGCCGGTCGGCGAAGCGGAAGTGAGCCTGCCGTCGGCGTCGAATTCGAAGGTGGCGAACGGCGAGCCGGCTCCGCCGGGACCGTCGAGCTGCGTGCCGTCGGCGGCGACGTAGGCGTCCCACTGGTTGGCCACTGTGTCGCTCTTGCGGAAGTACACGGCGACCGTGTGCTCGGTTCCCTGCGAATCGAACACCGCCAGCGAAGTCGCGCCGTTGTAGCTGGCGCCGTCGGCGATGCTGAACGGCGTCGTCGCCGAGTCGGGCGCTTTCGCGCGCGTGTCCAGGTTCGCGGTGATCGAGGCCGAGGAAGTCATCTTCGGCGCCACGTCGCCGGTCTGCAGCCGCAGCTCGACCGGCGTTCCGGTGGTCACCCGCCCGTTTGCGTCGGCCGGATACCCGGTCAGCCGCCCGCCCTGCGCGTTGACCAGGTAGCCGTCCTTGTCGAGCTGGAACTGCCCGTTCCTCGTGTAGGTGATCTCACCCTCGTTCGACATGCGGAAGAAGCCGCGCCCGTTGATCGCCATGTCGAGCGCGTTGTTCGTCGTCGCGATGTCGCCCTGCGTGAACTGCTGCGTGATCGCCGCGACCGTCACGCCGATGCCGTTGTACTGCGTGCCCGCGCCGTAGAGCGACGTTGCGTAGATGTCGGCGAACTCGGTACGCGAGGCTTTCGCGCCCACCGTGTTGCTGTTGGCGACGTTGTTGCCGATGACGTCGAGGTTGCGCGCCGCGGCGTTCAACCCGCTCAATCCCTGCTGGAAAGACATTCGTGGCTCCTGTTGGAAATGCTGCGGGTTCAGAGAACGGCGCGGATCGCCGAGGCGGCGACGGCGTCGCGCCCGACGAGATCGAGCCGTGCGCCCCCCGGCGCCTGGCTCACGCCGTTCACGCGCGCCGGCACGAGCGCGACGACGCTCGACTCGCCGCCGTTCTCGTCGACGCCGTAGGCGCGCAACGTGTACTTGCCCGAGGACACCGCACGCCCGTCGGTGTCGATGCCGTCCCAGTCGAGGGTGTGCACGCCCGCTTCCGGCTCGGAGAAATCGCGCGCGTGGACGACGCGCCCGGCGGCATCGACGATCTCGACGCGCACCGCGCGTGCCGCGACGGGAAGCTCGAATCCGACGCGGACCGATTTCGACCCGCTCACGTCGACGCTCGGCATGGTCGGATCGTTGCTCGCGATGTCGGCGTCGGGGGCCGTCCATTCGAAGCGATCGCCCTCCACCAGCACCTGGCGGCCGAGCAACCCCACTGCCGACAGCGGCGAGACGGCGGTCGACGCCGTCGCGACCTTCGTCATCGAAGCGTTCAGCTGCTCGATCCCGCGCACCGTGTTGATCTGCGCGAGCTGGCTCGTCACCTCGGCGTTGTCCAGCGGATTGAGCGGATCCTGGTTGCGCATCTGCGCGACGAGCAGCTTGAGGAACCGGTCCTCGGTGCCCTCGGCGGTGTCGGTTCCGTCGGCCGGCGCGCCGTAGGCGGCGGCCGCCGCGTTCGCCGCGGCGTTCGCTGCGCTCGTCCGGCTCGCGGTGTCGTTCTGCGTGCTGCTCACCATCGTCGTTCTCCCTCGCTCACTGGCCGAGCTGCAGCGTCTTCAGCGCGAGCTGCTGGGCGGTGTTCATCACTTCGACGTTGTTCTGGTACGAGCGCGACGCCGAGATCATGTCGACCATCTGCTCGACGACGTTGACGTTGCTCTGCGTGACGTAGCCGTCGGCGTCCGCCAGCGGATGCGACGGATCGTGCAGGCGCTTGCCGGGCGTCGCGTCCTCGATCACGTCGGTGACGCGCACGCCGACCTGCGCGGCGTCGGCGCCGGCCGCCTGCGCCTGGAACACGACCTGGCGCGCGCGGTAGGCCTGTCCGTCCGGCCCGGCGACGCTGTCCGCGTTGGCCAGGTTCGACGCGACGACGTTCAGCCGCTGGCTCTGCGCGGAGACCGCGCTGCCGGAGATTCCGAGAATGTTCAGAAGCGACATCGTTCGACTCCCAGGTTCATTCGCCGCGGATGGCGGAGAGCACGTTGCGCACGTTGCCGTTGATGAAGCGCAGCGTCGCCTCGTAGCGCAGCGAGTTGTCGGCGAAGTCCGCGCGCTCGCGATCGAGGTCGACGGTGTTGCGATCGAGCGTGGGCTGCTGCGGGGTGCGCCACAGCATCGCCGGCGGCGAAGACGGGGAAGCGCCGCTCACCGGCAGGAAGGCCTTGCCGGCCGCGCCCGCCGCATCGGGCTGCGCCAGCGCCACGCGCAGCGGCGAGCCGCCGGACGAGGTCAGCGACACGCTGCCCGCGGGTGCGCCGCCGATGCGCGCGGCAGCCTGCGCGAGCGCCTGGCCGAAATCGAAGTCGCGCGCCTGGTAGTTCGGCGTATCCGCGTTCGCGATGTTCGACGCGAGCACCTGCTGGCGCTGCGCACGCAGCGCGAGCGCCTCGCCCTGGAACTGCAGCGTGCCGGTGAGCCGATCGAGCATCGCTCTCTCCTGTTTTTCCGATCGCTGCCGATTATTCGTCGGGGCTCTCGCGCGGATGAGGCGAAAAACGCCGGCTTTGCCCCGCATCTCGCGCAACCGGCGGGCGGGCGCCGGCACTAGGCTGCGCGAATGGACTCGTCGATCGCGACCTCCCGCCCGCGGCGCGCTTCGTGCGCGCCCGCCGCGGCCGCACGCCTGGCGCTGGCGCATGCGCTCGCCGCCGGCGTCGCCGCGTGCTTCGCCGTCTCGACCGCCGCCGCCGCGCCGGCCGCCGCACCGCAGGCTTCCACCCGGACGGCGACGGACGAAAGTGCGCCGATCGCCGACATGGCGCCGCAGCTTCAGCGCTGGATCGAGGAGTCGGCGGCGTCGACCTGGACGGTGCGCCTGCCGGCCGATGCGGACGCTTCCGCTGCCGACAACGAGGGCAGCCCCGCCGGCCTGCGCGTCGAGGTCCGGGTCGGCAAGCCGAATCGCGGAATGCGGCTCGCACCCTGCGCGCGCATCGAGCCGTTCCTGCCGCCCAACGCGAAGCTGTGGGGCCGCGGCTTCGTCGGCGTTCGCTGCGCCGAGGGCGCCTCGTGGTCGACGATGATCCCGGTGACCGTTTCGGTGTTCGGACCCGCGCTGGTGACGAACCTCCCGCTGCCGGCGGGCGCGATGCCGCGCGCCGACGACTTCCGGATCGAGGAAGTCGACTGGACGCGCACCACCGGCGTGCCGGTATCCGATCCGGCGTGGCTGGCCGGCCGCTCGCTGGGCCGGCCGCTGTCGGCCGGACAGGTGCTGCGCGCGAACGACCTGCGGGTTCCGCAGACGATCGCCGCCGGCGACCCCGTGCGCATCCGCATGGTCGGCTCGGGTTTCAGCGTCTCGGCCGGCGGCTTCGCGCTGTCCGGCGCCGGGGAGGGACAGTCGTTGCGCGTGCGTACCGAAACGGGCAGGATGCTCGTCGGCACGGTCCGCGAGCGTACGGTCGAGATCCGCCTCTGATGCGATCCTCGGCAATCGAACGCGGGCCGCGGCCCTCAAGTTCGGCGCAGCGCGGCCGATACTCCCGGCATCCGGGCTCGTACCCGGGTTCGAAAGGGGAATCGCCATGAAGATCGGCAAACCCACGGAGCCGCAACAACCCGATGCACTGTCGCGTGCCGGCCACGGCACGCCCGTTGCCGGCGCCGCCGCCGGCGCACGCAGCGACGCCGTCGAGAAGACCGCGCCGGCCGATGCCGTGCACCTGTCGCCCGCCTCGAAGAGTCTGGCGACCGAAGGCGCCGCCGAGGAGCAGATGCGGCTGCACAAGGTCGAGGAAGTCAAGGAGGCGATCCGCGAAGGACGCTTCCAGGTGAGCGCCCACGCGGTCGCCGACAAGATGATCTCGCAGGCAGCCGAGCTGCTCGAGACGCTTTCACGGACGAAATGACGGCAGACGTCCGCGCCGCGGCGCCGTCGCTCGACGACGGTCTCGCGCTTCTCGAGGAGCAACGCGAGGCGATGCTGGCGCGCGACGCGGATCGGCTCGAGGACGTCAACGCCCGCCTGTCGGGGTGGATCGCCGCCTGTCGGCAGGCTCCGGCAGCGCCCGATGCCCGCATTGCCGAACGCCTGCGCGCGCTGCGCGCGGCGCTCGATTCGAACTCGGCCCTCGCACGCCGCTCGGCGCTGCAGGCCTCGCGCGCGCTCGGCGCGCTGCTCGGGCCCGAGTCCCGTCTGTACACCGACGAAGGATTGACGAACTCCCCGGCGCACCGCCGGGGAGTTCGTTCCGCCTGATTCGGCGCGTCGGCGGGGATCGCCCGCCGCGCTCCTCGCCGGATCAGAAGCTCTCCCACCCCTCTTCCGCACCCACGGCGGCCGCAGCACCGGCCGCGGCCGTGCTCGCAGGCGCCTGGCGCGATGCAGCCGCCGCACCCCCCGGCGCAGCCTTGGCCTTCGGCGCGTGCGGCCGAGCCGCACTCGCCGAGCCTCCGGCGCGCACCGCTCCCCGCTTCGCCGAGTCGCGCGCACGCGCGATCGCCGCGCGAGCTTCGTCGGGCGTGGCGGCCTCGCCGGAACGCGAGGCACGCGCCGACGCCCGTGCGCCGTGCGGCCGACCCTCGTCCACCTGGAACACGCCCACCACGCCGGCAAGATTCATCGCCTGCTGCTTCAGGCTCTCGGCCGCCGCCGCCGACTCCTCGACCAGCGCCGCGTTCTGCTGCGTCATCTGGTCGAGCTGCGTGACCGCGACGTTGATCTGATCGATGCCGCTGCTCTGCTCGTTCGCCGCCGCGGTGATCTCGCCGATGATGTCGGTCACGCGCTGCACGGAAACGACGATCTCGCGCATCGACTCGCCCGCGTCGCGCACGAGCCGCGAGCCGGCCTCCACGCGCTCGACGCTCGTGCCGATCAGCGCCTTGATCTCCTTGGCCGCGTCGGCGCTGCGCTGCGCGAGGCTGCGTACCTCGCTGGCGACGACCGCGAAGCCGCGACCCTGCTCGCCCGCGCGCGCCGCCTCGACCGCCGCGTTCAGCGCGAGGATGTTCGTCTGGAACGCGATGCCGTCGATCGTGCCGATGATGTCGGCGATGCGCCGGCTCGAGTCGTCGATCTCGCCCATCGTCGCCACGACCTGCTCGACGACGTTGCCGCCACGAGCCGCGACGTCCGAGGCGGTCGATGCCAGCTGATTCGCCGTGCGCGCCGAATCGGCAGTCTGGCGCACGGCGCCGGTGATCTGCTCGAGCGACGAGGCCGTCTGCTGCAGGTTCGACGCCGTTTCCTCGGTGCGCTGGCTCAGGTCGAGGTTGCCCACGGCGATCTCGTCGGCGGCCGTGCGGATGCTCTCGGTGGAGACGTGCACCTGCTCGATCGTTTTCCGCAGCGCGGCGATCATCGTCTGCAGCCCGTCGAGCAGGCTGCCGCGCGCCGCGCGGTCGAGTCGCGCGGCGAGGTTTCCGCGCGCCACTTCGTCCATCACGCGCATCGCCTCGGCGGGTTCGCCGCCGATCTGGCGCAGCACGCTGCGCACGACGAGCCAGCCGGTGCCGGCGACGATCGCCAGCAGCACGAGCGCGGTGGCGGCGTCGCGCACTCGCTGGCTCTGCACGAGCGCATCGAGGTCGTCCAGGTACATGCCGGAACCGACCACCCAGTTCCAGCCGTCGACGCGCGTTCCGTACTGCAGCTTCGGCACGGCCTGCGTCTGTCCGGGCTTCGGGAAATAGGCCTGCGCGAAGGCGCGCCCGTTCGGGCTCGCCGCCACCGCGTCGAGCAGTCGCTTCAGCGTGTCGCCGCCGGTGGCGTCGAGCAGCTTGCCGAGCATCGGCTGCCCGGTCCATTCCGGATGGGTCGGGTGCATCACCGTCGAGCCGTCGACGGTCCAGATGTAGAAGTATTCGGTCTTGCCGTCCGGGCCGCCGTAGCGCGCCGAGCGGATCGCCTCGATCGCGGCCTTCTGCGCCTCCTCGACGGGCATCGCCCCGGAGGCGGCGCGTGCCTGATACGCCGCCGCGATGTTGAACGCCGACTGGACGGCGGTAACCAGTTCGCCGCGGCGCGCGTCGACGGCGAGCCGTTCGTTGCGCAGCGAGGAAACCAGCGAGAGCACGACGAAACCGAGCAGCGCGGTCGCGACGAGCAGGAGGATCTTGTGCTTGAACCCTAGACGGCGAAACATCTTGCAACTTCTCTGTGAAGGTGGAAGGGAGGGGAAAACGGCGGGCAGCGCTCCGCATGTGAAGCGACACGCCCCATCGATCTTCTTCGGCAAGAAAAAGCCGGACCTGAGCCCGACTTTCTTCTTTCTTCTTTCAGAACTGGTAGGCGAGGCGCAGTCCTCCCCAATGGCGTCCGCGTACGAGAATCGGGGCCGACAGGTCCTTCATGTAGACGAACTGCCCGCCGCCCATGTCGCGCCGGTATGTCTGCAGCAGGAAGCGGCGGCGGCTGCGCCCGGCAGCGAGTCCGGTGCGGTCGTTGAACATGCGCCGGTTCCGGCAATGCGCCGCGTTCCATATCGGGTCCGGCCCCTGCGGGCGCGAGTAGCGCGCGTTGTGCGTGGGCAGATAGCCGTTGCGATCCACCGCCGCGCACAGCGTCGCCTTCGACGAGCATTTCAGCATCGGCTCCTGGACCTGCGGCAGCAGCCGGTCGGCGAGCGCGGTGAAACGCGTCGTGTACTGCTGCGGATTCGTCCCGGGCACCGGCACGTAGTTCTCGTCGAAGAGATCGGCCATCGTGATCGCACCGCTGTCGAGCGCCTCCTCGAACAGGCGCGAAACCTGCGTCGCTGCATCGATCACCTTCTCGATCAGCGGCGTGTCCCCGGTCTGGATTCCCGACTCGACGGTAAGCTCGATCAGCGACTCGGAAAGCTCGAGGAACTTCTCGGCCTTGCGCCGCGTTCCGGCGATCGCGTCGGCGCTGGCGTGCGAGTCGGCGGCGAGCTGGCGCACCGACTCGAGCACCTCCTCGCAGCAGCGCACGTTGCGCACCGCCGCCTGCACGACTTCGCCCGCCTGCGCCTCCGAGCGCGCGAGCGCCGCGCGGAAGGTGCCCTCGCCCTTCGCGTCGTCGTCGATCTCGCGCGACAGTTCGGCGAGCCGGGCATCGAGCATCGACACCGTCTGCATGATCTGCCGCGACGCGTCCTCGACGCGCGCGGCGAGATCCTTGACCGCCTCGGCGACCACCGAGAAGCCGCGCCCGGCCTCTCCGGCGCGCTTGGCCTCGACCGACGCGTTGAAGGCGACCAGCCGCGTCTGCAATGCGATCTGCGTGATCTCGCGCGCAGACGAAGTGACCTGCGACAGCGTGTCGGTCGTCTCGCCGAAGCCCGCGACCACCTTGGCGACCGCCGCGTGCGCTTCCACCAGGCATTGCTGGCCGGCGCGCGACGCATCCCCGATGCGGCGGTTCGAATCGACCATCGTCGCGATCGTCTGCATCGCGCCGTCGAGCGTCTGCGCCTGCGTCGCCGCGCCGGCGGCAATCTCCTCGAGAACGCCGTTCACTTCGGCCGCCTCGCGCCCGAGCCCGGAAGCCTGCCGCGCGATTCCCTCGAAGACGTCGCCGCTGCGGCCCGCGACGAAGGCCTGCCGGGTCGCCCCCGTACTCGCGCTCGCACCCGGCCCGGTGGAGGGCACCCCGGCCGCTTCGCCCCTCGGCGTTTGCACACGCCGGCGCGTCGTGAACATCAACATGACGTCTCTCTCCGTAGCTTTTCTTTTCCGCGGGTCGCCTCAGATCCACTGCTTCATCTGCGTGCGCAGCCGCGCGACCGCCTGGCTGTGCAGCTGCGAGATGCGCGACTCGGTCACGCCCAGCACCGCACCGATCTCCTTCAGGTTCATTTCCTGCTCGTAGTACATGCCCATGACGAGCCGCTCGCGCTCGGGCAGCTTCTCGATCGCCGCGACGAGGGCATGACGGAAGCGCGAGTCGCCGAGGATCTCCTGCGGATCGACGTCCGACGACACGACGTGCCGATCGAGGAAGCCCTCGTCGCCGTCGTCGTCGTAGTCGTCGAGGTGCACCAGCTGCGCGCCGCGCGCGTCGTCGAGCAGTCGCTGGTATTCGGCGAGCGGCAGGCCGAGCTCCTCGGCGATGTCGGCTTCCGCCGGCGCCCGCCCGAGGCGCTGCTCGGCGCGATGGATCGCCGACTCGATCGTGCGCTGGTTGCGGCGCACCGAGCGCGGCAGCCAGTCGCTTCCGCGCAGCTCGTCGAGCATTGCGCCGCGCACGCGCTGCGTGGCGAAGGTCTCGAACTGCGCGCCCCGGTCGGTCTCGTAGCGCGTCATCGCGTCGAACAGCCCGATCATCCCGGCCTGCACGAGATCGTCGAGCTCGACGTTCGCCGGCAGTCGTCCGATCAGCTGGCTCGCCATGCGGCGGACCATCGGTCCGTAGCGCTGGATGGCGCTGGTGCGATCGAGGGTTCCTTGCGCGGTATACATGAGCGTGGATCCGGAATCGACTCGTTTCAGTGCGCCTGTGCGCGCGGACGCGCGGCGATCGGCTGCAACCAGCGCAACGCATCGTCGGCGAGGCGCTCGGCATCGACGGCGTCGTGCGTGCCGCCGAACTCGATTGCGGCGCCGAAGAAGCGTGCCGCCGTGTCGGCGAGCCGGCGATGCGAAGCGAGCGCCGCCGCGCGCGAGCCGGCATCGAGAAACACCGTGCAGTACGCGCGAAAGCCGTGCGCCAGGTGCATCGCCTTGATCTGCGAATAGGTGCGCGCCAGGCCGTCGCCGCGCGTACGCGCGACCAGCACGATCCGCTCGGCGAGGCCGGCCGTGAGATCGGCCAGCCGCAACGGATCGGCGGCGACGAGCGCGACGTCGAAGGCGCCGCGACCGTCGCTCACGGAACCCTCGAGCGATTCGACGAAGCGCGCGAAGTCGCGCGCCTGCGCGCCCTCGGGCAGCAGCGCATCGGCGTCGATCCGGGCGAACGAAGAAGGCGGCGGGCGATTCGTCCTGCCGAGCAGATCGACGAGCAGCGGGCGGCGCCCGGCGCGCGCGAGCGCGCCCGCGATCGCCTCGACGCCGGCGCGGCCCGATGCGTCGCCCACGGTGCAGCCGAGCGGCAGCAGGCTCGGCTGCTTCGGCTGGAACAACCGGCGCAGCCCCGCGGCCTGGTCGCGTGCGGCTTCAAACACGCCGCGCCTCGCGCGCGCGCTGCGCGGCCGTGCGCTGCCCGGCGGCGAGCAGCATCGCCAACTCGGCTTCCTCGAAGGAGAACGACGCCGACGCCCGCGACTCGGTCGCCAGCGCCCGGTCGACGAGCATCCGGGGCTCGGGCCGATGCCAGTCCTCGGGAACGCGCTGGCCGTTGGCCACGCCCTGCAGCGTCAGCCGGTGCCGGATCAGGCAGTCGAGCGCGCCGCCCAGGCGTACCGCCTCGTCGACCTTCGACAGCACCACGCCGGCGGCGTTGCGTCCCTGGTATGCCTCGATGGTCTCGTCGATCGCCTCGGCCTGCGAGGCGGCGTTGACGACGAGCACCTTGCGCACCTGCGCCGAGGACAGCGCGGCGAGCAGTTCGCCCACGCGCTCGTCGCGCTGCGCCACGCCGGCCGTGTCGATCAGCACGAGCTTGCGGTTCATGTACATCTGCAGGAAGTCGGCGAGCGTCGAGACGTCGTGCGCGACATGCACCGGCACGCCGAGCAGCCGCCCGAAGGTGCGCAGCTGGTCCTGAGCACCGATCCGGTAGACGTCGGCGGTGATCAGGCCGACCGACTGCGCGCCGTGCTTCAAGGCGAACTGGGCGGCGATCTTGGCCGCCGTCGTCGTCTTGCCCACGCCGGTCGGCCCCAGCAGCGCGTAGGTGCCGCCGGCGTCGAAGATCGTCTGCTCGGGCGAGTCGATGCGCAGGTTGCGCACGAGCGCCTCGCGCAGCCAGCGCTCCGCGTCCTCCTCGCCGAAATCCGCCGGCAGGTGATTGGCGAGCGTGCGCGACAGCGACGGCGAGAATCCGGCCTGCAGCAGCCGGCGCAGCATGCGGGACTGCCCCGGGCGGCGCCGCACGCCCTCGAACCAGCTCAGCGACTCGAGCTGGTCCGACAACGCGCCGCGCATCTCGCGCAGCTCGTTCATCAGCATGCCCACGTCCGGGCGGTCGTCGGTCGACCGGGCGTCCCGCACGAAGCCCGGCGAGACGTGCACGGCGGGCGCTTCCACGCGCGGCGCGCGGCGCTCTTCGTGTCGTGGCGGTTCGTCGCCGAAGCCTGAAGCAGTCGCCCGTTCGTCGCCCGGCCTTTCGTCGAGCGCCCCCGCGTCGCCCGGCTCGTCGCGACTCGAGGCCAGGCGCCGCTGCTGGCGCTCGCGGACGTAGTTCTCGAAGTTCACCGTGCTCATCGGCGACGCGGGCGCGGCGTCGCCCGCGCCGCGCGGCGGCGCCGAGGGAGCCGGCTCGGAGGCGGAGAGCTCCGAATCGGCCAGCGCCAGGATCTCGACGCCGCCGTCGACCGGCCGGTTCTTCAGCACGACGGCGTCCTCGCCGAGCTCGGCGCGCACGCGGCTCATCGCCTCGCGTGCAGTGCGGGCGAAATAGCGCTTGACGTTCACTTCGCTTCTCCGATCAATCGTCCAATGCGGATCGAATGGGTATCAGGGATCTCGGCGTGCCCGAGCACGCGCAGGCGCGGTGCCGCCTTCTTCAGCAGGCGCGCGAGCGGCACGCGAATCCGGTCGGGAACCAGCAGGCACGAAGGATGCCCCTCGTCCTCCTGCTTTCGGGCGGCTTCGGCGCCCGCGGCGAGCAGGTATTCGGCGACGCCCGGCTCGAGCGCCGAGGCCGCGTTCGGTGCGAGCGCCTGCACCAGCAGGTGCTCCAGGTTCGGTTCGATCGCGATCACGCTCAGCTCCTGCGTCGGACCGAAGGTCTGCTGCACGATCGCCGGCGCGAGCGCGATGCGCACTTCGCGCGTGAGCTCGGCCGGATCCTGCGTACGCGCGCCGTGCTCTCCGAGCGTCTCGACGATGCCGCGCAGGTCGCGCACGTGCACCGACTCGTCGAGCAGGTTCTGCAGCACCTTGTGGAACACCGCCATCGGCACGAGCTTG
>QEVN01000022.1 GCA_003576795.1 Burkholderiales bacterium
GCCGAAGGAGATGTCGATCCGCTCGGTCTCCTACCTGACGCCGCCGGTGCTGAATTACCCGGCCCTCTCGCGCCGGCTGCAGGAGCAGGGGCGCGTCGACGTGCGCGTGCTCGTCGATGCGCAGGGCTTGCCGCGCGAGACGCAGGTGGCGCGTTCGTCCGGCTATCCGCGACTGGACGAGTCCGCGCTCGCCACCGCGCGTGCGACGCGCTTCGTGCCCTACATGCAGAACGGCGTGCCGATGCCGTTCTGGGTCGTGATGCCGATGATCTTCGAATTGAGGAACTGAGGAGGAACCGAGCCGTGCCCGAACCGCAAACCTCGTTGGGCTTCGCCCATTTCTATGCCCAGACCGACGCGATCGGCCAGGCCCTGCTGTGGATCCTGGTCGCCATGTCGGTGATCTCCTGGGTGCTGATCGCCCTCAAGGGGCTCTCGCAGATGATCCGCTCGCGTCGCAGCGAGCAGTTCCTGCGCCTGTTCTGGGACGCGCGTTCGCTCGACGAGGTGAATGCCGAGATCCTCACCCACGGCGCGCGCGATCCGTTCTCCCATCTCACCGCGCACGCGATCAATGCGCGGGCGCATCACGCGCGTTACGGCGCGGCCAAGCTCTCCGAGGCGGGCAGCGCGCAGGACTTCGTCACGCGCACGATCAAGAAGGTGCTCGACGAGGAGAACACCCGGCTCGAGAACGGCCTGACCACGCTGGCGACGATCGGCTCGACCGCTCCCTTCGTCGGACTGTTCGGCACCGTCTGGGGCGTCTATCACGCGCTGGTGGCGATCGGCATTTCCGGCTCGGGCACGCTCGACAAGGTTGCCGGCCCGGTCGGCGAGGCGCTGATCATGACCGGCATCGGACTGGCCGTCGCGGTGCCGGCGGTCGTCGCCTACAACGCTTTCTCGCGCAGCAACCGGGTGCTGAACGGCAAGCTCGACGCCTTCGCCTTCGAGCTGCTCACCTTCCTGTCGATGGGCCAGGCGCTGCACGCGGGCGCGCGCGAGTCGAACGACTCGGTGCACGCGCTGCGCCCCGCCGCCCAGCAGGCCTGAAGCGAAGGAGCGCGACGATGGCTTTCGCTTCCTTCGATCGCAAGAACGGCTCCGCGCCGATGGCCGACATCAACATGGTGCCGCTGATCGACGTGATGCTGGTGCTGCTGGTCATCTTCATCGTCACGGCACCGCTGCTCACGCACGCGGTTCGCCTGGAGCTTCCGAAGGCCGACTCGCAGGTGAACCGCGTGGAGCCCGAGCGGATCGATTTCGCGATCGACGCGAGCGGGACGCGCTTCTGGAACGGCGAACCGGTGAGCCGGGAGGAGGCCGCGCAGCGCTTCCTCGCCCGCGGCCAGCAGGAGCCGCAGCCGGAGATCCATCTGCGGGCCGACCAGTCGGTTGCCTATCGCGCGGTGGCCGAGACGCTCGCCGACGCCGCGAAAGCCGGACTGGGCCGCATCGGTTTCGTCAGCGAACCGGAGACACGCTGACGTGCGAGCGCGCGGGAGCCCTGTGCCTCCCGGCGCGGTTTCTTCGTTGCCGGTTTCTCAAAGGAAGGAGAAGAATGAAACGACCCCGTCGTATGGCCCGCTTTCGCCGTGATGCGCGCGCGTCGCGGACCTCGATTGCGCCGCTTTCGTCGCTGACCACGCTGATCGCCGGCCTGGGGGCCGCCGGCTTCGCCGTGGCACAGCCGGCGGGCGCCGAACGCACGCAGCCGCCGGCGGCCGAGAGCGTGCAGGCGGCCGACGAACAGCGGCAGCGCGAGGCGACCGGCGTGCGGCCCGCTGCCGGCGCCGAAACGGTGCTGCCGGCCGTGCGCGCGCAGGGCACCGCCGAGCCCCCTGCGGGCAAGGAGTCGCTGCGCGCGACCACGACGACGATCGGCAAGGGGCAGCAGGAACTGCGCGACATCCCGCAGTCGATCACCGTCGTCACCGAGCGGCTGATCGACGATCGCAACCTCGACACGCTGAAGGAGGCGCTGAAGAACACGGCGGGCATCAGCTTCCAGGCCGCCGAAGGCGCCGAGGAAGACATCCGCCTGCGCGGCTTCTCGCTGCAATCGACCGGCGACATCTTCATCGACGGCATGCGCGATCCGGCCTTCTACGAGCGCGACAGCTTCGACTGGGACCGGCTCGAGGTGCTGCGCGGGTCGGCGTCGATGCTGTTCGGCCGCGGCTCGACGGGCGGCGCGGTGAACCAGGTGACCAAGCGCCCGGTGCTGGTCGACCGCAACGAGGTGGCCGTCACCGTGGGCAGCGGAAGCTTCGTGCGCACGCTGGGCGACTTCAACCTGAAGACCGGGGAGAACGCGGCGCTGCGGCTGAACGCGATGGTCAATCGCGCGGACCTGTCCGGCGTGGACATCGACAAGTACGGCATCGCGCCCAAGTTCCGCTGGGGCATCGGCACGCGCAACGAGTTCGAGGTGGGCCTCTATCACCTGAAGAACGACAACGGCATCCATTACGGCCTGCCGTGGCTCACGCCCGGGCCGAACCGCGGCGGCGACTACCTGTGGCCGACCGACCCCGAGAACTACTACGGGATGGCGAGCGACTACGCCAAGACCGGCACGACGCAGGGCAACTTCACGCATCTGTGGCGCATCGACACCGACGCCGAGCTGCGCACCGCCGTGCGCGTGGCGCGCTACGAGCGCGACCAGCGCGCCAGCGCGATCCGCTTCGCCAACGCCACGCTGCAGCCGGACAGGCTCGCCGTCACCTCCGACACGTTCAGCGACGCCACCGTGCTCACGCGCGGCACGAACAACAAGATCATGAACATGGATACCCGCTACCTGCAGAGCGACTACAGCGGGAAGCACCAGTGGTGGGGCCTGAAGCACTCGGTGCAGAGCGGCGTCGATCTGGCCGACGAGGACTTCGAGAACTTCGCCGCCACGGTGCCCGCGGGAGTCTCGCTGACCAAGCCGACGACGACGGTGGGCACCCCCGACGACGGCGCGAAGATCGCCGAGTCGCTGCGCCAGCTCTCGCGCAACCGCACCTTCGATGCGCAGGCCTTCGGCGTATACGTGCAGGACCTGGTGCAGGTGGCGCCGGCGTGGAAGCTGCTCGGCGGGCTTCGCTGGGACCGCTTCGAGGGCGAATACCACAACATCTCGGTGGCGGCGGCCGGGAACAACCCCTGCTCGGTAACGCCGGCGACGCGCATCAGCCGTACCGATTCGCTGCTCAGCAACCGCTTCGGCGTGCTGTACCAGCCGACCCGGCACCAGTCGTACCACCTGTCGTACGGCACCTCGTTCAATACGTCGGGCGATACCTACCAGTACGACGCCGGCAACGCGAAGGTGGATCCGGAGAAGAGCCGCAACATCGAACTCGGCGCGAAGCTCGACAGCGAAAGCGGACGCCTCACCACGCGCTTCGCGCTGTTCCACTCGACGAAGTACAACGAGCGCAACCGCGACGCCGATACCGTCAACGCGTGCAACTACGTGCTGTCGGGCAAGCGTCACGCGGCGGGCCTGGAGTTCGACGTCGCCGGGCGCATCACGCCGCTGTGGGAAGTCTTCGTTTCCTATTCCTGGATTCCGATCGCCAAGGTCGACGAATCGAGCGGCGCCGGCGGCGCCGAACCCGAAGGCTCGCGCCCCGGGCTGACGCCGCGCCACACGGCGTCGCTGTGGACCACGTATCGGCTGGCGCCGCAGTGGCGGCTGGGCGGCGGACTCACGGCGCGCAGCAAGGACAAGCCGGTGGGCCTGGCGGCGGGCAGCCGGATCGAGGCGCCGAGCTTCGTCACCGCCGACCTGATGGCCGAGTACACGATGAACGACATCATCTTCCGGTTCAACCTGTTCAACGTCACCGACAAGCACTACGCGGACTTCCTCTATCGCGGCCACTACATCCCGGGCCGTCCGCGCACGCTGCAGGCGACGGTCACCTACACGTTCTGAGGGAAACGCGAGGGCGGGAGCGGCGTGCGCGACTGCGCACGCCGCCACGTCGCGATCGGATCCGGTCCCCGGACAAGCCGCGAATCGGCTGACGGAACTTGCAGGGCCTCCCGATTGCAACCGCCTGCGGAATCTGCGGCACGTCGGAGGAGGGCAGCGCCATGTCGGACCGGGTCGACAACGAGCGGACTTCGGACGCCTGGCCGGACGTGGCCAGCGCTGCGCTGCGGATCGCCTTCGGCATCATCTGGGCGATCGGAGCCGCTTTCACCTGGACCGATCCGTTCGCCGCGAACTACGTCGGCTACCTGCACAACGCGGCGCAGGGACAACCGTCGTGGTCGGCATGGTGGTTCGACCTGTGGATCGCGCTGGTCACGCCGCACGCGATGCTGTTCGTGTGGCTCACCCGCCTCGCCGAAACGCTGCTCGCCATCGCATTGCTGATCGGCTTCGCGCGCAAGACCACCTACGTGCTCGGTGCGCTGTTCAGCCTGCTGATCTGGTCGACCGCCGAAGGCTTCGGCGGGCCGTACACGGTAGGCGCGACGAACATGGGGACGGCGCTCGCCTACGTCCTGATCTTCCTGTTGCTGATCGGGATCAACTATCGCGGCGGTACCAGTCCGTACAGCGTCGACTACCTGATCGAGCGGCGCTGGCCGGCCTGGAGACGCATCGCCGAGTGGAGCCGCGGCGTGCCGCTGCACGCGCCGCGCCCGTCGTCGGCCGCGGCACAGGTCACCGCGATCGTCGGGATCGCGCTGCTCGTGTTCTTCCTGGTCGGCGGCCTGCAGAGCACGATGCACGTCGCCGCGCCCACGCCCACCGCAGCGGCTTCCGCGGTATCGCCGCTGTCGCTGGCGGCGAAGGAGCCGATCGGCAAGGCCCGCGATGCGCATCTGCCCCCGCTCACCGACGGACCGAGCGTGAACGTGACGATCGAATCCACCGACAGGACGGTCACGATCGCCAACGGGGTCGAGTACCAGGCGTGGACCTTCGGCGACGAGGTTCCGGGGCCGGTGATCCACGTGCGCCAGGGCCAGACGGTGAACGTGACCTACATCAACCGCGGCATGATGGAGCACTCGCTCGATTTCCATTCCGCGATCACGCCGCCCGACCTGCACTACGTGGAGTTGAAGCCCGGCGAGAAGATCACCTATTCGTTCGTCGCCGAGGTGCCGGGCGCATTCGTCTACCACTGCGGCACCCCGCCGGTGCTGCTGCACATGGCCAACGGCATGTACGGCGCGATCATCGTCGATCCCGAGACGCCGCTGCCGCCCGCCGACGAGAGCTACGTGATCGTGCAGAGCGAGTGGTACACGCAGCAGATCTCGGGGCAGCTGATGGGCCCGAACTACGAGAAGATGCTGGCCGAACGTCCCGACGAAGTCGTGTTCAACGGCGTCGCGTTCCAGTACCGCGACCGGCCGCTGACGGTGGCAGCCGGCAGGCGCGCGCGGATCTACTTCGTCAATGCGGGCCCCAGCCTGTGGTCGTCGTTCCACGTCATCGGCGCGATCTTCGACCGCGTCTATCCCGACGGCGATCCCGCGCACGCGTTGGCGGGCGTCTCCACCCACAGCGTCGGGCCCGGCGCGGGGGCGATCTTCGATCTCGTGATTCCCCAGGCGGGCCGGTACCCGTTCGTCGATCACAGCTTCGCGCACCTGATGATCGGGGCGCAGGGCGTCCTCGAGGTGCAGTCGCCGGGCGGCGCACGGGCCGCGCCGCCGATCGAAAGGGCCGAACCGGCGCCGGCGGCTCCGGTCACCGCGGCTTCCGCGAGCGCGCCGCCCGCGGCCGCGGGCCCCTACAAGTTCGATGCGGCGCGCGGCGCGTCGCTCTACGGCACCCATTGCGCCGCCTGCCACCAGGCCGCCGGCACGGGATTGGCCGGCGCCTTCCCGCCGCTGAAGGGAAACGCGGCCGTGCTCGACGCCGACCCGGCCACGCAGATCGACACGATCCTGCACGGCGCGCAGGGCGTGCCGATCGACGGGGTCAACTACCCCAGCGCGATGCCGCCGTTCGCCGCCGCGTTGAACGATGCCGACGTCGCCGACATCGCCAACCATGAGCGAAGCGCGTGGGGCAATCAGGGCAAGCTCGTCACCGCGGACCAGGTGAAGGACGCGCGGGCGAAGCGCCCGGCCAGGTAGCGCCGAGAGTTTCCCCGGGCCGACATCCGGGCTGCTACATTCGCAGTCCGATGGAAGCCATCGATCAACTGCTGCTGGTGGGAGCGCTGGTGATGTTCGCCGGCATCCTGCTCGGCGCATTTTCTTCGCGCTTCGGCATCCCGTTCCTGCTCGTGTTCCTGGTGGTCGGGATGCTCTCCGGCGAGAACGGCATCGGCGGCATCGACTTCGACGACCACCGGCTCGCCTTCGTCGTCGGCAACCTCGCGCTGGCGATCATCCTGCTCGACGGCGGGCTGCGCACCAAGCTCGCCACCTTCCGCGTCGTGCTGCGGCCCTCGCTCGTGCTCGCTTCCCTCGGCGTCGTGCTCACGGCGCTGCCGGCGGGCCTTTTCATGGCGTGGATCTTCGACATCGACTGGCGGCTCGGCCTGCTGCTCGGCTCGATCGTCGGATCGACCGACGCGGCGGCCGTGTTCGCGCTGCTGCGCGCGAGCGGAACGCGGCTGAACGAACGCGTCGCCAACACGCTCGAGATCGAGTCGGGAATCAACGACCCCACGGCGATCTTCCTCACGACGCTGATGATCGAGGTGCTGATGGCGCCCGAGGAGCTGGCCGGCTTCGGGCTGGTGCGCCAGCTCGTCGTGCAGTTCGGCCTGGGCGGCATCCTCGGGCTCGCGCTCGGCCAGGCGATGGCGTGGACGATGCGGCGCGCGCAGGTCGGAGAAGGGTTGAGCGCGCTGCTGCTGTGCTCGGGCGGCGTGACCGCTTTCGCGCTCACCGGCGCGCTGGGCGGCAGCGGCTTCGTCGCCGTCTACCTGGTCGGGCTCACGGTCGGCAATCGTCTTCGGCGCACCGCGGAGAACCTGCTGCGGGCGATGGACGGCATGGCCTGGCTCGCCCAATCGAGCATGTTCCTGCTGCTCGGCCTGCTGGTGACGCCGGCCGAGCTGCCGGCGGTCGCCTGGCAGGCGCTGGCAGTGTCGGCGTTCCTCATGCTCGTCGCGCGGCCGCTGGCGGTATGGCTGTGCCTGCTGCCGTTCAACTTCGTGCCGCGCGAGGTGGCGTTCATGGGCTGGATCGGCCTGCGCGGCGCGGTACCGATCGTGCTGGCCGTTTTCCCGCTGCTCGCCGGCGTGCCCGACGCGGAGCTGCTGTTCAACGTCGCCTTCGTCGTCGTCGTGACCTCGCTGCTGCTGCAGGGATCGTCCGTGCCCTTCGCCGCGCGCCGCTTCGGCGTGGGCCTGCCGCCGCGCGACGAGCCGCGCGTGCGTCCCACGCTGTCGGACGACCGCCTCGCGGTGATCGAGTTCCGCATCGGCGAGCGTTCGCCGGTGCTCGGCATGGACCTGCGCACGCTGGTGCTGCCCGAGGGGGCGCGCGTGGTCGGCGTGCTGCGCGAGAGCGCAGTCGTGCACGACGACGACACCGGCGCGCTGCGACGCGACGACGTCGTGATGCTCGTGGCGCCCGATGTCGAGGTCGATCACCTGTCCGACATGTTCACCAGCGTCGACGCCGCCGCGCGGCGGCGCTTCTACGGCGACTTCGTGCTCGAAGGCGCCGCTTCGTTCGCCGAGGTCTGCGCGGCCTACGGCTGCGAGATGCGCGCGGAGTTCGACGGCCTGTCGCTGGACGAGGCGATGCGCCGCCACGCGCGCAACCTGGTCGAAGGCGACGCGGTGCAGATCTCGGGGCTGCTGCTGATCGCCCGCGAGGTCGTCGGCGGGCGCGTCGCGAAGGTGGGACTCAAGCTCCAGCGCGCAGGGCGCGGAGGGCCGCGGGCGGCGTGAGGGTCGCGCGTGCCGGGCGGCGGCGGCGCCGCGCCCGCCCGCTCAGCGCAGGTCCTCGTCGAAGTACTCGCCCGGCGCGCGCACGATCGGTACCGCGCGCTGCTCCTCGCGCTGGCGCATCTCGACGCGCCGGATCTTGCCCGAGATCGTCTTCGGAAGATCGGCGAACTCGAGCCGGCGGATCCGCTTGTACGGCGCGAGACGCTGCCGGCAGAAGCGCAGGATGTCGGCGGCCGTGTCTTCGTCGGCGGAATGGCCGGCGACGAGCATGACGAAGGCCTTGGGCACCGCCAGGCGCAGCGGGTCGGGCGAGGGCACGACCGCGGCCTCGGCCACCGCCTCGTGCTCGATCAGCACGCTCTCCAGCTCGAAGGGGCTGATCCGGTAGTCGCTCGCCTTGAACACGTCGTCGGCGCGACCGACGTAGGTGATGTAGCCGTCGGCGTCGCGCTGCGCGACGTCGCCCGTGTGGTAGTGGCCGTTGCGCATCACCTGCGCGGTGCGTTCGTCGTCGTCGGCGTAGCCGGGCATCAGGCCCACCGGCTGCGCCGAGAGGTCGAGCGCCACCTCTCCCTCGTCGGCCGCTTCGTCGTTCGCATCGAGCAGCGCGATGCGAAAGCCCGGCAGCGGCCGGCCCATCGAGCCGGGCTTCAGCGGCTGTCCCGGCGGATTGCCGACGATGCAGCTCGTTTCGGTCTGGCCGTAGCCGTCGCGGATCGTCAGGCCCCAGGCGTCGCGCACCTGCTGGATCACTTCGGGGTTCAGCGGCTCGCCGGCGGAGACCAGCTCGCGCAGCTTCACCGGCCAGGCGCGCAGCTCTTCCTGGATCAGCATCCGCCAGACGGTGGGCGGCGCGCACAGCGTGCGGACTTCGGCGCGGACGAGCTGATCGAGCGCGCGCTTCGCGTCGAAGCGCGCCATGTTGAAGGCGAACACGCAGGCGCCGGCGTTCCACGGCGCGAAGAAGCAGCTCCACGCGTGCTTGGCCCAGCCCGGAGACGAGATGTTCCAGTGCACGTCGCCCGGCTGCAGGCCGATCCAGTACATCGTGGACAGATGCCCGACCGGATAGCTCTGGTGCGTGTGGCGCACGAGCTTGGGCTTGCTGGTCGTGCCCGAGGTGAAATAGAGCAGCAGCGTCTCGTCGGGACGGGTTTCGGCTTTCGGCGCGTACTCGGGCGATGCGTCGTCGGCGCCGGCGTAGGAGATCCAGCCGGCGGGCGGCGCATCGACGCAGATGCGCGTGCGATCTCCCGCGATGCCCTCGAAGCGATCGGCATTGGCCGAGCGCGTGACGATGTGCGCCACACGGCCTCGCTCGAGGCGGTCGGCGAGGTCGTCGCGCGTGAGCAGGTTGGTGGCCGGAATCATCACCGCGCCGACCTTGATGCAGGCGAGCATCGTCTCCCACAGCGCGACCTCGTTGCCGAGCATCAGCAGCACGCGGTCGCCGCGGCGCACGCCCAGCGATTCGAGCCAGTTGGCGACGCGGTTCGAGCGCTCGCTCAGCTCCGCGAAGCTGCGGCGCGCTTCGGAACCGTCGTCCTCGACGATCCACAGCGCGGTGCCGTCGTTGCCGCGCGCCATGTCGTCGAAGTGGTCGAGCGCCCAGTTGAAATGCTCGAGCTGCGGCCAGCGGAACGACGCGACCGCGGCGTCGTAGTCGGCACGATGCGTGAACAGGAGGTCGCGTGCAGCGCGAAAGCGGGCGAGGTTCTCGTTCATTCGGGTCTCCGGCGGATCGGACAACCATACCGAAAAACGGCGGCCGCGCGGGGTAAGATCATTCGATGGACGAGGCAATCCTGGACGTCGTCGTCATCGGCGCCGGCACCGCCGGACTGGCCGCGCTGCGCGAGATCCGCAAGCGCAGCGAGCGCTTCGCGCTGATCGACGACGGCAAATGGGGGACGACCTGCGCGCGCGTCGGCTGCATGCCGTCCAAGGCGCTGATCGAATCCGCCAACGCATTTCACCGGCGCCGCGATTTCGACGTCTTCGGCATCCGCGGCGCGGAGTCGCTGCGCGCCGACGTGCCGGCGGTGCTCGTCCGGGTGCGGGCGCTGCGCGACCAGTTCGTCTCCGGCGTGCGCAAGCTCACCGATGGCCTGGGCGAGCGCGCGATCACCGGTCGCGCACGGATCGTCGCGCCCGATTGCGTCGAAGTGAACGGGCGCCGTCTGCGCGCACGACGCATCATCGTGGCTACCGGCTCGGAGCCGGTCGTCCCGCCGCCGTGGCGCGCGCTGGGCGAGCGGCTGCTCACCACCGACAACCTGTTCGAGCGCGACGACCTCCCGGCGCGCATCGCCGTCGTCGGCATGGGCGCGATCGGCGCCGAGGTCGCGCAGGCGCTGTCGCGGCTGGGCATCGAGGTGACCGCATTCGGCTCGAGCGAGCTCGTGGCCGGACTGAGCGACCCGCAGGTCAACGCGGCACTGCTCGCGTCGCTGCGCCAGGAGTTTCCGGTGCACGTGGGCGCGCCCGCCGTCGTGTCCGCGGCGGACGACGGCAGCGTACGCGTGAGCAACGGCCGGCAGCAGGTGCAGGCCGACGCGGTTCTCGCCGCGCTCGGGCGCCGTCCGGTTCTCGCCGGACTCGGACTCGATACGCTCGGCGTTCCGCTCGACGAGAACGGCCTGCCGAGCGTCGATCCGACGACGATGCGGGTCGGCGCCTCGCAGGTCTTCCTCGTCGGCGATGCGAACGCGCAGGCGCCCCTGCAGCACGAAGCGGCCGACGAGGGACACATCGCGGGGCTGATCGCCAGCGGAGCGGTGGCGCGGCGCTTCCGCCGGCGCGTGCCGCTGTCGATCGTCTTCTGCGATCCCGACGTGGCCGTCGTCGGCAGGCGCTTCTCGCAGCTCGACGGCAGCGACGTGCTCGTGGGCGAATACCGCTTCGAGCGCCAGGGCCGCGCGCGCATCGAGCAGCGCGCGCGCGGCGTGCTGCGCGTGTATGCCGCGCGCGGCATCGGCCTGCTGCTCGGCGCGGAGCTGTGCGCGCCCGCCGGCGCGCACCTCGCGCACCTGCTCGCGCTGGCGATGGAGCGCACGCTCACCGTGCACGACCTGCTGCGCATGCCCTTCTATCATCCGGTGCTCGAGGAGGGGCTGCGCAGCGCGCTGCGCGAGCTGGCGTCGCAGTTGCCGCCGTGCAGCGAGTCCGATCTGGCCGGCTGCGGTCCGATCGGCGCGGACGCCATCGAGTGAACCCGATCGAGTGAACCGTTTGCCGGGGGCGATCGAATGGACCTGAACTATTCGGCCGAAGAGCGGGCCTTTCGCGACGAGGTGCGCGCCTGGCTCGACGCCAGCGTGCCCGCGACGCTGCGTCGCAAGGTGCTCGACTACGAGGAGCTCACCAGGGACGACCTCGTCGGCTGGCACCGCATCCTCGCCGACAGGGGCTGGATCGCGCCGGCCTGGCCGCGCGAATGGGGCGGCACCGACTGGACGCCCGTGCAGCGCTACCTGTTCGAGGAGGAATGCGCCTACGCCGGTGCGCCGCCGATCGTTCCGTTCGGCGTGTCGATGTGCGCGCCGGTGCTGCTGCAGTTCGGCACCGAGGCGCAGAAGAAGCGCTTCCTGCCGCGCATCTACCGCGCGGACGATTTCTGGTGCCAGGGGTATTCCGAACCCGGCTCCGGATCGGATCTCGCGTCGCTGAAGACGCGCGCGCAGCGTCGCGGCGACCGCTACGTCCTCAACGGCCAGAAGATCTGGACGACGCTGGCGCATTTCGCCGACTGGATCTTCTGCCTGGTGCGCACCGACAGCTCGTCGTCGCGCAGGCAGGAGGGCATCAGCTTCCTGCTCGTCGACATGAAGACGCCGGGCATCACCGTGCGGCCGCTGATCCTGCTCGACGAGGGGCATGAGGTCAACGAGGTCTTCTTCGACGACGTCGAGGTGCCGGTCGAGAACCTCGTGCATCGCGAGAACGAGGGCTGGACGGTGGCCAAGTACCTGCTCGGCCACGAGCGACTGAACACCGGACGCATCGGCGCCTCGAAGCGCGAGCTGGCGCGCCTGAAGGAGGTGGCGGCCGCCACGACGAGGAACGGCAAGCCGCTGCTCGACGATCCGCGTTTCCGCGACCGGCTCTCGCGCGTCGAGATCGAGCTGATGGCGCTGGAGATCACCAACCTGCGCTTCGTCGACGAGATGCGTCGCACCGGCCGCATCGGCCCCGAGGTGTCGATGCTCAAGATCCGCGGCACCGAGATCCAGCAGGCGCTCACCGAGCTGCGGATGCAGGCGGCGGGGCCCTTTGCGCAGATGTTCCGCCCGATCGACTACGCGGGCTTCGACGAGCACACGGCCGCCGTGACGCCGCGCTACTTCAATTTCCGCAAGACCTCGATCTACGCGGGATCGAACGAGATCCAGCGCAACATCATCGCGAAGGCCGCCCTCGGGCTCTGAACGGGACCGCCATGGACTTCCAGCACACCGAAGAGCAGCGGCTGCTCGCCGACAGCGTCGGCCGGCTGCTCGAGCGAAGCTACGGCTTCGAAGCACGCAAGGCGATCGTCTCCTCGAGCGACGGATTCAGCGCCGCGGTGTGGCGCGATCTGGCGTCGATGGGCCTGCTGTCGGTGCCCTTCGCGGCCGAGGACGGCGGTTTCGGCGGCGGCGCGATCGATCTCGTCGCGCCGATGCAGGCCTTGGGCGCGGCGCTGCTCGTCGAGCCCTTCGCTTCGACGCTGGCCCCCGCGGGGCGGCTGGTGGCCCTGCTCGGCACGTCCGCGCAGCGCGCCGCGCTGGTGCCGCGCATCGTGGACGGCTCGGCGAAGCTCGCCTTCGCGCACCTCGAGACGCTGCTGGGCCGTTCGCTCGACGCGGTCGCCACGACGGCGACGCCGGTTGCCGGCGGCGGCTGGCGCCTGGCGGGCGAGAAGCGGATGGTGCTGCACGCGCCGATGGCCGATGCGCTCGTGGTCACCGCGCGCATCGCCGACGGGCCGGGGCACGACGACGGGGTCGGCGCCTTCGTCGTCGACGCGCGCCGCAGCGGCGTCTCGATGAAGACCTTCCGCACGGTCGACGACCTGCGCGCGGCCGACGTCGCGTTCCGCGACGTCGCGCTCGAGGGCGACGCGCGGCTGGGCGACGGGCGGGACGCGCGCGCGGCGATCGAGGAGGCGGTCGACTTCGCCGCCGCGCTCGGCTGCGCCGAAGCGGTGGGTGCGCTCGACTCGGCGAACCAGGCCACGCTCGAGTACCTGAAGACGCGCCGGCAATTCGGCGTCCCGATCGGCTCGTTCCAGGCGCTGCAGCACCGGATGGTCGACATGACGATCCACGCCGAGCAGGCGCGCTCGATCACGCTGCTCGCCTGCGCGAAAGTCGACGCGGCGGCGCGCGGCGAGATCGACGCCGCCGAGCGCGCGCGCATCGTGTCGGCGGCGAAGGTGCTGGTGGGCACGGCCTGCCGGCACGTCGGCCAGGAGGCGATCCAGCTGCACGGCGGCATGGGGATGACGGTGGAGATGAAGATCTCGCACACGTTCAAGCGCCTGACGATGCTCGCGCAGCAGTTCGGCGACGTCGACCATCATCTCGAACGCTTCGCGACGGCCGACGCGGCCGCGGCAAGCGCCGCGGCATTGCAGGCGAAATCCGCGCTGTAACGAAAGCATCATCTTCACCGGGCATCCTTGGCGTGCACACGAAACCGATGCACGAGGAGGAATGCCGATGCGACCGATCGACCGGATCCTGGCCTGCAGCGCACGGGTCTTCGGCCTGTCGTGGCCGCCCGCGGGAGACGACGCCGATCCGACGCGCGCAGCGCGCGGGACCGTGGGCGAAGCCGATCTCGACGCGCTCGAATGCTGCGCGATCGAGGGTTTCGCCGCCGAGCGGCTGATGCGCGAAGCGCACGACGGCCCGGCGCGCTGACCGGGCGCGGGCCCCGGCTCCCGGAGAAGGCCGCCGCTGTCACGAAACCGTCATCGTCGCCCCGTAGCCTGCTCGCATGACACAGCGAACAGAGGGGCGAAGATGAATGCGAAAGCGAACACGGCCGGACGGCTGCTGATCGGGGCCACGCTCGCGTTGGGGATGGCCACGGCGCAGGCGGTCGACATCACCGGCGCCGGCGCCACCTTCCCGGCGCCGATCTACGCGAAATGGGCCGAGGCCTACAAGGCGGCCACCGGCACCAGCGTCAACTACCAGGGCATCGGCTCCGGCGGCGGAGTCAAGCAGATCGTCGGCAGGACGGTCGACTTCGGCGCCTCCGACGATCCGATGAAGGGCGAAGACCTCGACAGGAACGCCCTGCTGCAGTTTCCCGCGGTGATCGGCGGCATCGTCGCGGTGGCCCATCTTCCCGGCCTGCAGCCGGGACGGATCACCCTCGACGGGCCGGTGCTCGCCGACATCTATCGCGGCACGATCACGAAGTGGAACGACGCGAGGATCGGTGCGCTCAACCCCGGGCTGCAGCTTCCGTCGAGCGCGATCACGCTGGTCTACCGCTCCGACTCGTCCGGCACGACGGCGGCGTTCACCGACTATCTGTCGCAGGTGTCGCCGTCGTTCCGTTCGGAGATCGGCGCGGGCAAGACGGTGAACTGGAAATCGGGCGTCGGCGGCAAGGGCAACGCGGGCGTGGCCGCGAACGTCACGAAGATCGCCGGCTCGATCGGCTACGTCGAATACGCGTATGCCCGGCAGAACGGGCTCGCGCACGCGGCGATGATCAACCGCGACGGCCGGACGGTGCAGCCGAACGACCGCAGCTTCGCGGCGGCGGCCGCCCATGCCGACTGGGCGTCGTCGCCCGGCTTCGGCGTGAACCTGAACCACCAGCACGGCGACGAGGCGTGGCCGATGACGTCGGCCTCCTACATCCTCGTGCATCGCACCGCCGACGATCCGGCGCGTTCGGCCGAGGTGCTGAAGTTCTTCCGCTGGGCGCTGAACGACGGCCGCGCGCTCGCGCTCGCGCTCGACTACGTTCCGCTGCCCGCCGCCGTCGTCGAGAAGGTCGAGGCGTCGTGGGCGGGCGTGCGCGACGCGTCCGGGCAACCGGTGCTGAAAAGCGGGTATTGAGATTCCGGCGATCGAGGCGATCGATGGCGAACGCAGCGAGCGCGGCGATGGCCGAGCAAACCATGATCGAGTCGGCCTTCGACCATGCGGCGTACGCGACGCGGCCGCAGGCCGCGCGGGCGAACGAGGGAGACTCGCGCGGCAGGCGCTTCGCCGCGCAGGATCGCGCCTTCGTCGCGATCACCCGCTCGTTCGCGGCGCTGGTGCTGGTCGCGCTGGCCGGCATCCTCGTCGCGCTCGTCGTCGAGGCCTGGCCCGCGCTGCGCACCTTCGGCGCCGGCTTCCTCGTCGGCACGACCTGGAGTCCGGCCGACGACGTCTACGGTGCGGTCGTCGCCGGATACGGCACGATCGTCACGTCGGCGATCGCGCTCGCGATCGCCGTTCCGCTGAGCTTCGGCATCGCGGTCTTCCTCACCGAGATGTGCCCGGCCAGGCTCGCGCGGCCGCTGGGCATCGCCGTCGAGCTGCTCGCCGGCATCCCGTCGATCATCTACGGGTTCTGGGGGCTGTTCGTGCTCGCGCCGGTGCTGCAGGCGCAGGTGCAGCCGCTGCTCGCCGCCACCGGCCTGCCGATCTTCGCCGGACCGCCATTGGGCATCGGCGTGTTCACCGCCGGCGTCGTGCTCGCGCTGATGGTCGTGCCCTTCGTCGCATCGGTGATGCGCGACGTCTTCCAGACCGTTCCGCCGGTGCTGAAGGAGTCGGCCTACGGGCTCGGCTGCACGACCTGGGAGGTCGTGCGCCACGTCGTGCTTCCGTACACGCGCATCGGCGTCGTCGGCGGCGTGATGCTCGGCCTGGGGCGCGCGCTCGGCGAGACGATGGCGGTGACCTTCGTCATCGGCAACGCGAACCGGCTTTCGCCGAGCCTGTTCGCGCCGGGCAATTCGATCGCGTCGACGCTCGCCAACGAGTTCGCCGAAGCCGATCCGGCGCTGCACATCCCGTCGCTGTTCGCGCTCGGCCTGCTGCTGTTCGTCATCACCTTCGTCGTGCTCGGCGTGGCGAAGTGGCTCGTGCAGCGAAGCGCCGCGCGAGCCGGCGTCTGAGCCGCCGCATGGACACCTTCACGTACCGCCGCCGCAAGGTCGTCAACGTCGCCGGCCTGGCGCTGTCGGCGGCGGCGATGTCGGTCGGGCTGGCGGCGCTCGGCGCGATCCTGTGGACGCTGTTCGCCTCGGGGCTCGCCGCCTTCGGCGCCGACCTCTTCCTGGCGTCGACCCCGGCGCCCGGCACGCCGGGCGGCGGGCTGGCGAACGCGATCGTCGGCAGCGCGATGATGGTCGCCTTCGCGACCTTCGTCGCCACGCCGATCGGCATCCTCGCCGGCATCCATCTCGCCGAGTTCGGCGCGCGCTCGCGCTTCGCCTCGCTCACGCGTTTCGTCACCGACATCATGCTGTCGGCGCCGTCGATCGTCATCGGCCTCTTCGTCTACGCGATCGCGGTCGCCACCGTCGGCCACTTCTCCGGCTGGGCGGGGTCGCTCGCGCTGGCGCTGATCGCGATCCCGGTCGTCGTGCGCACCACCGAGAACATGCTGCTGCTGGTTCCCGGCAGCCTGCGCGAGGCCGCGTTCGCGCTCGGCGCGCCGCGCTGGAAGGTGAGCCTCGCCGTGGCGCTGCGCGCAGTGCGCGGCGGCGTCGTCACCGGCGTGCTGCTGGCCGTCGCGCGCATTGCCGGCGAGACGGCGCCGCTGCTGTTCACCGCGTTGAACAACCAGTTCTTCACCGTCGACATGCGCGCACCGATGGCGAACCTGCCGGTGGCGATCTACAACTTCGCGATGAGCCCGTACGGGAACTGGCAGCAGCTCGCCTGGGGCGGCGCGGCGCTGATCGCGCTCGTCGTGCTCGGGCTGAACGTGCTCGCGCGCGTGATGTTCCGCGATCGTCAACGCGGCTGAGGCCGCAGGGAGCAGGAAAGCCGATGCAGACGATCGTCCCGGTCGAGCCTTCGGCGGCCATCGAGGTGCGCAGCCTGTCGTTCTACTACGGCCGGTTCCGCGGATTGAGCGACGTCTCGCTGGACGTCGCGCGCAACCGCGTCACCGCGTTCATCGGGCCGTCGGGATGCGGCAAGTCGACGCTGCTGCGCACCTTCAACCGGATGTTCGACCTCTACCCGAACCAGCGCGCCGAAGGCGAGATCCGCATGGCGGGCCGCAACGTGCTCGATTCCTCGGTCGACGTCAACCTGCTGCGCGCGAAGGTCGGCATGGTGTTCCAGAAGCCGACGCCGTTCCCGATGACGATCTTCGAGAACATCGCCTTCGGCGTGCGGCTGTACGAGAAGCTGTCGCGCGACGCGATGCAGGATCGCGTCGAATGGGCGCTGCGCAAGGCGGCGTTGTGGGAGGAAGTGAAGGACAAGCTCGATTCGAGCGGCCTGAGCCTGTCGGGCGGACAGCAGCAGCGGCTGTGCATCGCGCGCATGGTGGCGGTGAAGCCGGAGGTGCTGCTGCTCGACGAGCCGACCAGCGCGCTGGATCCGATCTCGACGTCGCGCATCGAGGAGCTCGTCTCGGAACTGAAGAGCGAGTACACGATCGCGATCGTCACCCACAACATGCAGCAGGCGGCGCGCATCTCGGACTACACCGCCTACATGTACCTGGGCGAGCTCGTCGAATTCGGCAAGACCGACGAGATCTTCGTCAAGCCGCGCCGGAAGGCGACCGAGGACTACATCACCGGCCGCTTCGGATGAAGGAACTCGACATGAGCAGCCGCGAATACGCCCACCGGAGCTTCGACGCCGACATCGAGGTGCTGCGCAGTACGGTGACGACGATGGCCGGGCTCGTCGAGCGCCAGCTCGTGCGGGCGATCGAGGCGATCCGTCGGCAGGACCCGCAGCTCGTCGCGGCGGTGCTCCTGGACGAGCAGCGCGTCAACCAGCTGCAGGTCGACTCGGACCTGCGCTGCAACCGGACGATCGCGCGTCGCCAGCCGATCGCGATCGACCTGCGCGAGATCATCGCCGTGATCCACATCGTCAACGACCTGGAGCGCATCGGCGACGAGGCGAAGAAGATCGCGCTGCGCAGTCGCGATTTCGCCGCTGCGCCGTCGCCGATCGGAATCGACGGGATCGAGCGCATGGCCTCGCGGGTGCGCCGCATGTTCGATGCCGCCATCGACGCGTTCGTGAGGCACGACGCCAGCGTAGCCGCGCAGCTCGAGGCGATCGACGGCGAAGTCGACGACCTGCGCGACCGCCTGGTCGGCGAGCTGATGCAGGCGATGGCGCAGCAGCCCGCTTCGGTGACTTCCGGCGTGGCCGCCGTGTTCGTCGTGCAGTCGATCGAGCGCGTCGGCGACCATGCGAAGAACATCGCCGAGCACGTCGCTCTGCTGGTCGAGGGCGTCGACCTGCGTCAGGCGCCGCTCGACTCCGGTCGCGAAACCGGAGAAGAGGGCTGATCGACGGGCCCGTCGACCTGCATCTCTCCCCCGGCATCGTCCTTCGATTCGGCGGGCGTCCCGGAGATCGCGCGGCCCGTTGCCGCGCCGGGCGCCGCGTGCGACGAGGACGGCGCCGAATCGGCGACGAGCCGCGCCGCCGGCAGGCACAGCACGAACGTGCTGCCGCGGCCCGGTGCGCTGTCGAAGCGAAGATGTCCCTGGTGGCGCGCCATGATCCGCTTGACGATCGCCAGGCCCAGGCCGGTTCCGCCGGTTGCGCGCGATCGGCCGCGGTCGACGCGATAGAAACGCTCGGCCAGGCGCGGCAGGTGCTCCGGTCCGATGCCGATGCCGGTGTCGCGCACCGAGATGCGCCCCTCGGCGTCCTGCACGCGCCAGTCGACGGCGATGCGGCCGCCGTCGGGCGTATAGCGGATCGCGTTGGTGAGCAGGTTGCGCACAGCGCTCTCGAGTTCGTCCGCGGAGGCCAGCACGCGACGCGGTCCGTCGAGGACGAGCGAGATCTCGTGACGACCGGCCGAGATCGTCCGCGCCTCGTCGACCATCCGCTGGAGCAGCGAGGCGAGGTCGACCGTTTCGTCGTCGAGCGCCTGCGCGTCGCTCTCGAGCGAGGAGATCGTCAGCAGGTCGTCGACCAGCCTTTGCATCGTGCGGCTCTGCTCGAGGATCGATTCGAGGTACTCGCGACGCTTGTCGGCGTCGAGATCGAGCGTGAGCAGCGTCTCGGCGAATCCCGCGATCACCGTGACCGGCGTACGGATCTCGTGCGATACGTTGGCGACGAAGTCGCTGCGCATCGCGTCGAGCTTCGCGCGCTCGGTGACGTCGCGCGTGATCAGCAGCTTCTGGTCGCCCTGCGCGCGGTGCAGCAGCAGCTCGTAGATGCGACCGGGCCGGCCGGGCAGCTCGACGCGGATCGAGCTGCCCGGCTCGTTCGAGCCGAGCAGCGTGGCCAGCTCGGGCTGCCGGATGAAGTGATGGATCGGCCGCCGGGTGCCGAAGATGCCGTGCAGGCTCTCGGCCGCGTCGTTGGCCCACAGCACGTGGTCGTAGCGGTCGAGCACGACGAGGCCGTCGGGCAGCTGGTCGACGGCCGCGTGGATGCGCTCGAGCTCCGAGGCGAGCTCGACCTGCGCATCGACCTCCTGGCGCGCGAAACGCGAAAGCCGGGCGATCAGCGCGCGCCACGGGCCGTAGCCGGCCGGCAGCGAGCGATTGCGCGGCAGCGCCGCCCAGTGGTGCAGCCGCGCGAGATAGACGGTTTCGCTGAGCGAGTAGACGACGAGCGCCACGCCGAGCCACCAGACGGCAGCGCGCTCCGAGACGTAGGCGTCGAGCAGCGCGGCGATGACGGCGGCTGCGAGGATGGCAGCCAGATTGCGAAACACGAGGCGCACGGCGTTCCCGGACGTTGGCGCGAAGGATGCGGGGGCGGCGCTCAGCTCCGCGCGAAGCGGTAGCCTTCCCCGCGAACGGTTTCGATCAACCGGTCGTGGCCGCTCGGGGCGAGCGCGAGCCGCAACCGCCGGATGTGCACGTCGACCGTGCGCTGGTCAATATACACGCGATCGCCCCACACTTCGTCGAGCAGGCGGTCGCGGGAGACGGCGCGATCCGGGTTGCGCATCAGGAAATGCAGCAGCCGGAACTCGGTCGGGCTGAGCGAGAGCCGGGCGTCGCCGGCGCTCACGCGCACCGCTGCCGGCTCCAGGCGCAGGCCGGCGATCTCGATCGGCGCTTCGTCCTGCGCCCCTGAGGACCCACCTGAGGACGCACCCGAGGACCCTGCCGTCCCCGATCCCGTGCGCCGCAGGACGGCGCGCACGCGGGCGACCAGCTCGCGCGTCGAGAACGGCTTGGTGATGTAGTCGTCAACGCCCCGTTCGAAGCCGAGCAGCTTGTCGCCCTCGTGGGCCCGCGCCGTCAGCAGCACGATCGGCACCTTGCCGGTGCGCGTGTCCGCGCGCAACGCCTTCAGGAGGTCGACGCCGGCTTCGCCGGGCAGCATCCAGTCGAGCACGATCAGATCGGGGAGCGCATGCGCGATCGCCGCGCGTGCGGCCTCGGCGGAATCGACGCCGTCGACGCGATAGCCCGCATGGCGAAGGTTGACGGCGACCAGCTCGCGGATCGCGGGCTCGTCCTCGACGACGAGGATATGGACGCTCACGGCGAGCTCGCCGGCGCAGCGGGACCCCACCAGCGATAGCGTCGCAGCGGCGTCGAATCGGCGTACGAGGCGCCGAGTGCGAGCGACCACTTGCGCGCGACGATCGGCGAGGAAGCGACGGGCAATCCGCCGGCGCCGGCATCGCCCGCAGCCGCACTGCCGGCGGTATCGGTGTCGGCACGGTCGTCGGTGAAACCGCGCGCGCCGCGAACGATCGTCGCATGCAGCTTCAGCGGCCGGTCGTCGAAGGCGATTCCCGCGTCCCGCAGGCGTGCGCGGATTTCCCGGGCGAGCTCGTGGGCGAAGCTGCGCATCGGTCCCGTCCCCTCCGGTCGCTTCGCCGGACCGATCCACAGCACGCCGTGCCCGAAGCTGCCGAGGCGCGACAACGGGAGCGCCGGAATCGGGGCGTCGGCTGCGGGTTGCGCGTCGGTCGCCGTTGCTGCACGGGAGTCGTCCGGAACGGAGAAGCACGCAGGCAACCCCTGCAGGATCGCCTGCAGCGCCGGCTGCCGCTCGACCGGCTGCATGCCGACGAAC
>QEVN01000200.1 GCA_003576795.1 Burkholderiales bacterium
TCGCGCCAGGCCGAAGTGAAGCGCTCGTCGAAGCCGCCGATGCGCTCGAGCACGTCGCGACGCACGAAGCAGTTCGCGGTGACGAATTCCGCGCGCGTCAGGCCCGCCGCATCCTTCTCGTAGTCGGTGGGACGCGGCGGCAGCGGCATCTCGACGCGCCCGGTGACCGCGCTCGCGCCCCCGGCGAGCGCGCGCAGGCCGGCGAGCAGCCAGCCGCGATCGGGAATCGTGTCGTCGTCGGTGAACGCGACGATCTCGCCGCGCGCCGCGCGCCAGCCGGCGTTGCGGGCGCCGGCGGCGCCCTGCGTTGCCCGCACGGCAACGTAGCGCAACTCGCAGCGCGCACGCGTGCGCAGCCGCTCGACCCGCTCGCGTACCGCTTCCTCGGGCGCATCGTCGGCGACGACGATCTCGTAGAGCGAGGGCTGCAGCGTCTGCGCGAGCAGCGCGTCCAGGCAGCGCGCGAGCAGCGCCGGACGCCGCCAGGTGGGAACGACGACCGAGACGAGCACGCTCACGATGCGCCTCGCTGCGATCCGCTGCGGATCGATCGCGACGGCGCGCTGCGCTCCTTGCGCAGCAGGAACGAGCCGATGACGAGCGCGTCGAGCGGCGAGGTCCAGAAGCACTCGACGGCATCGCGCGGCGAGCAGACGATCGGCTCGCCGCGCGTGTTGAACGAGGTGTTGATCAGCACCGGCACGCCGGTGCGCTGCTCGAAGGCCCGCAGCAGCCGGTGCAGCAGCGCGTTCTGCCGCTCGTTCACCGTCTGCACGCGCGCCGTGCCGTCGAAGTGCGTCACCGCCGGGATGCGCCGCGCCTGTCCGGGCGGCACGTCGTAGACGAAGAGCATGAACGGCGAGACCAGCGGCGCGTCCGGCTGCAGCCCGCGGCCTTCGCGCGCGAACCACTGCGCAGCGCGCTCCTCGGCGACCACCGGCGCCACCGGACGGAAGTCCTCCCGGTCCTTGATCTCGTTGAGCCGCGCCTGCATCGAAGCGTCGATCGGCGAGGCGAGGATCGAACGCGCGCCGAGCGCGCGCGGGCCGAATTCCATGCGCCCCTGGAACCAGCCGAGCACGAGGCCGTCGGCGAGCAGGTCGGCCGCGCGCGACGCGACGTCGTCGAGCCGCTCGTACGGCAGCTTCGACCAGCGCAGGAAGCGCTCGATCTCGCCGTCGTCGTATTCGGGGCCGAGATAGGCATGCTGCATCGACCAGTTGCGCGCGCCGCCGCGTTCGCGGTAATCGACCCACAGCGCGGCGCCCAGCGCCGTGCCGGCGTCGCCCGCGGCCGGCTGCACCCACACTTCGTCGAAGGCGCTGCGGTCGCGCACGCGCGCGTTCAGCACGCAGTTCAATGCGACGCCGCCGGCCATGGCGAGCCGCTGCATGCCGCTCTCGCGTCGCAGCCAGCCGACCATCTCCAGCACGGTTTCCTCGAGCACCTTCTGCAGCGAATGCGCGATGTCCTGGTGGCGCGCCTCGAAGGGCGCGCCGCGCTCGCGCGGTGCGCCGAGCAGGTCGGCGAGCCGCTCGCGGCGCACGGTGTAGCGGCCGTCCGCGCCGACGCGGACGATCTCGCGGAAGGCCGGCAGCAGCGTCGGGCGGCCGTAGGAGGCGAGCGCCATCACCTTGTATTCGTCCGACGAGTGCAGGAAACCGAGGTGCCGCGTGACGTCCTCGTAGAGCAGGCCGAGCGAATCGGGCAGGTCGATCTGTCCCAGCCGCTGGTAGTCGCGACCGTCGAAGGCGCCGTAGCTGGTCGTCGCGCGCTCGCCGCGACCGTCGATCGTGAGCACCGCGCAGCGCTCGAAGGGCGCGGCGAGGAAGGCGCTCGCCTCGTGCGCGAGGTGATGCTCGACGAACTCCCAGCGCGCGGCGACGTCTTCGTAGCGCAGCCCGCCGAAGCGGCGCTGCAGGTGATGCGGCGCGCCGCCGGCGAGCTGGCGCGGCGCGTTCACCACCGAAGCGACGAACAGCGGATGCCAGGGGTCCCGATCGGCGGACGCGTGCGCCGACGGCTGCATCGGCAGCACCAGCCGGCCGTCGACAGCATCGACATCGAGCAGCGACGGATCGTACGAATAGGCGATGCGATCGACGTCGCGCAACTCGATGCCGGCGGTCGCCAGGCAGAAATCGATCGCCGCGTACGGCAGCTGCCAGGTCGAGAACGGCACCGGACGCTTGCCGTGCTTGATGCGCGTGAAGCGTTCGTCCTCGGCCGCGGCGACGACTTCGCCGTCGTCGATCAGTGCAGCGGCGCTGTCGTGATAGGCGGCGTTGATTCCAAGCGTGTACAAGGCGGCTTCGCGTCCCGTGGAGTCGGTGGACCTGCGCGGTCCACTACGACCCCGACAACGGAGAACCGCGCGCCGGCCGCCGTGCAGGCGGCGTGCCCGTTCGGGTGCGGCAAGAGTTTCGGGGGCGTCAGCGCGCCGCGCGTCGACTCCAGCGCGCGTCGAGCGCCCGCATTTCGGCCCACGCCTCGGCGTACTCGGCGGCCAGCCGGTCGATGTACTTCGCCGCCGGCTGGATCGTCTCGACCGCGCCGATACCCTGGCCGCAGCCCCAGATCGTCTTCCACGCCTTCGGCTTCTCGCCCGAGCCGAAGTTCATCTTCGACGGGTCGCTGGTGGGAAGGTTGTCGGGATCGAGGCCGGCGTTGCGGATCGACGATTTCAGGTAGTTGCCGAGTACGCCGGTGAACAGGTTCGTGTAGACGATGTCCTGCGCGCCGCTGTCGACGATCGCCTGCTTGTAGGCCGCGTCGGCGCGCGCTTCCTCGGTGGCGATGAAGGCCGAACCGACGTAGGCGAGGTCGGCACCGGTGGCCTGTGCGGCGAGCACGGCGCGTCCGGTGGCGATCGCGCCGGACAGCAGCAGCGGGCCGTCGAACCAGCGGCGGATCTCCTGCACCAGCGCGAAGGGCGAATGGCCGCCGGCGTG
>QEVN01000201.1 GCA_003576795.1 Burkholderiales bacterium
TACCGGCGAGCACGAGCTCCTTGACGGCGTTCGCGTTCGCGCCCGGCGCGTTGAACACCGGCACGCCGCGCGCGCTCATCTGCGCCACCGGAATGTTGTTGGTGCCGGCGCCGGCGCGCGCGATCGCGCGTACCGATTTCGGAATCGTCGTCGAGTGCAGGTCGGCCGAGCGCAGCAGGATCGCGTCGGGCGACTCGATCTCGGGGCCGACGACGTAGGCGGGCGCAGGCAGCCGCGCGAGTCCGCTTTCGGAAATCCGGTTCAGCACCAGCACGCGGATCGGGTCGCGCATCGCGTTCTCCTCGGTCGCTCAGCCGTGGCTCTTCTCGAACTCGCGCATCCAGTCGACCAGCGCGCGCACGCCTTCGATCGGCATCGCGTTGTAGATCGACGCGCGCATGCCGCCCACCGAGCGATGGCCCTTCAGCTGCAGCAGCCCGCGTTGCTTGGCGCCCTTCAGGAAGGGCTCGTCGAGCGCGGCATCGGGCAGCCGGAACGGGATGTTCATCCGCGAGCGATCGGAGCGATCGACCGGATTCGTGTAGAAGGCGGTGGAATCGAGATAGTCGTAGAGCAGCTTCGCCTTCTCGAGGTTGCGCTGCTCGATCCCGGCCACGCCGCCCTGGCGCTTGAGCCACTGGAAGACGAGCCCGGCGATATAGACCGCCCAGGTGGGCGGCGTGTTCAGCATCGAGTCGGCGTCGGCGTGCACCTTGTAGTCGAGCATCGTCGCGAGGCCGGCGCGCGCATGCCCGAGCAGATCCTTGCGCACGATGACGATGGTCAGGCCCGCCGGACCGATGTTCTTCTGCGCGCCGCCGTACATCAGCGCGTGCTTCGCGACCTCGACCGGGCGCGACAGGAAATTCGACGAGATGTCGGCGACCAGCGGCACCTTGCCGGCGTCGGGGGTGAACGGAAATTCCACGCCGCCGATCGTCTCGTTGGCGCAGTAGTGCAGGTAGGCGGCGTCCGGCGAGCGCTTCCACGCCGCCTGCGGGGGAACGTAGGTGAACTGCCGGTCTTCCGAGGAGGCGATGACGTTCACGTCGCCGAAGCGGCGCGCCTCCTTGATCGCCTTCGTCGACCACTCGCCGGTGTTCACGTAGTCGGCGTGGCCGCGCTCCGGCAGCAGGTTCAGCGGCACCATCGCGAACTGCAGCGTCGCGCCGCCCTGCAGGAACAGCACCGCGTGCGACTCGGGGATGCCCATCAGTTCGCGCAGGTCGCGCTCGGCCTGCTCGTGGATGCTCATGTATTCCTTGCCGCGATGGCTCATCTCCATCACGGACTGGCCGCTGCCGTGCCAGTCGAGCATCTCGGCGGCGGCCTGCGCGAGCACCTCCTCGGGCAGGACTGCGGGCCCGGCGCTGAAATTGAACACCTGTCGCATCGTTTTCCCCGTGGCGAAAGGCGGATTCTAGCGCGCCGTTTTCGCGCTCGTTTCGCGTATCGTGGCGCGATGAAAGCCGAATCCGCCGGTCCCGCTCGTCCCGCTTCGGCCGAAGGGGGCGCGCGCATCGACGCGCTGCGGGCGCACCTCGAGTCGACGCTCGGGCGCCGCGTGACCCTCGTCGAGACGCACATCTCGTGGGTGCTGCTCGACGGCGAGCACGCCTGGAAGATCAAGAAGCCGGTCACGCTGGGCTTCCTCGACTTCGCGCAGCTCGAGGCGCGGCGCGCCTGCTGCGAGGAGGAGCTGCGGCTGAACCGTCGGCTGGCGCCCGAGCTGTACCTGGACGTCGTCGCGATCCGCGGCGCGCCGCAGGCGCCGCGCTTCGACGGGGAGGGCGCGCCGATCGAGTACGCGGTGCGCATGCGCCAGTTCGCGGCGGGCGCGCTCTTCTCCGAGCGGCTCGCTGCGGGAACGCTCGACGCGGAGGCGGTCGAACGCTTCGCGCTGCGGCTGGCCGCGTTCCAGCTCGAGGCGCCGTCCGCCGACGAGAACGCTCCCTGGGGCAGCCCCGAACGCGTGCGCGCCGACACCGCGCTCGCGCTCGACGGCATCGCCGCGGCCGCGAGCTCGTCGTCGCCGTGGGTCGCGGCCATGCGGCAGCGTTTCGAAGAGAAAACGTCGCGCCTCGCGCCCGCCTTCGAGATGCGCAAGCGTCGCGGATGGATTCGCGAAGGGCACGGCGACCTGCACCTGGCGAACGTGGTCGTGCTCGAATCGCAGGTCACCGCCTTCGATTGCATCGAGTTCGATCCGGGCCTGCGCTGGATCGACGTGCAGAACGACGCGGCCTTTCTCGCGATGGACCTGCTCGCGCACGATCGCGCCGATCTCGCGTTCCGCTTCCTCGATGCGTGGCTCGGGGCGCTCGGCGACTACGAGGGACTGGCCGTGCTGCGCTACTACCTCGCCTACCGCGCGGTGGTCCGCGAACTGGTCGCGTCGATCCGCGGCGGGCAGCGCGCGGATTCGCTCGCCGGCCCGCGCTATGCGGGGCTCGCCTCGAAGCTGCTCGAGTCGCGCCAGCCGCGCCTGCTGATCACGCACGGCGTCTCGGGTTCCGGCAAGAGCTACGCCGCGAGCCGGCTGCTCGAGCGAAGCGGAGCGATCCGCATCCGCTCCGACCTCGAGCGCAAGCGCCTGCACGGCGTGGGCGCGCTCGCCCGCTCGCACTCGGCGCTCGATGCCGGGCTGTACGCCGCCGACGCTTCCGGGCGCACCTATGCGCGCCTGCACGAGCTGGCGGAAATCTCGCTGCAGGCCGGCTGGCCGACGATCGTCGACGCGACCTTCCTGCGCGCGGCCGATCGCGAGCGCTTCCGCGCGCTCGCCGCGCGGCTCGGTGCGCCGTTCGCGATCCTGGCCTGCGATGCCGACGAGCGAATCCTGCGCGAACGCATCGAGTCCCGGCTCGCGCGCGGCGCCGACCCGTCCGAGGCGGACGTGCAGGTGCTCGGCCGCCAGCTCTCGGGCCGCGAGCCGCTGGGCG
>QEVN01000202.1 GCA_003576795.1 Burkholderiales bacterium
GGCGCCGACGTGGCGGCCGGCGAGAAGATCTACAAGGGCACCTGCGGCGTCTGCCACGAAGCCGGCGTCGCCGGCGCGCCGAAGCACGGCGACAAGGCCGCGTGGACGCCGCGCCTCGCCCAGGGTGTGGACGTTCTCGACAAGCACGCGATCGAAGGCATCCGCGCGATGCCTCCGCGCGGCGGAAACGGCAAGCTCACCGACGCCGAAGTGCGCGACGCCGTCGCCTACATGATCGCCGCCGTGCAGTAAGCCCGGCCGTTGCGGACCGGGCGCCTTTCGGCGCCGGGTTCGCGCTCAGCGCCCCGGCGGCGCGAGTCGGCCGAACACCTTCTCCAGCGTCATTCCGACGGCAACGAGCCGTCGGTCGCTGCCGGCCGGCCCGTCGACTTCGAGTCCGACCGGAAGCCGCGTCGTTGCGCCCAGCGCCACCGGCAACGTGATGCCCGGCACTCCCGCATTGCTGCCGGGGTCGGTGTTGCGGATGTAGCGGACGAAGTTCTCCACGCTGCTCGATTCCGGCCCGGCGGGCATCGCCACCGCCGGCACCGTCGGAAAGACGATTCCGTCGAGCCGGTGCTGCGCGAAGGTGTCCGCGTAGAGCTTCTGCAAGGCCGGACGCGCTTCGCGCATCGCCGCCTCGTACACGGGCCGTGCGTCGACCGTGGTTCCGTCCGGTCCCGGCAGCTTGCGCGGCAGCACCAGGTTCTCGTAGGTGCCCTTGACGTCGGGACTGGCGATCTGCGCGGCGAGCTGCTCGAGCGTGACGTCGGTGGAATAGTGCTTCAGGTAGCCGGCGACGTCGTCGTGCGCCTCGAACAGCGCCAACGGGAAGCCGACCCTGCCGTTCAGCTCCATCAGTTGCGGCATCTCGACGTCGACCAGGGTCACGCCGGCCTCGCGCAGCCTGGCGAGCGCGGCGTCCATCGACGCGCGCGTGTCGTCGTCGAGATCCGCGTACAGCGGCGCGACCACGCCGAGGCGCACGCTGCGCGGATCGGCGGGCTGCGCCGGCGCATCGCCGCTGATCACGCGATCGAGCAGCTCGACGTCGCGCATCGATACCGCCATCGGCCCGGCCGTGTCGCGCGTGTGCGAGATCGGCGTGATGCCGGACTGCGGATAGCGCCCCACCGTGGGCCGCAGCGCCGCGCATCCGTTGAACGCGCACGGAATCCGCACCGAGCCGCCGGTGTCGGTGCCGATGCCGGCCGGCGCGATGCGCGCGCCGATCGCCGCGCCGTTGCCCGAGGACGACCCGCCGGCCATCCGCGTCGGATCGTAGGCATTGCGCACGCCGTACGACTCGCCGGTCTTGAACGCCGTGTTGTAGCCGCTGATGCCGAAGGCCAGCTCGTGCATGTTGGTCTTGCCCATCACGATCGCGCCGGCATCGCGCAGCTTGCGCACGACCGGCGCATCGACGGGCGGCTCGAAGTCCTTCAGCGCCGGGGTGCCGGCCGTGTTGCGCAGACCCGCGACGTGAATGTTGTCCTTGACGACGATCGGCAGGCCGTCGAGCGGCAGGCACTTGCCGCGCGCGCTGCGCGAAGTATCGGCGGCGCTCGCGGCGCGCAGCGCCGGCGCCTCGTCGAGCGTGATGAACGCGTTCAGGTCGGGACGGGCACGCGCGCGCTTCAGGTAGGCGTGCATCAGCGACTGGCTGTCGAAGCGCCCCGCGCAGACTCCCTGGACAGCCTCGACGGCGCTCAGCGTGTCGATCGGCACCGGCTCGGCCGCGAAAACGGCTGCACTCGCGACGAGCGCGGTGCCGGCTGCGAGCGCCCTGCGCAGGGCCAGCGCAGTGCCCGCGACGCTGGCTTCGGTTGGGGACGCGATCTGCATCGGAACCTCCCGCGGAAGACGATCGGTGCCGGCCATTCTCCTGCAACGCGCGAACGGAGCACCCGGTTGCCCCGCGCGGCGCCCGGAAAGGCTCCCGGGCACGGTACAGGCGCCGTCGTCTCGTCCGGCGCAGTCGACGCGCTCAGGCGTCCGGGTATGCGCGGAAGCGCAGGAAGCGCGCGACGCCTTCGCGCGCGTCGGCGCCGCCCACGGTGGCGACGAAGCGTTCGCGCTCTGCTTCGAGCGCCTGCTCGACGGCGTCCAGGTCGCCCGCGAGCAGCCGCTTTCCTTCGCGCATCGTCGTGCCCGGCGCCGCAGCGATGCGCAGCGCGATCTCGTGCGCGAGCGCGGCGACGCGCTCGGCCTCGGCCAGTTGCGTGACGAGCCCGCAGGCGAGCGCCTCGTCGGCGGGCAATGCGCGATCGAGCAGCAGGCACGCCGAGGCGCGCCGGCGCCCCACCACCTGCGGCAGCAGCGCCGTCCAGCCGCCGTCCGGCGTGAACCCCGCGCGCGCGTATTGCGGATCGAAGCGGCAATCGTGCGCGGCGACGACGACGTCGCAGCCGAGCACGAGCCCGATCGCCGCGCCCGCCACCGTTCCGTGCACGGCGCCGACGACCGGCTGCGGCAGGCGCAGCAGCGACACGATCGCCTGGTTCAACAGCCCGGCGTATTCGGCCGAATAGCTCGCCAGCGCCGCGCCCTGCATCTCGCGCGCGAAGCGGCGCAGGTCGCCTCCCACCGAGAACGACGCGCCTTCGGCCGCCAGCATCACGACGCGCGTCTCGTCGCGCCGGCCGATCTCCTCGAGCGAGACGCACAGGTCGAGCAGCAGGTCCGGCACGAGCGCGTTGCGCATCGAGGCGCGCGCCAGCGTCACCGTGGACAGCGCGCCGGCATGGACCAGCCGCACCGACGGAGCGGCCGCGCTCATCGCGACGTCCGCGCGATCGCCCGCGCGCGCAGCCGGCCGACGATGCCGGTGGGGAAGTAGTAGACCGACAGCACGAACAGCAGCCCGAGCCACAGCAGCCAGCGATCGGGCGAGAAGAGCGCCGCGGATGTCGAGCATGATCTCGAAGGACAGCGAGGTGTCGGGGCCGTTGTAGCGCAGCCAGATCGCGAGCAGCGCGCCGGCGAGCGTGGCGAACAGCGCGCCGAGCACGGTGGACACCGTGCGGAAGACCACCGTGCGGTAGCCGATCGCCTCGGCGCGGAAGTCGTTCTCGCGGATCGCCTGCAGCACGCGCCCGAAGGGCGAGTTGACGATGCGCAGCAGCACGAGGAACAGCGCGAGCACCGAGAAGAACAGCAGGTAGTAGGTGAGGAAGCGTCCGTCGATCGACGCGCCGAGCACGGTGTCCTCGAACAGCTCGAAGGACGGCTGCAGCACCTCGGGCACCTTGAAGCTCAGGCCGTCCTCGCCCCCGGTGAATTCCGACAGCTGCGAGGCGAGCGTCTGGAACGCCGCCGCGACGGCGAGCGTGATCATCGCGAAGAAGATCGCCTTCACGCGCAGGCTGAACAGGCCGATCGCCAAGGCGAGCAGCGCCGACAGCGCGAGCGCGAGCACGAGGCCGACGGCGATCGCATCCCAGCCCGGCCCCATCCGCGTGCTGGCGATCGCCACGCCGTAGGCGCCGATGCCGAAGAACATCGTGTGCGCGAAGGAGACGATGCCGGTGTAGCCGAGCAGCAGGTCGTAGCTCGCCACCAGCAGCACGAAGACGAGCACCTTGGCCGCCACCGACAGCGAGCGCGCTCCGGGGAACACGAAAGGCACGAGCAGCAGCGCGAGCACGATCGCGACCAGGATCGCGGCCACGAAGCGGCTGCGCGGATAGTCGCCCGAGAGCAGCGTGCGGATCATCGCGGCTAT
>QEVN01000203.1 GCA_003576795.1 Burkholderiales bacterium
GTGGAGGCGCGCAAGCCGCAGGCGTGCGCCACCTGCCACAACGGCGTCGACCACAACGAGTACGAGAACTACATGACGTCGAAGCACGGCACCGTGTACCAGACGCACGGCGAGCAGTGGAACTGGCACGCGCGGCTGCAGGACGCGATGGACAAGGGCGGACAGACGGCGCCCACCTGCCAGAGCTGCCACTTCGAATACAACGGCAAGTACAGCCACAACGTCGTGCGCAAGGTGCGCTGGGCCTTTCTGCCGTTCAAGAACATCGCCGACAACCTCGGCCATCAATGGTTCCAGGATCGGCAGAAGGCCTGGATCGGCACCTGCTCGCAATGCCATTCGCCGCGCTTCGCGAAGACCTATCTCGAGATGGCCGACAAGGGCATCGTCCAGGGGATGGAACTGGTCGAGCAGTCGCGCAAGGTGGTGCAGAAGCTCTACGACGACGGCCTGATGGTCGGGCAGAAGACGAACCGGCCCGCGCCGCCGGAGCCCGAGAAGGACGCGGCGGGCGGCTTCTATTCGCTCTTCCTGTCGAAGGGCAACAACCCGACGATCGTCGATCGCACCTTCGCCGAGATGTGGGAGCAGCACGTCGCGCAGCACATGAAGGCACTGCTGCACGTGAACCCGGGCGGCTGGACGTACTCGGCCGGATGGTCGGACCTGATCCGCGACCAGACGATCATCAACGAGGCCGACACGATGCTGCGCGAGAAGGCCGCGCTCACCGAACGCCTGCGCAAGCTGGAAGGCGCACGCTCGGGTAACGCCGGATCGAGTGGCAAGGGCCGGTGACGGCGATGCACGAGCCGAATGCCGTGCCGCACGCGACGCGGCGCCGAAGGCCGATCGCAGCGTTCGCGCTGCTCGGCGCCGGCGCCGCGGCGACCGCCGCCGCTGCCCTGCTCTGGCGAGCGCCGGCCGATTCGCCCGCACCCTATCGCTACGTCGTCGATGCAGCGCTCTCCGACGGGCAGGCGCAGCCGATCCGGGCCCTCGCCGAGCGCGGCATCGCGCTCGAACAGGGCCGCATCGTGCTCGGCGACAGCGGCGATGCCGCCGCCGAATTCGTGCTCGCCCGCTCCGACGCGGGGCCGGTGCTGCTCGACTGGCGCGCGCGCGTCGACGAGCCCTTCCTCACGCTGCTGCCGCAACCGGGCGAGCTGCTCAAGGTGGCGGATGCGATCCGCCGGCACCTGCCGCCGGACGGCGTCGTGCTCGGATGGTGGGACACCTCCCGCGCGCTACGGCTGCTTGCCGGCGCACCGGTGATCTTCGATCGCCACCTGGGCGAGCCGCTGATCGTTCCTGCGCGCTGGCAGGCGCAGCGCGATTCGATCGCCGCGATCGATCGCGACTTCTTCGCCGCCGACGCAGCGGCCGACTCCGGGGCGAAGGACGCGTTCGCCGCCGAGCGCGAACGTTTCCACCGCTTCGTCGATGCGCTGCTGTCGGACGAAACCAGCGGCATGGCCACGCTGCGCGAACTCGCCGGCGGGCGACCGGCCGTCCTCGTGCTGCACGTGCGCGACGCGCTGCTCCTGGGCGCGATCGATCCGGCGCGCATCGGCGTCGCCTTTCGCGACCTGCCGGGAATGGGCCCTTCGCACGAGGCGATCCGCCAGGTGCGCGACTGGATGAGCACGAACGCCTTCCCGGCCTACACGGTGCTGCCGCGCGAGGGGCAGCCGCTGCGCGCGGTCGCGCTCACCGACGAAGCCTCCGGCGAAACGCTGGCCGCCCGGCTGCTGCCCTTCATCGGCAACCGGCAGACCGACGTGGCGGGCGCGACGCTCGTCTACCGCAGCGGAGCCTTCGTCGTCTTCGAACTGGATACGCGCGCGACGAGCGAGTCCGCGTCGGCCGGTGCGCGCACTTTCACGTCGTTGTCGAAATAGACGAACACGTCCCGGCCGCGTTGCGCCCCGGCGGGCGACGACGCCAACGCCGGCAGGACGCGCTCGGCGTCTTCGGGCTCGCCGCCTTCGGCCCAGGCGAGCACGCGTCGCGCCCACGCATCGAGCGACGCGTCGTCGTAGCCGCTGACGTACAGCTCCTCGGAGCCGTGCAACCGGCAGTAGACGAAGTCGGCGGTCAGGTCCATCAATCGCGGCCAGCTCACCGTATCGGCGCACACCAGCGCGACGCGATGCCGGCGCAACGACTCGATGAACGCCGGGTCGCGAAAACTCTCATGGCGGATCTCGATCGCATGGCGCAGCGCACGAGCGGCTCCGGCGGGGATGCCGTCGTCGCCGGCGATGCGCTCGTCGTGCGTGCGCGCGAGCCTCGCCGCGTGTTCGGTGTCGTGCGGCAGCATCGCGAAGAAGGCCTCGAAGCGCGGCGGGTCGTAGCGCAGGAACGGCGGAAACTGCCACAGCAGCGGACCGAGCTTCTCGCCGAGCAGCAACGGGCCCGAGGCGAGGAAATTCGCCAGCGGCGTCTCGACCTCGCGCAGGCGTCGCACGTGCGTGATGTAGCGCGGCGCCTTCACCGAGAACACGAAATCCTCGGGCGTCTCGTCGTGCCAGCGCTGGAAGCTCGCCGGCTGCTGCAGCCGGTAGAACGTGCCGTTGATCTCGATCGAGTCGAAGATGCTCGCCGCGTACGACAGCTCCTCGTCCTGCTTCAGCTTCTCCGGATAGAAGACGCCGCGCCAGGGCGCGTAGGTCCAGCCGGAGAGGCCGATGCGGATGCGCCCTCGCCTCGGCCGGTCGTCGGTGCTCGCGTTCATGCCGGCGACGCGAGCGAACGACGCGCCCGCTTGAGGGCCTGTTCACACTACGATCGTCCCCGCGTGAGCCCGAAAAAAGCGCGCAATCAAGGCGCAAAGCGCAGCCGTGGCGGTGCCACGGCGAGCATTTGC
>QEVN01000204.1 GCA_003576795.1 Burkholderiales bacterium
TTATGCAAGGAACGCGCGCAGCCGCTCCGGGTCGAGGATCATGATCTCGGCGCCCTTCACCGTGATCAGCTTCTCGTGGCTCAGCTCGCCGAGGATGCGCGAGAAATGCTCCGGCGTGAGGTTCAGGCGAGACGCGATGACGCCCTTGCTCGTATCGAGCACGATGCGGATCGGCGCCGCCGGTTCGGCCTGCTGCTCGATGTCGCGCAGCAGGTAGCCGATCACGCGCTGCATGCCCGAGCGCAACGAGTAGGCCTCGACGTCGTGCACCAGGCCGACCAGCCGCCGGCTCAGGCCGGCGAGCATCATCCGTGCCAGGCGCCGGTCGCGCATCAGCTCGCCGTCGAGCGTCGCCTTCGAGATGTGCAGCAGCAGCGAGTCGGCCAGGCATTCGGCGTTCACCGGATACGGTCGATCGAGGAACATCGCCGCCTCGCCGAAGGACTGGCCCGGTCCGAGGATCTCGATGACCTTCTCGGTGCCCTGCGGCGACACGAAGCCGAGCTTCACGCGACCGTAGACGACGACGTGGAAGCCCACGCAGGGCTCGCCCCGGCGAAACAGGATGCGCCCCTTCGGGATGCGCAGCTCGGTCGTGCCCGCCGCGATCCGGTCGAGATCGTCGGTGCCCAGCTCGTGGAACAGCGCGAGGTTCGCGAGGAATGTCCGGGTCATGACTTTCGGGGCGCGCACGGGTTCCGGTTTCCTGGCGATGGTTGCTCTCAGTCGCTATTGTGGACCGAAGCGGCCTGCGCGATCACGTCGCCCGCAGGCTTCGGCGCGTCCAGCGCGTCGGACATCGGCGCGCCGAGCCGCTGCAGCGCCCAGCGCACGTGCTCGCGCACCAGCGCCGACGGGTCGTCGGCGCGCGTACGCAGCGCGGCGACGATCGCGTCGCCGCCGCCGCTGTTGCCCAGCGCGACGGCCAGGTTGCGCAGCCAGCGCTCGTGGCCGATGCGCCGGATCGGCGAGCCGGCGAGTTTCTCGTCGAACTCCTGCGCGCTCCAGGCGAAGAGCTCGACGAGCGAGGCCTCGTCGAGCCGCTCGCGGGCGGCGAAGTCGCCCAGCGCCGCCGGCCGGGCGAAGCGGTTCCACGGGCACGCCAACTGGCAATCGTCGCAGCCGTAGATGCGGTTTCCGATCGCGGGCCGAAGCTCCTCGGGGATCGCGCCCTTGTGCTCGATCGTCAGGTAGGAGATGCAGCGGCGCGCATCGACCCGGTACGGCGCGACGATCGCGCCGGTCGGGCAAGCCTCGATGCAGCGCACGCAGGCGCCGCAGTGCTCGTCGCCGGCTTCGCCGCAGGCCAGTTCGAGGTCGGTGTAGATCGTGCCGAGAAAGAAGGTGGACCCGCGATGCGCGTCGATCAGCAGCGTGTGCTTGCCGCGCCAGCCGATTCCGGCGCGCCGCGCCAGTTCGACCTCCATCACCGGCGCCGAATCGCAGAACACGCGATAGCCGAAGGCGCCGACCTGCGCCTGGATGCGATCGGCGAGCCGCTGCAGGCGCGCGCGGACCACCTTGTGGTAGTCGCGGCCCAGCGCGTAGCGCGAGACGTAGGCGCGCCGGTCGTCGGCGAGCGCGGCGCGCGCCGCCCCCAGCCAGCCGGGGTCGTGCGGCGCGTACTCGAGCGCGACCATGATCGCGCGGACGGTGCCGCTCACCAGTTCGGCCGGACGCGCCCGCTTCGTCCCGTGGCGGGCCATATAATCCATCTCGCCGTGAAAGCCGGCGTCGAGCCACGCCTGCAGCCCCGGTTCGGCGCTCGACAGATCGACGTCGGCCACGCCCAGCGACGCGAAACCCAGCTCGCGCGCCCAGCCGCGCAGCGCCTCGATGTCCGGCAACGTCGTTGCCCCGTCCCCCGCCTGCATCCGCCGATTCTAGTGTCCTGCCCCGACCCGCTCGCGCTGCACCTGCCGGATGCGCGCGCCACCGAAGCGCTCGCCCGGCGCCTGGCGCCTCGCCTCGCGCCGGGCTTCGTGCTGTACCTGTCGGGCGACCTGGGTGCCGGCAAGACCACCTTCGTGCGCGCGCTGCTGCGAGCGCTCGGTTTCGGCGGTCGCGTGAAAAGTCCGAGCTTTTCGTTGCTCGAATCTTATGATCTGTCGAAGTTTCGACTGTATCATTTTGATTTCTATAGATTCGATTCCGGGCAGGACTGGCTCGATGCGGGTTTCGAGGAATTCATCGGGGCGCCGAACGTCGCGATCGTCGAATGGCCGGAGCGTGCGGCCGGTACGCTGCCCGCGCCCGATCTGCACCTGTTCCTGCGCTTCGCCGGGGACACGGCCGGCGAGGAACGCATCGTCGAAGCGGTGGCCGGCACCGAGCGGGGACGCGCGTGCCTGAAGGCGCTGGCCCCGACCGACGAACGCTGCTGAAGCTCGGCGCCGGCGCGCTGCTCGCGCTCGACGTCCGCGTGGCGAGCGCCTCGTCGATCCATGCCGTGCGCGTCTGGCCCGCGCGCGACTACACGCGCGTGACGCTCGAGCTCGACCGGCCGCTGAAGTCGACGCAGCTGCAACTGTCCGATCCGCCGCGGCTGGTCGTCGACCTCGAGGGTCTGGAGATCGATCTCGCGCTGCGCGATCTCGTCGCGAAGATCCAGCCCGACGACCCCTACATCGAACGCGTGCGCGTGGGCCAGAACCGCCCGCACGTCGCGCGCATCGTCTTCGACCTGAAGAGCGAGGTGCTGCCGCAGGTGTTCGCGCTCGCGCCGGCGGGCGCGTACCGGCATCGCCTGGTCATCGACCTGTACCCGGCGGTGCCGATCGATCCGCTGCAGGCGCTGCTCGACGAGGCGCGCACGCGCGAGCGCGAACGCCTCGCC
>QEVN01000205.1 GCA_003576795.1 Burkholderiales bacterium
GTGCGCATCCGCGCGGCGCTGCCCGAAGGCGCGCGCCTCGTTGCGCTCGACGAGCGCGGCGCCGACGACGACTCGATCGCCTTCGCGCGACGCACGCGCGAATGGCAGCGCGATGCACGACCGGTGGCGATCGTGATCGGAGGTCCCGACGGACTGGACCGGTCGCTGCTCGAAGAGGCCGACGAGAAGCTTCGGCTGTCCAGCCTCACGCTGCCGCATGCGCTCGTTCGCGTCGTGCTCGCCGAGCAGCTGTTTCGCGCGTGGTCGATCGGCAGCGGACATCCGTACCACCGCGGCAGCGCGGGCTCGCGATGACGGCTGCGATGGACGGAGCACCGGCGCCGTCGGGAGAACCCGCCGATTTCGTCTGGCTCGCCTCCCGCAGTCCGCGCCGCCAGGAACTGCTGCGACAGATCGGCGTGCGCTTCCGGCTGCTCCTTTCCGACGACGACGAGGACGACGAAGCGCTCGAGATCGCGTTGCCGGGCGAATCGCCCACGCGCTACGTCGAGCGCGTCGCGCGGGCGAAGGCGGCCGCGGCCCGTGCGCGGCTGCTCCGTCGCGGCGAAGCCGATGCGCCGGTGCTGGCGAGCGACACCACGGTGGCGATCGGCGGCCGGATGTACGGCAAGCCGGCCGACGCCGACGACGCGCGGCGAATGCTTCGCGAGCTGTCGGGACGCACGCATCGCGTGCTGACCGCGGTCGTGGTGGCGACGGCGCGGCGCGAGCGCCTCGCCACGCAGGTCTCGCGCGTGAGTTTCGCGCGCCTGCGGCCGCGGGAGATCGACGAGTACGTCGCCGGCGGCGAGCCTTTCGGCAAGGCGGGCGCCTACGCGATCCAGGGCGAGGCCGCGCGCTTCGTGCGGCGCATCGAGGGCAGTCACTCCGGTATCATGGGTCTTCCCCTGTACGAGACCGCCCGGCTGCTGCGCGGCGCCGGCTCCCGATGACCGAAGAGATCCTGGTCAACCACTCTGCGCACGAGACGCGCGTCGCCGTCGTTCAGCAGGGATCGATCCAGGAACTGCACATCGAGCGCGCCAGCACGCGGGGGCTCGCCGGCAACATCTGTCTCGGCCGCGTCTCGCGCGTGCTTCCCGGCATGCAGTCGGCATTCCTCGACATCGGCCTGGAGCGCGCGGCCTTCCTGCACGTGGCCGACGTCTTCCAGTCGCGCAGCGGCCCGAACGGCGGCAATCCGCCGGCGCCGATCGAGAAGGTGCTGTTCGAAGGCCAGCCGCTGCTCGTGCAGGTGATCAAGGATCCGCTCGGCACGAAAGGCGCGCGCCTGTCCACGCAGATCAGCATCGCCGGCCGCATGCTCGTCTACCTGCCGCAGGACCCGCACATCGGCGTCTCGCAGCGCATCGAGGACGAGGCCGAACGACAGGCGCTGCGCGCCCGGCTGCAGAAGCTCATCCCCGAGGACGAGAAAGGCGGCTTCATCGTCCGCACCTCGGCCGAGGACGCGAGCGACGAAGACCTCGCCGCCGACGTCGCGTACCTGCGCCGGCGCTGGCGCGAGATTCTCGACGAAAGCCGCCGCCGCAGCGCGCCGGCCATGCTGTACCAGGAGCTGAGCCTGGCGCAACGCGTGCTGCGCGACATCGCCACCGACGAGACGACGTCGATCCTCGTCGACTCGCCCGATGCCCTCGCCGAGCTGGCCGACTTCGCCGCCGCCTACATGCCGTCGATGCGCGAGCGGCTGCGGCCCTATGCGGGCGAGCGGCCGATCTTCGAGATGCACAACATCGAGAACGAGATCGCGCGCGCGCTGTCCCGGCGCGTGGACCTGAAGTCGGGCGGCTACCTGATCATCGACCAGACCGAGGCGCTGACGACGATCGACGTCAACACCGGCGGATACGTCGGCGGTCGCAACTTCGACGACACGATCTTCCGCACGAACCTCGAGGCCGCGCACGCGATCGCGCGGCAGCTGCGCGTGCGCAACCTGGGCGGCATCATCGTCATCGACTTCATCGACATGACGAGCGGCGAGCACCGCGACCAGGTGCTGCAGGAGCTGCGCAAGGCGCTCGCGCGCGACCGCACGCGCTCTGGCGTGAACGGCTTCACCTCGCTCGGCCTCATCGAGATGACGCGCAAGCGCACGCGCAAGTCGCTCGCGCACCAGCTGATGGAGCCCTGCCCCACCTGCGAAGGCAAGGGGCTGGTGAAGACCGCGCGCACCGTCTGCTACGAGATCCTGCGCGAGATCCAGCGCGAGGCGAGGCAGTTCGAGCCGAAGGAGTTCCGCATCGTCGCCTCGCAGCAGGTGGTCGACCTCTTCCTCGAGGAAGAGGCGCAGCCGCTCGCCGCGCTGGGAGATGCGATCGGCAAGCGCATCTCGCTGCAGGTGGAGCCGGTGTACGGGCAGGAGCAGTACGACATCGTGCTGATCTGAGGCGCGCTCGAGGGCCCTGCCCCCTGGGGGCGGTCGGGCTTTGCGCATGCCGACGCTTCCGGGCTGATAGGTTCCGGTGAGATCGGAACGGTCTTGCACGGGACAGGTATCGCGATGCCCCTTGCCCTCTCCCCGCGGCTTCGCCGATGGCTCTCGGCGTCGCCCGTCCCCCGCCTCGGCCTGCGCGCAACGACGTGCCTCGCGCTTTCGACAGCGACCTGCGCCGCGCTCGCCTCGGTGGACCCTTCGTCGGTCGACGAAGCGGCCGCCCGGCAACCGCTGCAGTTGCGCACCTTCGCCAGCGGCCTCGAGTCGCCGTGGGGCATGGCGTTCC
>QEVN01000206.1 GCA_003576795.1 Burkholderiales bacterium
GGCCCGCCGAGAAGGTCGAGGCAGTACGGAACGGCGGAGAAGACCCCGTGCACGAGCACCTTGCCGTCGGCGTCGCGCACGCCTTCGAGCGTCTCGCGGATCGCCTTCGGCTGGCCCGGCAGATTGATGATCAGCGCCTGGCCGCGCACCACGGCGACCTGGCGCGAGAGGATCGCGGTGGGCACGTAATGCAGGCTCACCTGGCGCATCTGCTCGCCGAAGCCGGGCATCTCGCGATCGCCGACGGCCAGCGTGGCCTCGGGCGTGACGTCGCGCAACGCCGGCCCGGTGCCGCCGGTGGTGAGGACGAGCGCGCAGCCCTCGCGATCGACCAGTTCGACGAGCGTGCGTTCGATCGTCTCGCGCTCGTCGGGGATCAGGCGAAGCACCGGCTGCCAAGCGCCGACGAGCGCGGAAGCCAGCCACTGCTGCAGGCCGGGAACGCCCTGGTCGGCGTAGACGCCCTGCGAGGCGCGGTCGCTGATCGAGACGAGACCGATCTTCGGCGCTGCGTGCGATCGGTCCGCCGTCGTGCTCGTGGTGGTGCTCATCGTCGTATCTCCGCGAGCGCCGCGCGCAGTGCGTCGGCGTCGACTGCGCGCATCAGGCGCCCGATGAATTGCAGCTGCCGGCGCCGGCCCTCGTGGCTGCGGGTGCCGCGCGCTTCGCGCACCGCGTCGGCCAGCCGCTCGTCGATCGGCAGGCGATCGAGCTCCTCGTCGTCGAGAGCGACGAGACTTTCGCCGAGCGCCTGCAGTTCGTGCATCTCGCGCTTGCGTTGCGTCTTGCTGGGCTTCTCGTCGGGGAAATGCATGAAGGGCGCGTCGAACGGTCGCTGTTATGATAACCGCGACATGTTCGAGTACGACGAAGGCGCGCTGCGCGAGATCGCCCATTCGGTGCTGGCCTTCGCGCGCGAGTTCGGCGCGAGCGACGCAGCGGTCGAGGCCTCGGAGAGCAGCGGTCTGTCGGTGAACGTGCGCAAGGGTCGCATCGAGACGATCGAGCAGAATCGCGACAAGGGCATCGGCGTCACCGTCTACGTCGGCCAGCGTCGCGGACACGCCAGCTCCACCGATTTCTCCCCGCAAGCGCTGCGCGAGACCGTGAAGGCCGCGTGGGAGATCGCGCGTCACACGGCGGAAGACCCTTGCGCCGGGTTGCCCGACCAAGACACGCTGGCCCGCGATCCCGAAGACCCGCGGCTCTTCCACGAGTGGCCGATCGATGCCGAGCAGGCAGTCGCGCTCGCGCAGCGCATCGAGCGTGCGGCCTTCGACACCTCGCCCGCCATCCGCAACTCGGACGGCGCGTCGGTGTCGGTGAGCCACGGGCACTTCGTGCTCGCCAACACGCGCGATTTCAGCGGCGACTATCGCCACAGCCGGCATACGATCTCCTGCTCGCCGATCGCCCGGCACGGACGCGAGATGCAGCGCGACGACTGGTATTCGTCGAACTGCAACCCAGATCGCCTGGCCGATCCGCAGGCGCTCGGCCGCTACGCCGCCGAGCGCGCGTTGTCGCGGCTCGGCGCCCGGCGCATCGCCACGCAGCGCGTGCCGGTGCTCTTCGAAGCGCCGCTCGCCTGCGGACTGCTCGGGCACTTCGTGCAGGCGGCCAGCGGCGGCGCCTTGTACCGGCATTCGAGCTTTCTCGTCGACTCGCTCGGGCAGCGGCTGTTTCCCGAGCACCTGGACATCGTCGAGGATCCGTTCCTTCCCGGCGAACTGGGCAGCGCGCCCTTCGACAGCGAGGGCGTGGCCACGCAACGCAGGAACGTCGTCGAGCGCGGCGTGATCGAAGGCTATTTCCTGTCGACGTACTCGGCGCGCAAGCTCGGCATGCGCACGACGGGAAACGCGGGAGGCTCGCACAACCTGCGCTTCGCGAGCCGGGAGACCCGCCCGGAAGATTCCTTCGAAGCGATGCTGCGCAAGCTCGGCCGCGGCCTGCTCGTCACCGACCTGATGGGGCAGGGCGTGAACTACGTCACCGGCGACTATTCGCGCGGCGCGAGCGGCTTCTGGGTGGAAGACGGACGCATCGCGCACCCGGTGGAGGAGATCACGATCGCCGGGAACCTGCGTGAGATGTTCGGCGGGATCGCGGCGGTGGGCGCCGACGAGATCACGCGCGGCACGAAGCGCACCGGATCGGTGCTGATCGGCGAGATGGCGGTGGCGGGGAGCTGAGCGGGGCCTCGGTCGGCCCTAATGCACCCAGCCGGCCAGCAGCCGTCGCACCTCTTCCGGATCGGCCGCCCCCGCGCCCATCTCGGCGACGGCCGGCGCGACGTCGCGCAGGAGGTCGTCGAGCGCCGCCACGGCCTCGGCGGGGGCAGGCGCCGCGGGCGCCTGCAGCGACATCTCGAGCGCGTCCTCGGCATGGTGCACGAGCGCGAGATAGCGGCGAAGCTTCCTGCGATCGTCCATCGCGCACTCCTCGACAAGCGGTCGGCCCGGGTGGGCAATCCCGATGCGCTATCTTCGGCCAGAACCCGCGAACGGTGGAGGAATTCGGTCACGATGAGCAAGGCCTTCGTCCGCGAAGACGCACCCGAAGACGACGACGAGCTGCTCGAGCCTTCGCCGTTGCCGGCTGGCGCGCGCAACTACATGACGCCGGCCGGGCATGCGCGGATGAAGGCCGAACTGCTGCACCTGCTCGATGTCGAGCGGCCCGAGGTGGTACGCGTGGTT
>QEVN01000023.1 GCA_003576795.1 Burkholderiales bacterium
GTCGCTGAACCGCGACCTGGGCATCACGATCGTGCTCGTCACGCACGACATCGACACGATCCTCACCATCACGCAGCGCATGGTGGTGCTGCGCGGCGGACGCATCGTCGCCGACGGAGCGCCGGCGGAACTCGCGCGCTCCGACGACGAATGGATTCGCGGCTGGTTCGACGGCCGTAGAATGGCCCCGCCCCTTCCGCGGAGCGCAAGCGATGGAGCCTGAATCCCGCTATACCCTCGTCGGCGCGGTCGTACTCGCGCTGGCCGCCATCATGGTCTTCGGCTACGCGTGGCTGTCGGGCATCGGATCGGCCGACGACTTCCGCTACTACGCCATCCATTTCGAGAAGCAGTCGCTCGAAGGCCTGCAGATCGGCAGCGACGTCAACATGCGCGGCGTGAAGGTCGGCCGCGTGCAGGAATACTCGATCTCGCGCGAGAACATCAACCGCGTCGACGTCGTCGTGCGGGTCGATCGCGAGACCCCGGTCAGCGTGAACACGCGCGCGGTGGTCGGGCGCAACCTCGTCACCGGCGTCGCCCGCATCGATCTGCAGACGCCGGGAACGCCGGGGCCCGAGCTGGCGGCAGTACGTCCGGGCGAGCGCTATCCGGTGATTCCCGAGGGCACGTCGGACCTCGAGCAGATCGCGGGCGCGATGAGCCGGCTCGCGGTGAGCGGCGAAGCCGCGCTCGACAACGTGCAGGCGCTGCTCGACGAGCGCAATCGCGAGCAGCTGATCGGCGCCGTCGTCGCGGTGCGCCAGCTCGCCGAAGGCCTCGAGGCGCGGCTGGCGCGCGCCGACCGGGCGATCGACGGCGTCGTGCAGGCGACCTCGTCGATCCGCGACGCGAGCCGGCGCGTCTCCGATTCGCTGGCGAGCTTCACGGCGCAGGGCACCGACCTCGTCCGCCAGCTCGGCCCCTTCGTGCAGCAGGGAAGCACGGCGCTGGAAGCGATCACGCATTCGGCGCAGGCGCTCGAAGGCGCAACGGCCCGGTTGTCGCAGCGGCTCGGGTCGGCAGCCGACAACGGCACGCGCGAACTGCAGGCCACCGCGCGCGAACTGCGCCGCAGCGCCGAGCAGTTGTCGCGCGCCGCCGATGGCTTGCGCGATCCGCGTTCGGCGCTGCTCGGGCCTTCGCCGCAGCAGCTGGGCCCCGGGGAGCACCTGCCTTGAACCGCCCGGCATCGTCGCGACGGCGTCGCGCGCTGCTGCTCGCGGCCTGCGCCGCGCCGCTCGCCGGGTGCGTGAGCATCGGCCGCGATGCGCCGGCGCGTCTCAGCTACGAGCTGCACGATCTCGGCCGTGCGAAGCCGGCGTCGAGCGCGCCGCTCGATCTCGTCGTCCTCGTCGGGTGGTCTTCGGAGAACGGCTTCTACGATTCGACGTCGATCGTCTACAGCCGGACGCCCGGCGCGCTTGCCTACTACCAGCTCGCGAGCTGGAGCGAGCGGCCCGCCGAACAGCTCGGCAGGCTCTTCGTGCGGCGCCTCGCCGGCGCCGGCGTCTTTCGCGACGTCGCGACGCTGTCGGGAGCCGTGCGCGGAGACTGGCTCGTCGAGCTGCAACTCGAGCGGATGCTGCACGACGACGCGAATCCACCGGGCGTGGCGCGCGTATCGGTGTTCGCGCGCATCGTCGATCGCGCGGGTCACCGCACCGTGGACAGCCGGCGCTTCGAAGAGGAGGAGCCGCTGGCGACGGAATCGGCCGCGGGCGCGGTGAAGGCTTTCGACGCCGCGGTGACGCGCCTGCTCGACGCGTCGGTTTCCTGGGTGGTGGAACGCGCTACGGGCGCGTTGCCGGCAGCAGCGCGCTGATCGCCCAGCTGATCAGGCTGTAGACGATCGCGGCGAGCACGGCCCACCAGAAGCCGCGCACCGAGAAGCCTTCGAGGAAATTCGCGGCGAGCCAGAACAGGAAGCCGTTGATCACGAAGGTGAACAGCCCCAGCGTGAGCAGGTTCACCGGCAGCGTGAGGATCAGCAGCACCGGGCGGATCAGCGCGTTCAGCAGCGACAGCACCAGCGCGGCGACGAGCGCCGTGCCGAAGCTGCGCACCTGCACGGCGGGCATCAGCCAGGCCAGCGCGAGCAGGCTCACGGCATTGACGATCCAGGCGATGATCAGCGAAAGCATGTCGGCTTCTTCTTTTCGTCGGGGCCCGGCGCAGCGCCCCTCATTTCACGAGCAGCACGGGGATGCGCGAGATTTCGCTGACGCGGCGCGCGACCGAGCCGATGAGCAGGTCGCGCAGGCCGGTTCGGCCCTTCGAGCCGAGAACCACCATGGCGAACTGGTCGGGGTCGGCCGCCTGCACGATCTCGTTGGCGATCGCACCGATGCGGATGATCTGGTCGTGCGCGATCTCGAGGCCGTCGAGCAGCTCGCGCGCGCCGGCGAGGTCCTGTTCGGAGAGGTCGCGCAGGTATTCGTCGACCACCTGCTTGCCGACGAAGCGGCGGGCGTTGCGCAGCGCGACGTCGTCGTGCACGCTGATCAGCGTGATCGAGCCGGGGTCGCGCAACTGCCCGAGCAGCGATGCGGCGAAGCGCGCGGCGCGCAGCGAGTTCTCCGAACCGTCGATCGCGACGAGCAGCTTCATGCGCGGATTCCGGTGGTGCGATCGTGCGCGGCCCGCGCGATCAGGCCTGCGCTTCCTGCGGGATGATCTTCTGCAGCTCGCCCGATTCGTACATCTCGGTGAGGATGTCGGCGCCGCCGATGAACTCGCCGCCGATGTACAGCTGGGGGATCGTCGGCCAGTTCGAGTATTCCTTGATCGTCTGGCGCACTTCCTCGTCCTCGAGGATGTTGACCGTGACGAGGTTCTTCACGCCGCAGGCCTTCAGGATCTGGATCGCGCGTCCGGAGAAGCCGCACTGCGGGAATTGCGCCGTGCCCTTCATGAAGAGAACGATCGGGTTCTCGGTGACGGTCTTCTCGATGAATGCTCTGGCGTCCATGGCGGGCCTCCGTTTCGCTTCGCGCGCCGGATGCTTCCGGCGCAATGCAGCCGTCCATTCTATAGGAAGGGTCGCGCGCAAGTGATCCGCGGCCGGCCGGCCCCGTCGGGCCGGGTCGCCACCTCCCGCCAGCCTCGGCCGGCGAGCAGCGCGCGCACCGCTGCGCCCTGCTCGTATCCGTGCTCGAGCGCGATCCATCCGTCCGGCGCGATGTGCGGCGCGGCGCCCTGGACGATCGCGCGCAGCGCATCGAGCCCGTCGGCGCCGGCGGCGAGCGCGTCGCGCGGCTCGAAGCGCAGGTCGCCTTCGCGCAGGTGCGGATCGTCGTCGGCCACGTACGGCGGGTTCGACGCGACGAGGTCGAAGCGTTCGCCGTCGCCGATGCAGCTCCACCAGTCGCCGGCGCGCAGTTCCAGCCGCCCCGTTTCGAGCGCGCGCGGGCACAGCGCCTCGGCGTTGCGCCGCGCGATGGCGAGCGCCGCCTCGCTGCGGTCGGTCGCGACGATGCGCAGGTCGTCCCGCTCGCAGGCGAGCGTGATCGCGATCGCGCCGCTGCCCGTGCCCAGGTCGAGCACGCGGCCTCGTGCCGGAGCGTGCGCGAGGGCGAAGCCGACGAGCGTCTCGGTGTCCGGCCGCGGGACGAGAACCGCCGGCGTCGTCGCGAAACGGCGACCCGCGAACTCGCGCGCGCCGACCAGATAGGCGATCGGCTCGCCGCCGAGGCGCCGGCGGGCGAGCGACTCGAAAGCCGCGGCCGCCGGCTCGTCGGCCGGCTCGTCGCCGTGCGCGATCAGCCATTCGCGGCGCCGCCCGCTGGCCGCCTCGAGCAGCACGCGCGCTTCGAGCCGGGGCAGCGGACAGCCCAGCACCAGCCGCTCCCAACTGCGCGGGAGGGCGGGCGTCACGCGGCGTCTTCGCCCAGCTCGGCCAGCAGCCGCGCCTGGTGCTCGGCCGACAGCGCGTCGAGCAGTTCGTCGAGGTCGCCGTCCATCACCTGCTGCAGCCGATACAGCGTGAGGTTGATGCGGTGGTCGGTGACGCGGCCCTGCGGGAAGTTGTAGGTGCGGATGCGCTCGGAGCGGTCGCCCGAGCCGACCAGCGACTTGCGCTGTGCCGCCTCGCGCGCCTGCGCCTCGCTCGCGAGCCGGTCCTTCAGCCGCGCGGCGAGCACCTTCATCGCGCGATCGCGGTTGCGATGCTGCGAGCGGTCGTCCTGGCATTCGACGACGATGCCGGTGGGCAGGTGCGTGATCCGCACCGCCGATTCGGTCTTGTTCACGTGCTGGCCGCCGGCGCCGGAGGAGCGGAAGACGTCCACGCGGATCTCGTCGGGGTCGATCTCGATCTCGCCGAGTTCGTCGGCCTCGGGCAGCACGGCGACGGTGCACGCCGAGGTGTGGATGCGTCCCTGCGCCTCGGTTTCGGGAACCCGCTGCACGCGGTGCCCGCCCGACTCGAACTTCAAGCGCGAATACGCGCCGGCGCCGGCGATGCGCACGATCACCTCCTTGTAGCCGCCGAGGTCGGACTCGCTGGCCGAGACGATCTCCGTCTGCCAGCGCTGGCGCTCCGCGAAGCGCAGGTACATGCGCAGCAGATCGGCGGCGAACAGCGCCGATTCCTCGCCGCCGGTGCCGGCGCGGATCTCGACGAAGACGCTGCGCTCGTCGTCGGGGTCGCGCGGCAGCAGCAGCTTCTGCAGCCGCAGCGTCTGCTCGTCGGCACGCGCCTGCGCCGCCGTCGCTTCCTCGTCGGCGAAAGCGCGCAGTTCCGGGTCGGCGCGCATCTGCTCGGCCGTGTCGCGGTCGGCGATCGCGCGCTTCCACTCGTGGAAGCAGTCGACGATCTCCGACAGCTCGGCGTGCTCGCGCCCCGCGTTGCGGAAGGCGTCGAGGTCGCGCGCGGCGCCCTCGCTCGACAGCATCAGGTTCACTTCGGCCAGGCGTCGCTCGAGGTTCTCGAGCTTCGCCTGCATCGAGGCCTTCATCGCGCTTGCTTCCTCAGCGCGATGGGTCGCGCTCGACGCGATGGCTGGCGAGGGCGGTTTCGACGGATGTGCGCTCGACGGGCGCGACGCGTTCGGGCAGCAGCTGCTCGATCAGCGGCAACAGCTGCTCGCGCTGCGCGGCCGAGCCGTGCAGCAGCACGGTGGGCCCATGCAGGAACTTGCTGGTGATCGCGTGCGCGAGCGACTCGAGCACGCGGTCGGCATTCTCGCCGGCAGCCAGCGCGCGCCTGGCGCGTTCCAGTTCCGCGCGCTTCAGCGACTCTCCGCGCGAATGCAGCGTGCGGATCGCCGGCACGGCCTCGCGCGAGCGCATCCACTGCATGAACGCGTCCACCCGCGTCTCGATGATGGCCTCGGCCTGCGCGACCGCCGCACGGCGGTTCTCCTGGCCGGACGCGACCTGTCGGCCGAGATCGTCGATCGTGTAGAGGAAGACGTCGTCCAGCCGCGCCACCTCGGGCTCGATGTCGCGCGGAACCGCCAGGTCGACCATGAACATCGGTCGGCGCCGGCGCGCGCGCGTGGCGCGCTCGACCATTCCGAGGCCGATAATCGGCAGCGAGCTGGCCGTGCACGAGACGACGATGTCGAACTCGTCGAGCCGGTCGGGCAGCTCGGCCAGCCGCAGCGCCTCGGCGCCGAAGCGCTGCCCGAGGCGGTTGGCGCGCTCGACGGTGCGGTTGGCGACGACGATGCGCTTCGGATGCTGCGCGGCGAAGTGCGTGGCGGCCAGCTCGATCATCTCGCCGGCGCCGACGAACAGCACCTGCGTTTCGTGCAGGTCTTCGAAGATGCGCCGCGCCAGGCGCACGGCGGCAGCGGCCATCGACACCGATTGCGAGCCGATGGCGGTGGTGGTGCGCACTTCCTTGGCCACCGCGAACGAGCGCTGGAACAGCTGGTGCAGGTTCGAGCCGAGCGAGCCTTCGCCGTGCGCGATGCGCATCGCCTCCTTCATCTGCCCGAGGATCTGCGGTTCGCCGAGCACCATCGAGTCGAGGCCCGAGGCGACGCGAAACGCGTGTCGCACGGCTTCGTTGTTCGGCAGCGCGTACAGGTGCGACTGCAGCCCGTCGGACTCGCCGTGGCGCCCGTCGAGCCACTCGGCGATCCGCGCCTGCGCCTGCACCGGCTCGGGCGTGGCGCAGTAGATCTCGGTGCGGTTGCAGGTGGAGAGGATCGCCGTTTCGGGCGCGGCCGGTTGCAGCCGCGCGCGCAGGTCGGCCAGCGCGCCGCGCAAGGCTTCGCCGGGGAACGATACACGCTCGCGCAGGCGCAGCGGCGCCGTCCGGTGGTTCAGTCCGAGCGTCAGCAGTTCCATAACTGGCTGAATTTTAACGGACTTCGCCGTTCGCGTGTGCGCCGAGGAAAAGCCTGTAGCCGGGGTGCTTCGACTCGTCCCGATAGGGGTAGCCGAGCGTGTCGAGGAAACGGGCGAACTTCTCGTCGTCCCGCGCCGGAACCTGCATGCCGACCAGGATGCGCCCGTAGTCCGCGCCATGGTTGCGGTAGTGGAACAGCGAGATGTTCCAGTTCGGGCTCATGCTCGACAGGAAACGCATCAGCGCCCCCGGCCGCTCGGGGAACTCGAAGCTGTACAGCCGCTCGTTGCGCGCCAGCGGCGAGTTGCCGCCGACCATGTGGCGCAGGTGCAGCTTGCCCAGCTCGTCCTCGGTGAGGTCCACCGTCCGGAAGCCGGCCTCGGTGAAGGCGCGCGCCAGTTCCTGCCCCTCGTCGGCGCGCGAGGTCTGGATGCCGACGAAGACGTGCGCCTCGGTGGGGTCGGCGATCCGGTAGTTGAACTCGGTGACGCTGCGCGGACCGACGATCGAGCAGAAGCGGCGGAAGCTGCCGCGCTCCTCGGGGATGGTCACCGCGAAGATCGCCTCGCGCTTCTCGCCGATCTCGGCGCGCTCGGAGACGAAGCGCAGCCGGTCGAAATTCATGTTCGCGCCGCTGGTCACCGCCACCAGCGTGCGCCCGTTCACGCCCTCGCGCGCGACCCAGGCCTTCAGCCCGGCTACCGACAGCGCGCCCGCCGGCTCGAGGATCGAACGCGTGTCCTGGAACACGTCCTTGATGGCCGCGCAGATCGCGTCGGTGTCGACGACGACGACGTCGTCGACCAGCTCGCGGCACAGCCGGAAGGTCTCCGCGCCGACCTTCTTCACCGCGGTGCCGTCGGAGAACAGCCCCACGTCGTGCAGTTCGACGCGCTCGCCGGCGGCGATCGAGCGCGCCATCGCATCGGAGTCGTCGGTCTGCACGCCGATCACGCGGATCTCGGGGCGCACCTGCTTGACGTAGCAGGCGATGCCGGCGGCCAGGCCGCCGCCGCCGATCGGCACGAACAGGGCCTCGATCGGCCCCGGATGCTGGCGCAGGATCTCCATGCCGATCGTCCCCTGGCCAGCGATCACGTCCGGATCGTCGAAGGGATGCACGAAGGCGAGCGATTCGCGCTGCTGCAGCTCGAGCGCGGCGGCTGCCGCGTCGCTGTAGGAGTCGCCGGTGAGCACGACCTCGCCGCCCAGCGCGCGCACGGCATCGACCTTCACGTGCGGCGTCGTCACCGGCATCACGATCACCGCCCGGCAGCCGAGCTTGCGCGCGGCGAGCGCGACGCCCTGCGCGTGGTTGCCCGCCGAGGCGGCGATGACGCCGCGCGCCAGCGTATCGGCGGGCAGCCGCGCCATCCGGTTGTAGGCGCCGCGCAGCTTGAACGAGAACACGGCCTGCATGTCCTCGCGCTTGAGCAGCACGCGGTTCGACAGCCGGTCCGAGAGGATGTCGGCGAGTTCGAGCCGGGATTCCTCCGCAACGTCGTATACCTTTGCGGTCAGGATCCTCTTCAGATAATCGGTCGGCATGGCGGCGAATTCTACCGCCCGGACCCAGGACGTGATCTCGCCCCGGATGGAAGCTGCCTTCAGTTCGCCCCTGACTTCGGCCCTCAACTGGTTCGCGCTGCCCGAGCACGGGCTGTCGTCGATCTTCGTCGTCGCCTTCGTTTCGGCGACGCTGCTGCCGCTGGGCTCGGAGCCGGCGGTCTTCGGCTTCGTGAAGCTGAACCCGGGGCTGTTCTGGGCGACGATCGCCGTCGCCACCGTGGGCAACACGCTGGGCGGCATCGTCGATTACTGGCTCGGCTACGGTGCGCACGAGGCGCTCGCGCGCGGCAAGGAGACCCGCTACTGGAAGTGGTTCCGGGCGCTCGGCCCGAAAGCGTTGTTCTTCGCCTGGCTTCCCGGGGTCGGCGACCCGCTGTGCACGGTGGCGGGCTGGCTGCGCATGCCGTTCTGGCCCAGCGCCGGCTGGATGGCGCTGGGCAAGCTCACGCGCTATTCGCTGACCACGGCGGCGCTGCTCTGGGTGCCCGACGCCTGGTGGCAGTCGATCGCGAGCCTCTTCTGAACGGAGAGAAGACCGATGACGTCGGATCCGTCCTGCCCGCTGTGCCGCGCCGATGGCGGGCATCTCGTCGTGCGCGGCGCGCGATGGCGTGTCGTTCTGGTCGACGATGCCGACCATCCGGCATTCACCCGCGTGATCTGGAACGCGCACGTGGCGGAGATGAGCGACCTGGACGAGGCCGCGCGCAGGGAACTCCTCGACGCGGTCGTGCGCGTCGAGTCGGTGCAGCGCGCGACGCTGGCGCCCGACAAGATCAATCTCGCCAGCCTGGGGAACCAGGTGCCGCATCTGCACTGGCACGTGATTCCCCGCTGGCGCGACGATCGCCATTTCCCGAATCCGGTGTGGGCCGCGGCGCGCGACGATGCGCCGGAACAGGCGGGGGTGCGCAGCGCGGCGGTGCGCGCCCGGCTCGATGCCTATCTCGCCGGATTGCGGCGCGCGTTCGCCGACGCGCTGGCGCCCGCCGCCGATAGGCGCTGACCCGCCGTTCGTCGTCGCTTCCGCGTCGGCGGTCGCGCGTTCCGCGCCGCGCGCTCGCCGTTGTCGGACACTGGGCGATCCGATCACGACGACGGCGCGATGAAAGTCGGATTCGATCCCGATCTCGAAGTCGTCGGCGATGCCCGAAGCGCGAATGCATGGCTGGCGGGCCTTTCGCCGCAGCCTGCCGCGCGCCTGGACGCGATCGGCCGCCTGCTCGGGAGCCTGTCGCAGCGTTGCACCGCTACGGCGCACGCCGGGCCGCGGGGCCTGGTCGAGGCACTCGAGCCGGTGCGCGTCGCGCAGTGGCGGGCGATCATGGCTGCGCTCGAGCCGCTCGCCGGCCGTCCCGTTCCCTTCAGCCCCATCGAATGGCCGCTGCTGCAGTCGGCGCTCGCCGGCCTGCACGCGCTTCGCAATCTCTACAAGCGCCTCCATGCGCAGGACGCGCGCGCGGAAGAGGCGAACGGGACGGACACCGCCGCGAATGGCGGACTCGCCGTTGCGCAAGCCCGCTTCCCCGACTTCCTGCCGCTGGCGCGAGCGCTCGATGCGCAGTCGCGCATCGTCGCGCTGCAGTTGATCCACCGTTGCGTTCCGCAGGAGGCGGACTGGGACGAACTGTGCGTGCTGGCCCGCAGCCTGCGGCGAAGCGCACCGCAGGACGAAGCGCCGCCCGACGAGGTGCCGCTGGTGCATCCCGGCACCGCGCGCGCGTTGTTCGTCTATCCGCTGCTGCTCGAATGCGCGTCGCTGCCGTCGCGCACCGCCGTGCAGGCCGAGCTGGTGCAGCGCCTCGCGGCGCGCCTGGCTTCGCGGGTCGGGTACCGGATCGACAAGGGCGCGCCGCGCGACAACGAACATGGCCCGCGGCTGGCCCTCACTGCCGCTCATGCGGTGCGCCTGGACACGCATCGCGTTCCGCAGATGCTGGCGAATCGGCGCCGCCAGTGGTTCGGCGCAGGCGATTCGCCGGACGGCGCGACCGCATTGCCGTTGCCCGAGGCCGAGGTCGCGCGGCTTTTCGAGGAACTCGAGCGCTGCTGGTCGCCGGCAGCGACGCCGCGCATCGCCGGCGCGCATCCGGCGGCATCGGCCGCAGCGCAGCCGGTGCGCCTGCGTTTCGGACTGCCGACGACCGGCGTGGCCGAACGCCGGCCCGCTTCCCGGCCGAAGCCGAACGCGCCGAAGCGCGAGGCCGAAGGGCGCTACGAGTACGGCCGTTGGGAGCAGAACACGATCATCCGGCTGGCCTTCGCCGGCGCTCCCGCCGAAGCGGCCGGGAACCTCGACGGAATCGACCCGAGCGAGTGCGCCACGCGACTGGTCGATCGGCCCGACGGCAGTACCGTGATCGCGCGCGAGTCCGCGGTTCCGCGCACCGCGCCCGGTGCGCTGGTGGCGGTCGAGCACGCACCCGAAGCGCTGCAGGAAGCGCGCCGCTTGATCGCGCTCGGCACCGTCGAGGCGATCGAACAGTTGCCCGGGCGCCAGAGCCACGCCTCGCGCGCGCACTGGCTGGTGGTGCGCCTGTGGGCGGGCGAGGCGCGCGCGGTCAGCGTGCGGGTGGGCGACGACGACAGCGCATTCGAGGACGCGTGGCTGCTGCGCGGGCTGGGCGCGAGTTTCGAGTTGCCCTGCCTCGTGCTGGCGCCGGGTCGCGCGCGCGGCGGCGATACCGGCGTGCTGCGCGAGGCGGGGAGCGAGGTGGCGATCCGCTTCGTCAGCGTGCTCGATGCCGGCAGCGGATACGAGCGCGTGTCGGTGCGAACGGAGAGCGGACGGCATATCCGCCAGTGAGCCGTCAGCGGGGTCCCGGTGACGTATCGGTGAGGTATCGCTCGGCGAGGTCAATGAGGCATCGGTGACCGCGGCATCGGCTGCGGGCGTGCCTGCGAATCGCGGTACCATCGGCCGCAGGCACCGCGCGTCGCCGGTGCGTCAGCGAAAGCTCGAAACCGATGGCCGGTCTGAAGAACTCTCCCACTCCCTGGCCGACGAAGATCGTCGTGCACAAACGTTCCCGCGCGCTCGAACTCGAGTTCTCCGACGGGCGCAATTTCCGGCTTCCCTTCGAGTATCTGCGCGTGTATTCGCCGTCGGCCGAGGTGCGCGGCCACGGGCCGGGCCAGGAAGTACTGCAGGTCGGCAAGGCCGACGTCGTCATCGATTCGATCGACCCGGTGGGCAACTACGCGCTGCAGCCGCGCTTCAGCGATGGCCACTCCACGGGCATCTATTCCTGGGACTACCTGTACTACCTGGGGCATTCGCACGATCGGCTCTGGCACGAATACCTGGCCCGCATGGACGCGGCCGGCGCGAGCCGCGAGGCGACGTCGCCGATGCAGTCGTCGTCCGTGAAGCGCCCCGGACACTGAGCGAGCGCTCGGATGCGCCCGTCGAGCACGACGCATTTCGGCTTCCAGGAGATCGACGAGCGCGAGAAGGTCCGTCGCGTCGCCGGCGTGTTCCATTCGGTGGCCACGCGCTACGACCTGATGAACGACCTGATGTCGGGCGGCCTGCACCGGCTGTGGAAGGCGTTCACCATCGGGCAGGCCAACGTGCGTCCCGGCATGCGCGTGCTCGACGTGGCCGGCGGCACCGCCGACCTCTCGCGCGCCTTCGCGCGGCGCCTGCACGGACGCGGCGAGGTCTGGCTCACCGACATCAACGGATCGATGCTCGGCATCGGCCGCGATCGGATGATCGACGACGGCCTGCTGCAGCCAGCGGTGCAGTGCGACGCCGAAGCGCTGCCCTTTCCCGACGGGCACTTCGACCTGGTCAGCGTCGCCTTCGGGCTGCGCAACATGACGCACAAGGAGCGCGCGCTGGCGGAGATGCATCGCGTGCTGCGCTCGGGCGGCCGCCTGCTCGTGCTCGAGTTCTCGCGCGTGCGCAAGGAGCTCGCGCCGCTGTACGACCGCTATTCCTTCGACGTGCTGCCCTGGCTGGGCGCGCGCGTGGCGGGCGACGAGGCGAGCTACCGCTATCTCGCCGAATCGATCCGGATGCACCCGGACCAGGAAACGCTGAAGAAGATGATGGAAGACGCGGGATTTTCCCGCGTTCGTTACTACAATCTCACTGCCGGCGTCGTCGCGCTGCACGAAGGCACGCGACTGTAGCGTCCGGCCCTGTCGGTCTTCCCCGGGCTTCGGCCCTCGTGATGCCGCTCGTTGCGGCCCGTTTCGGAGTCTTCATGAATCGGATCGTCGTTCGCCTGCTCTCCGTCCTCGTCGTCCTCGTCGCCGGTCTGTCGCTCGCCATCCCCGAGGCCGATGCCCGCCGGCTCGGCGGCGGCAAGTCCTTCGGACGGCAATCCACCGCGCCGATCCAGCGCGATGCGCGTCCGCCGCAGGCCGCTCCGCAGCAGGCGCCGCAGCGCCCCGGCGCGGCGCCCGGCCAGACCGGCAACCGCTGGCTCGCCCCGCTCGCCGGCATCGCCGCGGGCCTGGGGCTGGCGGCGCTGGCCAGCCACCTCGGCCTGGGCGAAGCGATGGGCACCGTCCTGCTGATGCTGTTGCTGGTGGTGGGCGCCGTCCTCGTGTTCCGCGCGCTCGCGTCGCGTCGCGGGTCCACCGGACCGCAGCCGGCGTACCAGGGCGGCTACTCGGCGTCGCAACTGGGCCGCGAGGCCGCCGTGCGCTACTCGGCCGACGACTCCGCCGTGCAGGCCGGCGCGCAGGCCGGTCCGGCGGTGCATTCCACCGGCGCCTTCGCTGCCGCCGGCGAGGCGCAGGCCACGCGGATTCCCGCCGGCTTCGACGTCGAGGGCTTCGAGCGCAACGCGAAGGTCCAGTTCGTCCGGCTGCAGGCGGTTTTCGATGCGGGCGACACGAAAGACCTGCGCGAATTCACCACGCCCGAGATGTACGCCGAGCTCGCGCTGCAGATCGAAGAGCGCCGCGGCGCGCAGAACCGCACCGACGTCGTCACGCTCGACGCCACCCTGCTCGGCATCGAATCGACTGCGCAGGAGCACGTCGCCAGCGTGCGCTTCTCCGGAATGATCCGCGAGGATGCGGGCGGCCAGGCGACGCCCTTCGACGAGGTGTGGAACCTCGTCAAGCCGGCGAACGGCCCGGGCGGCTGGGTGCTCGCCGGAATCCAGCAGCTCGACTGAATGGACGAGAACGCGCACGGCCAGGGCGATCCGCGCGGCGGCCCGCTGCGCGCGATCGCGCAGCGGCTGGCGGGCGGAGGCGCTTCGGCCTTCCTCGGCGCGTTCAACCACCTGCTGCGACAGAACGACTGGGCTCGCGCGCGGCTCGCGCCGTTCGCCGGCCGGCGCGTGTCGGTCCGCCTCGAGGCGCCGTCGCTGGCGCGGTTCGCACCGCCTCGCCTGGCGGCGCGGCTCGGCGCCGACGGATTGCTCGACGCCTCCGCCGGGATCGGTGCGTCCGACGAGAACGGCGTCCCCGGCGCGACGGCGGCGCCGGCGCCCGGCGAGGCGCCGGCGGGCGAAGCGCCGCATTTCGACGCCGAGATGCACGTGCGCCCGTCCTTCCCGGCGGCCGGCGCGCGGCTCGGCGAACGCAGGCGCGGCCTCGCGCCGTACGTGCGCATCGAAGGCGAGCCGGCGCTTGCCGCTGCGCTCGCCGAAGTCGCCGAACGCATGCGCTGGGATCCCGAAGAGGACCTGAGCCGGATCACCGGCGACGTCGTCGCGCATCGGATCGGACGCGGGGTCGGCGCGGCGCGCGATGCGATGCGCGGGCTGCGCGCCCGCGTCGCCGGCTCGGCCGCGCGCCGCTTCGCGGCCGCCTCGGGAACGCTCGTCGCGCGCGACGAGCTCGAATCGCTGCGCGCGAGGCTCGACGCGCTCGAAGCGCGGATCTCGGCCGCCGAAGCGAAGCGGCGCGGTCCTTGACCGAGCGGCGGTGGCGGCGCGCGGCATGCGCGCTCGCGTTTCCGCTGATCGCACTCCTTGCCGCGCCCGTGCGCGCCGCTCCCGCGGCTGCCGTCGCGGATCCGATCGCCTCCCTCGCGCCGTCGCTGCTCGCCGAGCTGCGCGCCTCCGGATTGATCGGCACCGCCGAGCCGGTGCGCCCCTTCACGTGGACGATCGTCATGACGCGCCCGCTGCGCTCGCCGCGCCGCCAGCGCGAGGCCTACGCCGGCACGCCGCCGGGCGCGCCCGCGGGGCTCAGCCCGATGGTGCGCGAAGAGCTTCTCGAGGACGGCCGCACGAAGCGAACGGTGCGCGGAACGAGCGTGCGCGGGCTCGTCTTCGTGAAGGCGGGCGAGACGCGCCTCGACGTGCGCGTCAGCGGCCTGCGCCTGCCGTTGACGCAGGGGGAGCAGTTCCGCATCGAATACGACGACGACGATGGAGACCTGGTCGAGAACTGCCGCGTGGGCGGCGTCGCCGCCGCCTCGACCGTGCACCCGGCGATTCCCGGTTCGGCCACGCGCATCGACTGCGCGGGCTCCGGCCACTACAAGCGCATCGGCGTGAACGTCAGCGCCACCGTGATGTATCTGCACGAGCCCGGCGTCTTCGTCGGCGTCGAGCAGGCGCTCGACAGCCCGCTGGGCAGGTTGCGCTCGGGCGTGCGCGTCGTCTCGTTCGCGATGGGCAGCCGCTGATTCCCGCGTTCAATCGCCCGCATCGTCGCCCGCCTTCAGCAGCTCGATGCGCGCGCGCGTCACGCCGCGGCGGAACATGCCGAGTTTCTTCGCGGCTGCGCGGCTGACGTCGGCGATCCGCCCTTTCTCGTAGGGGCCGCGGTCGTTCACGCGCAACTCCACGCTGCGGCCGTTGCGCAGGTTCTTCACGCGCACGATCGAGCCGAGCGGAAGCGTCGGATGCGCCATCGTCATCGCGTCGGGATCGAAGGGCTCGCCGCTCGCGGTAGGGCGCGAATCGAAGCGCTTGCCGTAGTACGAGATCCGGCCCTGCTGATGCCATCCGGGCGCGAAGGGCGGCGTTTCGCCCGCTGCGCTCGCAGCCGGGGAAGGCGCTTCCGACTGCGTCGTGGAGCTGGAGGCGGCACTCGCGCCCGCAGCCGCGATCGATGTCGCGGTCGCGAAGACGATCGTCGCGACGCGCAAGCGGCGCAGCCCGGTCATCCGCGTCCGATGAACGGCATCTTCGTCGCCATCACGGTCACGAACTGCACGTTCGCCTCCGGGGGAAGACTCGCCATGTGCACGAGCGTGCTGGCGACGTCGCGCACGTCCATCGACGGCTCGGCGGCGATCGCGCCGCTCGCCTGCTGCACGCCCTGCGACATCATGCGCGCCAGTTCGGTCGCCGCATTGCCGATGTCGATCTGCCCGCAGGCGATGTCGTGTGCGCGCCCGTCCAGCGAGATCTGCTTCGTCAGCCCGGTGACCGCATGCTTGGTCGCCGTGTACGCCACCGACTTCGGCCGCGGCGCGTGCGCCGAGATCGACCCGTTGTTGACGATGCGCCCGCCGCGCGGGGACTGCGTCTTCATCACCCGGAACGCTTCGCGCGCGCAGAGGAACATGCCGGTGAGGTTCACGTCGACCACCGCGCGCCACTGATCGAGCGTGACCTCGTCGATCGACAGGGGCGGCGCGCCGACGCCCGCGTTGTTGAACAGCAGGTCGAGGCGACCGAACTCGCTCACCGTGCGCTCGAACAGCGCGCGCACCGAGCGCTCGTCGGTGACGTCGGTCGGCACGGCGATCGCGCGCCCCGGCGCGTCGCCGGCCTCGCGGATCGCATCGTCGAGCAGGTGTGCCCGTCGACCCGCCAGCGCCACGTTCCAGCCGGCCTGCAGCAGGGCAAGGACGCAGGCCTTGCCGATTCCGGATCCGGCCCCGGTGACGATCGCGTTGCGGTTTCGCTGGTCCATTCGACGTGCTCCTCGGATGCGGGTGACGGTTCGAAAGCGTACACGCAGCGTCGACGCGCGATGGATTCCCGCGGGCCGAATTTGCTAGGATGCGCGGTTGGCTTTCGCTCAGGAGTTCTGGTGAAACACGCGTCCCCGGAAGCGTTCCTCGTCTCGATCGCGCAGCGCGACCCGCATCAGCCGGAGTTCCTGCAGGCGGTCAAGGAGGTGATGCACAGCATCTGGCCCTTCGTCCTCGAGAATCCGCGCTACGCCGATTACGCCCTGCTCGAGCGGCTCGTCGAACCCGATCGCGTGATCCAGTTCCGCGTCTCGTGGGTCGACGACTCCGGCCGCACGCGCGTGAACCGCGCGTTCCGCGTGCAGCACAGCATGGCGATCGGCCCCTACAAAGGCGGGATGCGTTTCCACCCGTCGGTCAATCTTTCGATCCTGAAGTTCCTCGCCTTCGAGCAGACCTTCAAGAACGCGCTCACCTCGCTGCCGATGGGCGGCGGCAAGGGCGGCTCCGACTTCGATCCGAAGGGCAAGAGCGACGGCGAGGTCATGCGCTTCTGCCAGTCGCTGACCACCGAGCTGTACCGCCACATCGGCGCCGACACCGACGTGCCGGCCGGCGACATCGGCGTGGGCGCGCGCGAGGTCGGCTTCATGGCCGGCATGATGAAGAAGCTCAGCAACAACTCGTCGTGCGTCTTCACCGGCAAGGGCCTGAGCTACGGCGGCAGCCTGATGCGCCCGGAGGCCACCGGCTACGGCACCGTCTATTTCGCGCAGGAGATGCTGCGCCGCACGGGCCGCTCCTTCGAGGGCACGACCGTCTCGGTGTCGGGCTCGGGCAACGTCGCCCAATACGCGATCGCCAAGGCCACCGATCTCGGCGCGAAGGTCGTCACGGCTTCCGATTCCGGCGGCATGATCTATCTGCCGCAGGGCTTCGACGAGGAAACGATCGCCGCGCTGCTGGTGCTGAAGAACGAGCGCCGCGGCCGCCTGTCGGAGTTCGCCGAGGAGCGCGGACTGCAATACGAGCCGGGCCGCCGGCCCTGGCACGTGCCGGTCGACATCGCGCTGCCGTGCGCCACGCAGAACGAGCTGGACGAGCACGACGCGCGCACGCTGGTCGCCAACGGCGTGTTCTGCGTGGCCGAGGGCGCGAACATGCCGAGCACGCTCGAGGCGGTCGACGTCTTCCACAAGGCCGGCGTGCTCTATGCGCCGGGCAAGGCGAGCAACGCGGGCGGCGTCGCCACCTCCGGCCTCGAGATGGCGCAGAACGCGCAGCGGCTCGGCTGGACCCACGGCGAAGTCGACGAGCGGCTGCACGCGATCATGAAGGCGATTCACGAGAGCTGCGTGCGGCACGGCCGTCGCGAAGACGGCACGATAAACTACGTCGACGGCGCGAACGTTTCCGGCTTCGTCAAGGTCGCCGACGCCATGCTCGAGCAGGGCGTCGTCTGACCCGGGGTCCGGACCGAGCGGGCGCAGCATCCCCAGGAACGCCGATGGTCACCAATCGATCACGCCCCGCCACCGCCGGACCGCCCTGGTGGCTGCTGCTGCTGGCCGCTGCGGGCATCGCCGCCGGGCTCTATCTGTGGCAGATGGAACCGGTGCCGCGCCTGCCTTCGCGCAGTGCCACGCCGCCGTCGACCGCGCCGGCCGACGGGTCCGCGGACGCTTCGGCCGATCGGCTCGGCTCGGGCGCCGAGCCCGCTGCCGCGCCGGCATCCGCCGCGCCCGGCGAAGGCGAGGCCGGGCCGAAGTTCCCCTTGCCGGAAAGCGCGTCGCAGTACGCGGGGCCGATGCCCGCCGTCGAAGCCAGCGATTCGCCGATCCTCGACGCGCTGCTCGCGCTCGCCTCGCGCGATCGGCTGGCGCAGTTCCTCAACCTGCAGGACTACGCCCGCCGGTTCGTCGTCACCGTCGACAACCTGCCGCGGCAGCTGGTTCCGGCGCAATGGAGCGCGCTTCGCCCCGTCCCCGGCCAGCTCGCGGTGGCCGCCGATCACGAGCGGATCACGCTGCAGGCGGAGAACTTCGCCCGCTACGATGCCTTCGTGAGCTTCGCCGAGTCGCTCGACCCGAAGGCCGCGGCAAGGGTGTACCTGCGCTTCTATCCGCTGCTGCAGGAGCAGTACCGCGCGCTGGGCTATCCGCACGGCCACCTGAACGATCGTGTCGTCGCGGCCATCGACGACATGCTCACCGCGCCCGAAGTCAGCGGCCCGATCCGCCTGGTGCAGCCGCGGGTGCAATACCGCTTCGACGACCCGCTGCTGGAATCGCTGTCCGCCGGGCGCAAGGTCATGATCCGCGTCGGCCCCGAGAACGCGGCCCGACTGAAGAAAGTGCTGCGCGCGCTGCGCGCCGAGATCGTTCGCTGAAGACGCGTATCGTTCCGAAGCCTTGATCCACGCAATGGATCCGGGCATCGGTGGCGCGCAACATCGTCTCGATCGCGCAACGCCCGGGCGTTGCCGCGCATTTCGGACGGGTCTTCGCCATGAATTACACACTGCCCGAGTTTCTCGCTCACGCGCTCGCGCTCGAGCGTGAGGCGGCCGAACGCTATCGGCAACTGGCCGAACTGATGAGCGCGCACGGCAACCGCGAAGTGTGGGCGCTGTTCCGCGACATGGTGCATTTCTCCACGCTGCATCACGACGACATCCAGCGAAGGGTCGGCGACCTCGAGCTGCCCAGGCTGCAGCCCTCGGATTACCGCTGGACATCGCCGCCCGAGGCAGGCCTCGAGGCGTCCTACGAGCAGCTCAGCGATCCGTTCCGCGCGTTGCAGTACGCGCGCGAGAACGAGGTGCGCGCAATGGAGTACTACAGCTCGGTCGGCCAGAGTGCCACCGATCCCGACGTGCGCCGGCTCGCCGCGGAGTTTGCCGGCGAGGAGGCGGATCACGTCGACGCGCTCGACGACTGGCTGGCCCATCTGCGCAATCCGCCGCTCGCGTGGGCGGTTTCGCGCTGAGCGCCGCTGCGCGGCCGATACGCGTTCGCCTTCACCCTTCGGGGTAGCGGTTTTCGCCGCCCTCGGGTCCGCTCCCTCGGACAATCGGGTATCGAGCGACGAAGGGGCGTCGCCGCGCGGGCGTCTTCTCGCAGCGACGGCCCCGCTCTCGCGATCAGGGGAGCCGAGCGCGAATGCAACGTTGTGCCGACTGCGGCCATCCGAACCGGCCCGGAGTGCGGTTCTGCACGCACTGCGGAAAGCCGGCAGCCGCATCGGAGGCGGCGACGAAGGGGCCGACCGCCGTCGTCGCCGTTGCCGTGCTCGCAGTAGGCCTGTTCGCGTTCCTCAACATCCGGCCGATGGTGCCGCGCGAGCCGAAGACTGCGACGGTCCAGGTCGCGATGCCTGTGGTCGAGTCGCCCGGCGCCGCCACGAACGCGCCGCCGGCGCTCGAGCCGCCCGCCGAGGCGCCAGGCGCCGCCGCTGCAGTGCCGGTGATCGAGCTCTCCCGCGAAGCCGCCGCTGCGCTACCCGCGTCCGACCCCTCCCGCGAAGCCGCGGCCGCGCTACCAGCGCCCGACCTCGCTCCC
>QEVN01000024.1 GCA_003576795.1 Burkholderiales bacterium
TGCGCTTCGGTGCGCTGGTCGTTGCCGACCGCGTCTGCCTCGAGCTCCCCCGCGGGCAGGCGCTCGGCATCATCGGCCCCAACGGCGCGGGCAAGACGACGCTGTTCAACCTGATCTCGGGAAACCTGCGTCCCCGCTCGGGCACCATCCGTCTCGAGGGGCGCGACCTGACTCCGATGAGCGTGCAGGCGCGCTGCGCCGCCGGCATCGGGCGCACCTGGCAGATCCCGCACCCCTTCGCCCGCATGACGGTGTACGAGAACGCGCTGGTCGGCGCGGTCTTCGGCGCCGGACTGCGCGACCGCGATGCCGCCCGGCGCGCCGGCGAGGTGCTGGAACGCACCGGACTGTCCGACAAGGCCGAGCGGCTGGCCGGCTCGCTTCCGCTGCTGGACCGCAAGCGGCTCGAGCTCGCGCGTGCGCTCGCCACCGAACCTGCGCTGCTGCTGCTCGACGAGATTGCCGGCGGCCTGAGCGAGCACGAGACGCCCGCGTTGATCGGCACGATCCGCAGCCTGCGCGAGGACGGCGTGGCGATCCTGTGGATCGAGCACGTCGTGCACGCGCTGATGGCGGTCGTCGACCGGCTGCTGGCGCTGAACTTCGGTGCGGTCGTGATGCAGGGGGAACCGGCCGCGGTGATGGCCAGCGACGAGGTGCGCGCGATCTACATGGGGATGGAAGTCCGATGAGCGGGCCGCTGCTCGAGGCGCGCTCGCTGGATGCGCACTACGGCGACTTCCAGGCGCTTTTCGCCGTCGACCTGTCGCTCGCCGAGCGCGAACTGCTGGCGCTCATCGGCGCCAACGGCGCCGGCAAGTCCACCTGCCTGCGCGCGCTCGCCGGACTGATGCCCTGCGCGAGCGAAGCGGTGCGCTTCGACGGAAGGCCGATCGGCGGCTGGCCTTCGCATCGCGTCGTGCACGAAGGCATCTCGCTCGTGCCCGAAGGGCGGCGCCTGTTCCCGAGCCTTTCGGTGGAGGAGAACCTGCGGGTCGGAGCGCATAGCGGCCGCCGCGGCCCGTGGACCCTGCAACGCGTCTACGAGCTCTTTCCCGCGCTGCACGACAGGCGTCGCTCGCCGAGCACGACGCTGTCGGGCGGCCAGCAGCAGATGGTGGCGATCGGCCGGGCGCTGATGTCGAATCCGCGCGTGCTGTTGTGCGACGAGGTCTCGCTCGGCCTGGCGCCGCGCGTCGTGCACGACATCTACGCCAGCCTGCCGGCGATCCGCGCCGAGGGCGTGGCGGTCGTGATCGTCGAGCAGGACATCGCGCAGGCGCTCTCGGTGGCCGACCGCGTCGTCTGCCTGCAGGAGGGCCGCGTCTCGCTCGAAGGCGCGCCCGACGTCCTGTCGCGCGAGCGGATCGCGCGCGCCTATTTCGGCGTCTGAGGAGGGGTGGTGCTCGACTGGATCAATACCGTGCTGCAGGGCGTGCTGGTCGGCGGGCTCTACGCGCTGTTCGCCACCGGCCTGTCGCTGTCCTTCGGCATCATGCGCACGATCAACATCGCGCACGGCGACATCGCCGTGATGGCCGGCTTTCTCGCGATCGCGCTGCACGACCGGCTGGGCGCGCCGGTGCCGGTGCTGCTGGCGCTGGTCGTGCCCGCCGCCGCGCTGGCGGGCTACGCGCTGCAGCGCCTCGTGCTCAACCGCACGCTCGGGCCCGACCTGCTGCCGCCGCTGCTGGTGACCTTCGGCCTGTCGATCATCGCGCAGAACGTGCTGCTCACGGCGTTCTCGGCCGATTCGCGCAGCCTGCCGGTGGGCGAGCTCGGCGTGGCCAGCGTCGGCCTCGGCGCCGGCATCGCCGTCGGCGTGCTGCCGCTGCTCGCGATGGCGGCGGCCGTGGCAGTGCTCGGCGCGCTGCAGCGCCTGTTCTCGCATACCGCGCTGGGACGCGCGTTTCGCGCGGCCTCCGACGATCCGGAGATGGCCGGCGCGATGGGCATTCCGACGCGGCACATCTATTCGATCGCCATGGCGCTGGCACTGGCGGCCGCCGCCATCGCCGGGGTGTTCATGGCGATGCGCAGCAACATCGCTCCCACCGACGGACCGGCGCGGCTGCTCTACGCCTTCGAGGCGATCATCATCGGCGGCCTCGGTTCGCTGTGGGGCACGCTGCTCGGCGGCGTGCTGCTCGGCGTGGCGCAGGCGATCGCGCTCAAGCTCGATCCGGGCTGGGGAATTCTCGGCGGGCACCTCGCGTTCTTCGCCGTGCTCCTGCTGCGGCCGCAGGGCCTGTTGCCGCGCACCCGCGATCACTGAAGTGGACGGTCCCACGAAGTCGCTCGCGCTGCCGCCGGCGGCGCCCTCCCTGGCCTCGCAGGCGCGCGGCGCGCCCGCATTGCGCGGGCAGGTCGCGATCGTCGCGATGACGCTCGTCGTCCTGCTCGGCGCCAGCATGCCCTGGTGGGCCGGCCGCGACCTGCAGCACCTCGCGGTCGAGTTCCTGTACACGCTCGCGCTCGCGCAGATGTGGAATCTGCTCGTCGGCTACGGCGGTCTCGTCTCGATCGGCCAGCAGGCATACGTCGGAATCGGCGCCTACGCGCTCGTCGTGCTCGGCGCGCAGCTCGGCGTGCCGGCCTTCTGGGTCGTCCCGCTTGCCGGACTGGTCGGCCTCGTCGTGGCGCTGCCCCTGGGCGCGGCGCTCTTTCGCCTGCGCGGCGCGCATTTCGCCGTCGGCACCTGGGTGGCGGCCGAAGTGCTGCGGCTGCTCGTCGCCAACCAGCCCTCGGTCGGCGCCGGCTCCGGCACCTCGGTGACCGCGGCCGTTCGGGGAATGGCGCCGTGGTTCCGCCAGGCGGCCACGCTGTGGGTCGCTCTCGCGCTCGGCGTCGGCGCCACGCTCGGCGTAGTCCTGCTCCTTCGCTCGCGCTGGGGGCTCGCGCTGATGGCGGTGCGCGACAGCGAGCCGGCGTCGGCGAGCCTGGGCGTGCCGGTAGGGCGCGTCAAGTGGCTCGTCTACCTCGCCAGCGCGGCCGGCTGCGCGATGACCGGCGCGCTGATCTATCTCTCGAAGCTGCGCGTCTCGCCCGACGACGCGTTCTCGATCGAATGGACGACGACGGTATTCTTCATCGTCGTGATCGGCGGCATCGGGACGATCGAAGGGCCGATCGTCGGCGCCGTGCTGTTCTTCGTGCTGCGCGAACTGCTGAGCGACCTCGGCAGCGTCTACCTGATCGTGCTCGGCGCGATCGCGGTGACGACGATGCTGGTCCTGCCGCGCGGGCTGTGGGGCTCCACCGGCTGGCGCATCATCCGTCCTCGCGCTCCGGGCCGTCGGGCCGGGAGAAGCCGCTCGCGATCGTAGCCGGGGAAGTCGAAGCGAAGCGCGCGCGGGGTTCGGCGTCGCCGCTTCGTTTAGAATATTTCGTTTGTCCGCGGCCGTGGCGGAATGGGTAGACGCACCAGGTTTAGGTCCTGGCGCTGCAAGGCGTGAAGGTTCGACTCCTTTCGGCCGCACCATCGCCGGCGGCGGCGCGCTAGCCACCCGACCCCGCGACTCCTCCGACTCTCACGAAGACATGGCAACCCAACTCGAATCGACCGGCTCGCTCGAGCGCAAACTGGACATGGCCGTGGCCGTGGCCGACGTCAACCGGCAGGTCGTCGATCGGCTGCGCAAGCTGTCGCGGAACGTGAAGATGCCCGGCTTTCGGCCCGGCAAGGTTCCGATGAAGATGATCGAGCAGTCCTACGGCCCGCAGGTGCACGCCGAGGTGCTGTCCGACGCCGTTTCCAAGGCGTTCAGCGACGCGGTGACCGAGCATCGGTTGCGCGTCGCCGGCCAGCCGCACATCGAATCGCGCGACACCGGCACCGAGAGCGAGATCGGCTTCACCGCCACCTTCGAGGTCTACCCCGAGATCGCGCTCGGCGATCCGGCGGGGCTGTCGATCGAGCGATACGAGTCGCCGGTGGGCGAAGCGGAGATCGACCGCACGATCGAGATCCTGCGCAAGCAGCGCGTGCGCTGGAACGAAGTCGAGCGCCCGGCGCAGGACGGCGACCGTCTCACCATCGATTTCGTCGGCCGGATCGACGACGTGGCCTTCGACGGCGGCAGCGCGCAGGGCTTCCCGTTCGTGCTCGGCGAAGGGCGGATGCTCCCCGATTTCGAAACGGGCCTGCGCGGCGCTGCACTCGGCGAAACGCGCAGCTTCCCGGTCGCCTTTCCGGCCGACTACGGCTCCGCCGAGCTCGCCGGCAAGACCGCGCAGTTCGAGGCCACGGTGCGCAGGATCGAAGCGCCCGAGCTGCCCGCCGTCGACGAGGCCTTCGCGCGACAGCTCGGCGTGGCCGACGGCGACGTCGAGCGGCTGCGCTCCGACATCCGCGCGAATCTCGAGCGCGAGGTCGCGCAACGCCTTCGCGCGCGCACCAAGTCGAGCGTGATGGACGCGCTGCTCCAGCTGGCGAGCTTCGACGTGCCGAAGTCGCTGGTCGACGCCGAGAAGCAGGCGCTGGGCGCGCGCGCCATCGAAGACCTGAAGGCGCGCGGCATCGATCCGAAGCAGCTGCCCGAGATTCCGCCCGACACCTTCGCCGAGCAGGCCGAGCGGCGCGTGCGCCTGGGCCTGATCGTCGCCGAGATCGTCCGCGCGCACTCGCTCCAGGCCAAGCCCGACCAGATCCGCAAGCAGATCGAGGAGTTCGCGCAGGCCTACGAGAACCCCGGGGAGGTCATCCGCCACTATTTCGGCGACCGCAACCGGCTCGCCGAGGTCGAGGCGATCGTCGTCGAGCAGAACGTCGTCGACTGGGCGCTCGGCAAGGCGCAGGCCTCCACCCGCACGCTCGATTTCGACGAGCTGATGGGCCCGCGTTGATTCCCGGATACTGCAGGCAGCACGCGCGCGAGCGCGAAGCGTCACGGAGACAGCGATGACTTTCAACAGCCTCGTCGAAGACCTCGTCAACGCCCACCTCTCCCAGCGGCAGGAGCCGCAGGGCCTGGGCATGGTGCCGATCGTCATCGAGCAGAGCGGGCGCGGCGAGCGCGCCTACGACATCTACTCGCGGCTGCTGCGCGAGCACGTCATCTTCCTCGTCGGTCCGGTGATGGACCAGACGGCGAATCTCGTCGTCGCGCAGCTGCTGTTCCTCGAGTCGGAGAATCCCGACAAGGACATCTCGTTCTACATCAACTCGCCCGGCGGGTCGGTGTCGGCGGGCCTGGCCATCTACGACACGATGCAGTTCGTCAAGCCCGACATCAGCACCCTGTGCATGGGCATCGCCGCCAGCATGGGCGCGTTCCTGCTCGCCGCGGGCGCGAAAGGCAAGCGCTATGCGCTGCCGAACGCGCGCATCATGATCCACCAGCCTTCGGGCGGCGCGCAGGGGCAGGCCTCCGACATCGAGATCCACGCGAAGGAGATCCTCTACACGCGCGAGCGGCTGAACCGCATCCTCGCCGAGAAGACCGGCCAGCCGATCGAGCGCATCGCCACCGACACCGATCGAGACAACTTCATGTCGTCGGAAGATGCGGTAAGCTATGGACTCATCGACAAGGTGATGTCGAAGCGGGGGGAAGGCGCTTGAGGGCGCCCAAGCCGGCCAGCACCGCGCCAGACGCGCCACGCGGTCCGTCCGGCCGGTCGGAGCAAACATGACGGACAAGAAGGGCTCGAGCGAGAAACTGCTGTATTGCTCCTTCTGCGGCAAGAGCCAGCACGAAGTCCGCAAGCTGATTGCCGGTCCCTCGGTATTCATCTGCGACGAATGCATCGAGCTGTGCAACGACATCGTCCGTGACGAAACGCAGGCCGAGAGCGCCAACGGCAAGCAGAAGGGCGGCCTGCCCACGCCGGCCGAGATCTGCGGCATCCTCGATCAATACGTGATCGGCCAGGAGAGCGCGAAGAAGATCCTCTCCGTCGCCGTCTACAACCACTACAAGCGTCTTCGCCACAAAGGCAAGAAAGACGAGGTCGAGCTCGCCAAGAGCAACATCCTGCTCGTCGGCCCCACCGGCTCGGGCAAGACGCTGCTCGCGCAGACGCTCGCGCGGCTGCTGAACGTTCCCTTCGTCATCGCCGACGCCACCACGCTCACCGAAGCGGGCTACGTCGGCGAAGACGTCGAGAACATCATCCAGAAGCTGCTGCAGAACTGCAATTACGAAGTCGAGAAGGCGCAGAGCGGCATCGTCTACATCGACGAGATCGACAAGATCTCGCGCAAGTCCGACAACCCGTCGATCACGCGCGACGTCTCCGGCGAGGGCGTGCAGCAGGCGCTGCTCAAGCTCATCGAGGGCACGATCGCGTCGGTTCCGCCGCAGGGCGGGCGCAAGCATCCGAACCAGGATTTCGTGCAGATCGACACGACGAACATCCTGTTCATCTGCGGCGGCGCCTTCGACGGCCTGGAGAAGGTCATCCGCAACCGCTCCGAGCGCACCGGCATCGGCTTCGGCGCCGAGGTGCGCAGCGCGGCCGAGCGCGCGGTGGGCGACGTGCTGCGCGAGGTCGAGCCCGAAGACCTCGTCAAGTTCGGCCTCATTCCCGAGCTGGTCGGCCGCCTGCCGGTGGTCGCCACGCTCGACGAGCTGAACGACGAGGCGCTGGTGCAGATCCTCGTCGAGCCGAAGAACGCGCTCGTCAAGCAGTACCAGCGGCTGTTCTCGATGGAAGGCGTCGACCTCGAGATCCGGCCGGCGGCGCTGCAGGCGATCGCCCGACGCGCGCTCAAGCGCAAGACCGGCGCGCGCGGACTGCGCTCCATCCTCGAGCAGACGCTGCTCGACATCATGTTCGACCTGCCCAGCCTGCAGAACGTGCAGAAGGTCGTCGTCGACGAGAACGCGATCGAAGGCGACGGCAAGCCGCTCGTCATCTACGCGGACGCCCCGCGCGTTTCGGGCTCGAACTGATCCGGGAAGGCAAGGGCGGCTGTTCGTACCGCGAACGGCGCCGTTCGTCCGCGCTGTTGCGCCCGCGCCCAAACGACGTATCCCCACCGTCGGAGCGCGGAGTCGTTTGGGCGTATCCTCGATCCGATCCCCCCGGGTCGCTGTTCCCTTGAAATCCCCTCGTGCGCCGCAACATCGCGAGGGAGACCACCTGGAGATCCGAATGCCCGAAGCCCAAACACCGAAACTGCAGTCGCTGCCGCTGCTTCCGCTGCGCGACGTGGTGGTGTTTCCGCACATGGTGATCCCGTTGTTCGTCGGCCGGCCGAAGTCGATCAAGGCGCTCGAGGCCGCGATGGAGCAGGGCAAGAGCATCATGCTCGTCGCCCAGAAGAACGCTTCGAAAGACGAACCGGTCGCCGAAGATATCTACGAGATCGGCTGCGTCTCGAACATCCTGCAGATGCTCAAGCTGCCCGACGGCACCGTGAAGGTGCTGATCGAGGGCGCGCGCCGCGCCCGCGTCGTGCAGATCGACGACGGCGAGACGCATTTCAGCTGCGACGTCGAGACGATCGACCTGCCGGCCGGCGAGAGCGCCGAGGCCGAGGCGCTGCGTCGCGCGATCCTCGCGCAGTTCGACCAGTACGTGAAGCTGAACAAGAAGGTTCCGCCCGAGATCCTCGCGTCGCTGAACGGCATCGACGACGCCGGGCGCCTGGCCGACACGATCGCCACGCACCTGCCGATCAAGATCGAGCAGAAGCAGAACATCCTCGAGACGAACGACGTCGCCGAGCGGCTCGAGAAGCTGCTCGCGCAGATCGAGACGGAGCTCGACATCCTGCAGGTCGAGAAGCGCATCCGCGGGCGCGTCAAGCGCCAGATGGAGAAGAGCCAGCGCGAGTACTACCTGAACGAGCAGGTCAAGGCCATCCAGAAGGAGCTCGGCGAAGGCGAGGACGGCGCCGACATGGAGGAGCTCGAGAAGAAGATCAAGGCCGCGCGCATGCCGAAGGAGGCGCTGAAGAAGGCCGAGAGCGAGCTGAAGAAGCTCAAGCTCATGTCGCCGATGTCGGCCGAGGCCACCGTCGTGCGCAACTACATCGACACGCTGATCGGCCTGCCATGGCGCAAGAAGAGCAAGGTCGACCACGATCTCGCGAAGGCCGAGAAGGTGCTCAACGAGGACCACTGGGGCTTGGAGCGCGTCAAGGACCGCATCATCGAATACCTCGCCGTGCAGCAGCGCGTCGACAAGGTGAAGGCGCCGATCCTGTGCCTGGTGGGGCCCCCCGGCGTGGGCAAGACCTCGCTCGGGCAGTCGATCGCGCGCGCGACGAACCGCAAGTTCGTGCGCATGGCGCTCGGCGGCGTGCGCGACGAGGCGGAGATCCGCGGTCACCGGCGCACGTACATCGGCTCGATGCCCGGCAAGATCCTGCAGAACCTCACGAAGGTCGGCGTGCGCAACCCGCTGTTCCTGCTCGACGAGGTCGACAAGATCGGCATGGACTTCCGCGGCGATCCGTCGTCGGCGCTGCTCGAGGTGCTCGATCCGGAGCAGAACTCCACCTTCACCGATCACTACGTCGAGGTCGAGTACGACCTGTCCGACGTGATGTTCGTCGCCACCGCCAACACGCTGAACATCCCGCCGGCGCTGCTCGACCGGATGGAAGTCATTCGCCTGTCGGGCTACACCGAGGACGAGAAGGTCAGCATCGCGCAGCGCTACCTGCTGCCCAAGCAGATGCGCAACACCGGGCTGAAGGACAGCGAGATCTCGGTGGCCGAATCGGCGTTGCGCGACATCGTGCGCTACTACACGCGCGAGGCCGGCGTGCGTTCGCTCGAGCGCGAGATCAGCAAGATCTGTCGCAAGGTGGTGAAGACGCTGCTGCTGAAGAAGCAGGAAAAGCGGATCACCGTCACGTCGAAGAACCTCGACAAGTTCCTCGGCGTGCGCCGCTACAGCTTCGGCCTGGCCGAGAAGGACAACCAGGTCGGGCAGGTCACCGGGCTCGCGTGGACGGAAGTGGGCGGCGAGCTGCTCACCATCGAGGCGGCGCTCGTTCCCGGCAAGGGCAAGACCACCTTCACCGGCAAGCTCGGCGACGTGATGCAGGAGTCGATCAAGGCGGCGATGACGGTCGTGCGCCGGCGCGCGCAGCGCCTGGGCATCCGCGGCGACTTCTACGAGAAGAACGACCTGCACATCCACGTGCCCGAAGGCGCGACGCCGAAGGACGGCCCGAGCGCGGGCATCGCGATGACGACGGCCCTCGTCTCGGTGCTCACCGGCATTCCGGTGCGCGCGTCGGTGGCGATGACCGGCGAGATCACGCTGCGCGGCGAGGTGCTCGCGATCGGCGGGCTGAAGGAGAAGCTGCTGGCGGCGCATCGCGGCGGGATCAAGACGGTGCTCATCCCGGAAGAGAACGTGAAGGATCTCGCCGAGATTCCCGACAACGTGAAGAACAAGCTCGAGATCGTTCCGGTGAAGTGGATCGATCGCGTGCTCGAGGTCGCGCTCGAGCGCGAGCCCACGCCGCTGGCGGAAGCCGAGGGCGCGTCGCGCGAGGCAGCGGTGCCGGTGCCGCCGGTCAGCGGCCCCGACGTCGTCACGCACTGAGGCTGGACAGCGCGTTCTGCCGGCGCATCGCACGCGGGAACCGCTCCCGCGTGCGATGCGGTTTCGCTGTGCGCCCCCTGTGTTTTCGATGTGCCGCCGATGCGTTTCGCCCGTGCGGTAATCGGCTTGACACCCATGGGACGCGGCGATTTAATACGGCTCCCATTGCGCTGCGCCCGTCGAGCGCGCGACGCATCGCGGCGATTCGCGCAAGGCGCCTCGCGCGTGCACAGATCCCGCTCGAACGAACACGACGACCCAGGGAGACTCCGTGAACAAGACCGAAATGATCGACCACATCGCACGGCAGGCAGACATCTCGAAAGCCGCTGCCGGTCGCGCGCTCGATGCGCTGGTGGGGGCGATCAGGACGACCTTGAAAAAGGGCGGCACGGTCACTCTCGTGGGCTTCGGTACCTTCGCCGTCGGCAAGCGCGTGGCGCGCAGCGGTCGCAATCCGCGCACCGGCGAAGCGATCAAGATCCGCGCCGCCAAGGTTCCGAAGTTCCGCCCCGGCAAGGGTCTGAAGGACGCGATCAATTGAGGAAGCGAAGGGACTTTTTCTGATATAGTTCCGGGCTTCGCAGCGCCCGAGCGGGTGCTTAGCTCAGCCGGTAGAGCGGCGCCCTTACAAGGCGTAGGTCGGGAGTTCGATCCTCTCAGCACCCACCAGATCCCGCAGCCGGGGGAGCTTTCGCGAGCCGTCGAAGGCGCTGCATCGAACGGCACGGAGTGGTAGTTCAGTTGGTTAGAATACCGGCCTGTCACGCCGGGGGTCGCGGGTTCGAGTCCCGTCCACTCCGCCAACTTCAGGAAGCAGGCCGAGGCCGGCTTCCCACCGACCGGGGCGAACGAGAGTTCGCCCTTTTTTTCGGACCCGCAATGCATGTTCGACTGGATCCGTAAGCACCAGCGCCTGATGCAGCTGCTGTTGCTGCTGCTGATCTTTCCCGCCTTCGCCTTCTTCGGCATTCAGGGCTACGAGAGCTTCTTCTCCAGCGAGGGGGCGCTCGCCACCGTGGGAGACGCGAAGATCACGCGGCAGGAGTTCGAGACGGCGCAGCGCCAGCAGAGCGAGCAGTTGCGGCAGGCTCTCGGCGACCGATTCGACCCCTCGATGCTCGATACGCCGCAGATGCGCGAGCGCGTCCTCGATTCGCTGATCGCGCAGCGCGCGCTGCTGATCGATGCGATCGACCATCGCATCGTCGTTCCCGATTCGCAGCTTCGCGCCACGATCCATGCCACCGGCATCGGCGGCACCGAAGGCGCTTTCGATTTCGAGCGCTACCGCAGCGCGCTGCGCGCGCGCGGCCAGTCGGAGGCGTCCTTCGAGGCCCAGATGCGCCGCGACATCGCGCTGCAGACGATGCCCGAGGCGATCGCGCAGACGGTCACCGTGCCCGCGTCGGTCGTCGACGCCGTGATCGCCTTCGCCGAGCAGACGCGCGAGCTTCGGCAACTGCTCGTCGCGCCCGATTCGTTCGCGAAGGACATCCATCCCACCGACGACCAGCTCTCTGCCTGGTACGAGCGCAATGCATCGGTCTTCGAGGAGCCCGAGCACGCGAAGGTCGACTACGTCGTCCTCAGCGAGGACGCGGTCGCGCGCAACATCGAGGTCTCGGCGGACGATGCGCGCAGCTATTACGAGCAGAACAAGACGCGCTTCACGACCGCCGAGCAGCGCCGCGCCAGCCACATCCTCATTCGGGTGGACCCGGGAGCGAGCGCCGAACAGCGCAAGGCGGCGCGCGAGAAGGCCGAGGCGATCGAGCGCAAGCTGAAGGAAGGCGCCAACTTCGCCGAACTCGCGCGCACCGAGTCGCAGGACCCGGGTTCGGCGAACGCCGGAGGCGACCTCGGCTTCTTCACGCGCGACATGATGGTCCAGCCCTTCGCCGACGCCGCCTTCGCGCTGCAGGCGGGCCAGACGAGCGGCGTCGTCGAGACCGAGTTCGGCTTCCACATCATTCGCGTCACCGACATCCGGCCGGCCACGCAGAAGAGCTTCGAATCGGTGCGCCCCGAGATCGAGAGCGAGATCCGCGCGCAGCTGGCGGCCGCGCGCTATGCCGAGGCGGCCGACACCTTCAGCAACCTCGTCTACGAGCAGCCCGATTCGCTCGAGCCGGCGGCCAAGCGCTTCGGCCTGAAGATCGAGACGGCCGACGTCGGTCGCGACGGCGATCCGCAGTTGCCGCGCGAGAATCCGCTGAACAACCGGCACCTGCTCGAGGCGCTGTTCCGAAGCGACTCGATCCAGAGCAGGAACAATACCGAAGCGATCGACGTCGGGCCGAACCGGCTCGCCTCCGCGCGCGTCGTCGAATACCACGCGGCGCGGAAGCGACCCTTCGACGAGGTGAAGGACGAAGTGCGCAAGCGTCTCGTCGCCGAGCAGGCGCACGAGCGGGCGCTGAAGGCCGGCGAGGCGCGGCTGGCGCAGTTGCGCAAGGGCGAGGGCGCGAAGCCCGACGACTTCGGCGCTGCACGCAGCGTTCGTCGCAGCGCCCCGGGCGATTTCCCCGCCGTCGCGCTCGAGCCGGTGTTCCGCGCGTCGGCCGATTCGCTTCCTGCCTACGTGGGCGTCGATCTCGGCGACCAGGGCTATGCGGTCTACGAGATCGTTCGCGTCACGCCGCCCGATCCGGCATTGGTGGCGCAGCGGCGCGACGCCTATCGCCAGCAGCTGTCGCAGGCGTATTCGCAGCAGCTGCTCGGCGACTACGTCGCGTCGGTGATCGCCGGCGCGAAGGTGGTCCGCTATCCGGAGCGTCTCGGCAGCAGCGAGAACCGCTGATCGTTGGGCGGAGGGCGTGCGCAGCGCTGCGCGGGCGGCGCAGCGCGTCGCGAACCGCGGCGCCTCACGCGCGCGCTTCGCCGCGAACCCGCCGCACCCGGTCCACCAGTTCGGCGGCCGCGCGCGCGAGCGTGGAGTCGTCGGCCTCGACCTCGAGCGCCTCTTCCGAATCGAGCTGCGCATAGTTGTGCCGCGTCGAGCGGGCATAGGCCGGGTCGTAGTGCACGGCCAGCATCGATTCGACGAAGTCCTGCCACTGTCCGGCGCGCGCCATCGCCTTCCACGCGTCGATGCGGGCGCGTCCGTGCAGCGGCAGCAGTCGATCCAGGCGCTCGAACAGCTGCGGCGGGTGCTCGACGAAATGGCGGTACTCGTCGAGCAGCAGGCGCGCGCGAACGTCGATCGGCGCCTGAAGGCTGGTGCAGGGCGCCGCGCGCATCGCGTCGATGACCGCATCGGGCACGTGGCAGCGGCCGACGCGGCGGCTCTCCGACTCGACGAAGACCGCGCGGTCGGCGTCGAAGCGGCGCAGGGCGTCCCACAAGCGGGTCTCGAAGGCCTTCTGCGAGGGCTGCGTCTCGTCGGGCAGCAGGCCGAGCACCGAGCCCCGGTGACGCGCGATCGCTTCGAGGTCGAGCACCTGTTCGCCGCGTTCGGCCAGCCGCTGCAGCAGCCGGCTCTTGCCGCTGCCGGTGGGGCCGGCCACGACGTGCCAGCGCAGGCGCGACGGCAGCCGCGCCAGCTCCTCGATCACGTAGCGACGGAATTCGCGGTAGCCGCCGTCGACGACGCTGGTTCGCCAGCCGATGGAGGCGAACACCGAAGCGAGCGCATCGGAGCGGTTCCCGCCGCGCCAGCAATAGACGAGCGGGCGCCAGGCGGGCGGGCAGTCGGCGAAGGCGTGCTCGATCAGCGAAGCGATGTTGCGCGAGACGATCGCCGCGCCGAGCCGTCGGGCGACGAAGGCCGACTGCTGCTTGTAGATCGTGCCGACGAGCGCGCGTTCGGCGTCGTCGAGCACCGGCGCGCTGATCGCTCCGGGGAGGTGGTCCTCGGCGAACTCGGCAGGACTGCGCGCGTCGACGATGGCGTCGAAGCGGGCGTCGGGCGCGAACGCCTCGACGATCGGGATGCGTTGCGGCGTTTTCATGCGCCGGCTCCCGGCCTGTCGTCCGTGCACCGAAAGCGGGAATTCGCACGGCGAAGCGGCAACGAAAAAGCCGTAGAATCGATGACGGTATGAAAGTATTCGATCTTGCCTGCGAGCACGGGCACGCTTTCGAGGGCTGGTTCGCTTCGGCGGAAGCCTTCGGCGAGCAGCTCGGACGTTCGCTGGTGCACTGTCCGGTCTGCGAGAGCGCGAACGTGCGCCGCACGCCGAGCGCGCCCCGGCTGAATCTGTCGAACGCGCCCGAAGCGCGCCCGTCGCAGCCCGCCCCGCAAGCGCAGGGTGCGCAGGCCACGGCGATGCCCACCGAGGCGCAACTGCGCGCGCTGTGGCTGGAGGCGGCGCGGCAACTCGTGCGCAATACCGAGGACGTCGGCGAGCGCTTCGCCGAGGAGGCGCGTCGCATCCATTATCAGGAAGCGCCGCAGCGCGGGATCCGCGGCGTGACCACCGCCGAGCAGCGTGCCGAGCTGGAGGACGAAGGCATCGACGTCTTCAGCTTTCCCATTCCGGCGGCGGCCGAAGAGCCGTTGCAGTAGCGGAGCGCGGCAGCGCCGCGCAGGCGGCTGCGGCGGTCCCCTCGTCGTCGGATCGGCGGCACATCGGCGCTCATCGGCGACTCATCGGCGACTCATCGGCGATATTGCCGCTCGCCGAACAGCACCTCGCGCGCCTTGTCGTCCATCGTCGGCTTGCGCCGGTCGGCCAGCACGCCGACCCCGCGCTGCACGGCCGGGCGCTCGCCGATCCGCTCGAACCAGCGCTGCACGTTCGGGTAGTCGTCGAGCGACACGCCCTGGTTGGCGTGCGAGCGGATCCACGGCCAGGTGGCGATGTCGGCGATCGAATATTCGCCGGCGGCCAGCCAGTCGCCGGTGGCGGCGAGCCGGCGGTCGAGCACCCCGTAGAGGCGATGGGCCTCGTTGGTGTAGCGCTCGATGCCGTAGGCGATCTTCTGCGGCGCGTAGTTGCGGAAGTGGTGCGCCTGCCCGAGCATCGGCCCGATGCCGCCCATCTGGAACATCAGCCACTGCAGCGCTTCGTATTTTCCGCGCGTGTGCTGCGGCAGGAAGCGGCCGGTCTTCGCGGCGAGATAGACGAGGATCGCGCCGGATTCGAACAGCGAGATCGGCTCGCCGTCCGGGCCTTCGCTGTCGACGATCGCCGGAATCTTGTTGTTCGGGCTGATCGCGAGGAAGTCGGGGGAGAACTGGTCGCCGGCGGAGATGTCGATCGCGTGCACGGCGTAGGGAAGCTCGCATTCCTCCAGCAGGATGTGGATCTTGTGTCCGTTCGGCGTGGGCCAGGTGTAGAGGTCGATCATTCCTTCACTCCCTGCGCGATGCGCCAGCCCAGTTCGGCGAGCGGACGCGCCCGCCGCCCGGCATCGACGGCCTTCGCGTTCGACGCGGTGCCTTCGACGGCGCGCTTCATGATGCCCTGCAGGATCGCGGCCAGCCGGAACAGGTTGTAGGCGAGATAGAAATCCCAGTGCTCGAGCACGCGCGCCGGATCGCGCTTGGTGCGCTCGCAGTAGCGCTGGACGTACTCGCGCTCGGCCGGGATGCCGAGCGCCGCATGATCGAGGCCGGCGATTCCGCGGAACTGCCCCGGCTCGATGTGCCAGGCCATGCAGTGATAGGAGAAGTCGGCCAGCGGATGGCCGAGCGTGGACAGCTCCCAGTCGAGGATCGCGCGCACGCGCGGCGCCTGCGCGTCGAAGACGAGGTTGTCGAGCCGGAAGTCGCCGTGCACGATCGACGTCTCGTCGCCCGGCGGAACGTGCGCGGGCAGCCATTCGATCAGCCGGTTCATCGCCTCGATCGCTTCGGTTTCGGAGGCCTGGTACTGGCTGCTCCAGCGCGCGATCTGGCGCGCGAAATAGTTGCCGGGCCGCCCGAAGCCGCCGAGCCCGATCGCTTCCGCATCGATCGAGTGCAGCGCGGCGATCACCCGGTTCATCTCGTCGTAGATCGCCGCGCGCTCCTCGCGCGTGGCCTGCGGCAGCGACTGGTCCCACAGCACGCGGCCGTCGACGTGCTCCATCACGTAGAACGCGCGGCCGATCACCGATTCGTTCTCGCACAGCGCATATACGCGCGGCACGGGCAGGTCGGTGCGCGCGAGCGCCTCCAGCACGCGGAACTCGCGCTCGATCGCGTGCGCCGACGGCAGCAGCTTCGCGGCCGGAGCGGGCTTCGAGCGCATCACGTAGCGCGCGCCCGGCGTCGTCAGCAGGTAGGTCGGATTCGACTGGCCGCCGCGGAACAGCTCGACCTCCAGCGGCCCGGCGTAGCCTTCGACGTGCGCGGCGAGCCAGCGTCCGAGCGACTCGACGTCGACGCGAAGCCGCTCGGGCACTTTCGTCGTGCCGACGTTCTCGTTCTCGCCGTTCGCGCTCATCGCTTCCCTCGCCTGTTCGTGTACGCGGGGGTCATTGCGGTTCGCTGCCGTCGAAGCGCGGCGCGCGCTTTTCGAGGAAGGCCGCGATCCCCTCGGCGGCGTCGTCGTGAAAGAGCGCGGCGACGAAGGCGTCGCGTTCCCGCTGCTGCCGGTGGACGAGCGCGGCACGCTCGTCGTCCGACAGCAGCGACTTGATGCGCGCCAGCGCGAAGGCCGGTCCGCGCGCGAGCCGTTCGGCGCGCGCCAGCGCCGCGTCGAGCGCCTTGCCCGGCTCGACGAGTTCGTTGACCAGGCCGGCCGCGTGCAGGCGTGTCGCGTCGATCGGCTCGCCCGTGCACAGCCATTCGTAGGCGAGCGGGTAGGGGACGCGATTGCCGAGAAACCAGCTCGACCCGCCGTCGGGACTCAAGCCGATGCGCACGTACGACAGCGCGAAGCGCGCATCGCGCGCGGCGACGACCAGGTCGCAGGCGAGCACGAGCGAGAAGCCGGCGCCGGCGGCTGCGCCTTCGACCGCGGCGATCACGGGCTTGGGGCAGTCGCGGATGGCGAGCACCCAGCGATGCAGCAGGTCGATAGCCGCGGCCTGCAGCGCAGGATCCTTCGTGCGGTTCTCGCGCAGCCGGTTCAGGTTGCCGCCGGCGCAGAAGTGCTCGCCGTCGCCGGCGAGGACGACCGCGCGCACCCGCGCGTCGCCGGCCGCGCGCGTGAAGGCCTCGATGCCGGCCGAATAGACGTCGGGGTGCAGCGCGTTGCGCGCCCCCGGGTTGGAGATGCGCAGCACCAGGACGGCGCCACGGCGCTCGTCGAGCAGCCGCGCCGACACGATCAGTCCTCGTGCAGCAGCGAAAGCCCCAGCTGCGCGCGCCGGCGCAGCCAGCCGCCCGTGCGATAGCGCGGGTCGCCGGTGAGCGCCTGCAGGTTGCCGAGGATCTCGCAGACCGTGGCCGCGCCGATCGCGTCGCCCATGGCGAGCGGCCCGAGCGGATAGCCCAGGCCCGCGCGCACGGCGGCGTCGATGTCGGCCGGCGAGGCGATGCGCTGCTGCGCGATCTCGCTGCCGATCGAGACGATCATCGCGATCACCCGTTGCGCGACGAAGCCGGGACTGTCGCGCAGCACGGTGACCGGGACGCCGTCCGAGGCGAAGAGCGCATGCGCGGCGTCGCGATACTCGCTGCGCGTGAGCGGAGTGGTCATCAGCACGCGGCGCCGGCAGCGGCCCGGCTCGATCGGGAACAGCGTGTCGATCGCGACGACGCGCTCGGCGGGAAGGTCGATGCCCGCGGCGTCGGCGCGCGAGGCGGCGCTCGCATCGAGGCCCAGCGGGGCGACGAGGACCAGATCGTGCTCGCCGGGTGCGGCGCCGTTTCGTACGACGCCGCCCAGCTGCCGCACGGCCGATTCGACGAGCGTCGCGCGTGGGCCTGGTGCGATCCACACCGGCGGGCGCACCGAAACGGAAGGCGCGGCCGGCTCGGCGCGCGCGTCGACGCGCGCGCCGGCGGCGTCGTAGCGGTAGAAGCCTTCGCCGCTCTTGCGCCCGAGCAGGCCGGCGGCGAGCCGCTGCGCGCCGAGCACCGACGGGCGGAACCGCGGCTCGTCGTAGAACTGCCGGTAGATCGACTCCATCACCGGCTGCGAGACGTCGAGCGCGGTGAGGTCGAGCAGCTCGAAGGGGCCGAGGCGGAAGCCGTTGCCGTCGAAGGACACCTGGTCGCGCAGGATGCGATCGATCGCCTCGACGTCGGCGACGCCTTCGCCGAGCGCGGCGAGCGCCTCCGTGCCGTAGGCGCGTCCGGCGTGGTTGACGATGAAGCCCGGCGTGTCGCGCGTGACCACCGGCCGGTGCCCGGTCGCGCGCACCAGCGCGACGAGGCGCTCGACGGCCGTTTCGTCGGTGCGCATCGCGCGCACGACCTCGACGACCTTCATCAGCGGAACCGGATTGAAGAAGTGCAATCCGGCGATGCGCGCAGGCACCCGGCAGCGCGCGGCGATCGCCGTCACCGACAGCGACGAGGTGTTGGTGGCGAGGACCGCCGCATCGCCGACGATCGGCTCGAGCGCCTGGAACAGCTCGCGCTTGGCGTCGAGCTGCTCGACGATCGCTTCGACGACCAGGTCGCAGCCGGCGAGCGCCTCGAGCGACGCGACGGATTCGAGCGCTGCGCGGGCGCGCTGCGCGGCGTCGGGCGAGAGCCTGCCCTTGTCGACGAGCTTCGCGAAGGTGTCGTGCAGCGCGGCGATCGCCGAGGCGACGGCAGCGGGGTTCGCGTCGTACAGCCGTACGGGGACGCCGGCCTGCGCGAAGAGCTGCGCGATGCCGCGGCCCATCGCGCCGCTGCCGACGACGCCGATGCGCTGGAAGGGGAGGTTCGGGGCGGGTGAGTTCATCGGGCGATTCTACCCGCAGCCGCAGCGGCTTCGATCCCTGCCGGGGCCGCGCGGCGGCGCCTCGTTCTCGGTTCAGGCCGTGCCGTCGGCGGGGCCGTCGTCGCGCTCGAAGGCCTCGCGTTCGGCATCGCGCGCCGTGCTGCGCTCGATCCAGCGCTCCTCGAGCGTCTCGCGTTCGCGTTGCAGCGTCGTGCGTTCGCGCGCGAGCCGCGCGGCGCCGGCTGCGTCGCGGTAGGCGTCGGGGTCGGCCAGTCGCGCGTCGATCGGTGCGATGCGTGCGCCGATGTCGTCGAGCTGCCGCTCGATCGCGGCGATCTCCTCGTCGAAAGGGCGCAGCTGCTCGGCGAGCGCCGCGCGCCGGCGCGCGGCGTTGCGACGGTCGTCGC
>QEVN01000025.1 GCA_003576795.1 Burkholderiales bacterium
GCGGTAGCCCTGCTGCGCATCGCCTTCGGCATCGCCCTGAACACGCTGCTGGCGGCCACCATCTCGCTGATGATCGTGCTGTCGCTCTTCTCCCCGTCGCAGTTCGCGCCGATGGCCTACGACGCCGGCAGCGTCACCACCGGCGTCCTCACCGCGCCGGTGCTGCTGGCCCTCGCGCTGGGCGTGAGCTCGGTGCTGGCGAGACGTTCGGGCGGACTCGAGGGCTTCGGGTTGCTGGGGCTCGCATCCCTGGGACCGATCATCGTCGTGATGCTCGTGGGCTGGCTGGCTTGAGCGCAGCGGCGATGCTCTCGCTCGCCGGCGACACGGCCTGGAGCGTGATGCTGGCCGTAACGCCGCTGGTGCTGCTGTTCCTGGTTTTCCAGGTGCTGTTCCTCGGGCTGCCGGTGAAGGAAGTCTCGCGCATCCTGCTCGGCACCCTGCTGGCCGCGGCGGGCCTGTTCCTGTTCCTGCTCGGCGTGAGCATCGCCCTGCTGCCCTTCGGAAGGCTGATCGGGCAGGCGCTCGCCACGCTGCCGCACGACTGGATGGTCGTGGCCTTCGGAGCGCTCCTCGGCTTCGTCACCACCTGGGGAGAGCCGGCCGTGCGCGTGCTGGCCGAGGAGGTCGAGGAGGCGTCCAGCGGCTCGATCCGCGGATCGATGGTGCTGCTGGCCGTCTGCATCGGCGTCGCCGTCGCGGTGAGCGCCGGCCTGCTGAGGATCGGTCACGGCATCCCGCTGCTGTACCTGGTGCTGCCGGGCTATGCCATCGTGCTGGCGATCATGTGGTTCAGCGACGAGGCCTTCGTCGCGATCGCCATCGACGCCGGCGGCGTCGCAACCGGTCCCCTCGCCAACAGCTTCCTGCTGGCGCTGGCGCTGGGCGCATCGTCGGCGATGGACGGCCAGGACCCGCTCGCGCACGGGCTCGGCCTGGTCGCGCTGATCGCCCTGGCGCCGCTGATGTCGGTCATGGCGCTGGGCGTACTGATTCGATGGAAGGAACGGCCAAGGAGGTCGTGAAGATGACTGATGCCTCTCACTCCCTCATCGTCACCATCGTCCGCAAGGGCTGGGGCAGCACCGTCCTCGAAGCCTCGGTGAACGCCGGCGCACGCGGCGGCACCGTGCTGATCGGCCGCGGCGCGGGAGTCAACGAGCAGGAGAGGATCTTCGGCGTGTCGATCGAGCCGGAGAAGGAGATCCTGCTCACCGTGATCCGCTCCGACAAGGTCGACGCAATCCTCGGGGAAATCGAGCGCGCCGCGCAGCTCGACGAGGTCGGCCATGGCATCGCTTTCGTGCTGCCGGTGGAGAAGCTCGTCGGCATCGCGCATTTCCTCGCCCCGGCGCAAGGCCGGGAATGACGCGTCGCCGCTCGGTGGCCTTCCCCCTTCTCTTGACACCGGGGCTGCCGTAGCAGTACGTTTATCCGAGCGGTTAAACCAAATGGATAAACCACCGTGACTGCGACGGAAGCAGCCCGACTGCAAGCACCCGCCACGGCCGGATCGGACACGCGAGCGCGGATCCTCGACGCCGCTTTCCGCTGCCTCGCGTCGAACGGCTATGCAGCACTGAGCGTGCGCGAGATCGCGAAAGACGCCGGGGTCAACCACGCGCTGATCAGCTACTACTTCGGCACGAAGGACCGGCTCGTCATCGCCGTGCTCGACGAAGCGAACCGGCGGCTGCTGCAGCGCCAGCGCGAGATGTACGCGGCACCCGGGCGCTTCGCCGACAAATGGGCGCAGGCGCGACGTTTCTACGAGAGCGACCTCGCGTCGGGTTTCGTGCGCGTTCAGGCCGAGCTGTACGCGGCGAGCCTGTCGAACGACGAGCTTCGCCGGCAATTCGTTCCGCGCGTGCAGGCATGGAAGACGGTGGTGCTCGAAGCCGTGCGCGACGCCCTGGACACCTACCGGCCTCGCCTTCCGGCCGCTTTCGACGCCGAGGCGATCGCGACCCTGATCGCCGAGTTCTGGCTCGGGATGGAGTTCGCTCGGCTGATCGGCGACGACGAGGAGAAGGCGCGGCACGAGAAAGCGCTCGATGCGGTCGAGCAGCTGCTGATCGCGCTCGAATCGGGCCCGGTGCGAACGGGTCCGACGCACGACACCGGCTGACCGCATTTCGCCGCGCAGCGGGACACGGCAGCGAGGAGACGAGCATGAGCATCGACGAGTTTCCCGAGCGCTTCCGGACCATCGTCGGCCCGTTGCCCCCGCCCGGCCGGCTCGCGCACGACGCGTGGCGTCCTTACGAAACGATCGATCCCTCGCAGGAAGGCTACGCCGACGGCGACGGCACGCGGATCTGGTACGCCGTCTGGGGCGAGCAGGGCCCCTGGCTCGCCTTCGCGTCGCCGTTCCAGATCGTGCACGCCGAGTTGCTCAAGGGCGTCGTGCCGTACCTGTCCCAGCATTTCCGCGTGATCACGACCGACGGACGCGGCAACGGCCGCTCGGATCGACCGCAGGGGCAGGATCGCTACACCTTCGATCGCTACTGCGCGGATTTCGTCGCCGTGCTCGATGCGGCGGGCGCCGACCGCGTGGCGCTCGTCGGCCTTTCGGCCGGCGCGATGACCGTGCTGCGGATTGCCGGCGAATCGCCCGAGCGGATCACGCACGTCATCGTCGCCGGCGGCTTCGCCCAGTCGACGATGCGCGAGCCGGCGCTCGTCGAGCGCGCGCAGTTCGAACGCAGGCGCATGCGCGAGGACTGGCCCGGTTACGTCGACGCCTTCATGGCGCGCATCTTCAGCGAACCGCATTCGACGAAGCCGCACGAGGACGGCGTCCGGTACGGCTGGGCGAGCACTGCCGAGGTGATGCGCTGGTGCAGCGACGGCTGGATCGGCCACGACGTGCGCGAGCACGCGCGGCGCATCGCCTGCCCGACGCTCGTCATCCACGGCGACGGCGACCGGCGCATCCCGCACCCTTACGGCGAGGAGATCCATTCGCTCGTGCCCGGCGCAAAGCTGTTGACGATCGGCAGCGGCGGGCACATGCCGGCGGTGCGCGACCCGGTGCTGTTCGCCCGCGCGGTGCGCGATTTCGTCGATGCGACGCCGTCGCGTCGAACCTGGGTGCGCGCGATGGCGCGCCCGCGCCGGGCGCTGTTCGTCTCGAGCCCGATCGGCCTGGGGCATGTGCAGCGCGACCTCGCGATCGCGCGCGAACTGCGCAAGCTGCAGCCCGATCTCGCGATCGACTGGTTCACCGTCGACCCCGCCGCACGCTACCTCGGGCAGGAGGGCGAGCGCGTCCACCCGATCTGCAGCCGGCTCGCCAACGAGAGCCGCCACTTCGAGCGCGTGGCCGGCGAGCACGACCTTTCGGCGTTCTTCGCGCTGCGCTCGATGGACGAGATCATGGCGCGCAACGTCCTCGTCTTCCTCGACCTGATGCAGGCCGAGCACTACGACATCGTCGTCGGCGACGAAGCGTGGGACATCGACTACCACTACCACGAGAACCCGGAACGCAAGCGCCAGCCCTTCGTGTTCCTCACCGACTTCGTCGGCTGCCTGCCCATGCACGACGACGAACGCGAAAGCTTTCTCTGCGCCGATCGCAACGCCGACGACCTCGAGCACGTCGCGCGCTACCCGTACCTGCGCGACGAGTCGCTCTTCGTCGGCAACCCGGAGGACGTTCCCGATTGCACCTTCGGCGCCGGCCTTCCGGTGATCCGCGACTGGACCGATCGCAATTTCCGCTACTGCGGCTACTGCCTGCCCTTCGACCCCGACCAGGTCGCCGACAGCGAGCGGCTGCGCGCGAAGCACGGCTACCGCAGCGACGAACGCATCGTCGTCGCATCGGTCGGGGGAACCGGCGTCGGCGCGGCGCTGCTGCGCAGAATCGCCAAAGCCTTCCCGCGAATGAAGCGCGAAGTGCCCGAACTGCGGATGATCCTCGTCGCCGGGCCGCGGCTGAAGCTCGAGCTGCCCGCGCTCGACGGTCTCGAAGTGCATCCCTACGTCCACAACCTGTTCGAGCATCTCGCCTGCTGCGATCTCGCGCTCGTGCAGGGCGGACTGTCGACGTGCATGGAACTGGTTGCCACGAAGCGCCCGTTCCTCAGCTTTCCGCTGCGCAACCACTTCGAGCAGTGCATCCACGTGCGACGACGACTGGCGAACTACGAAGCCGACCGCTCGGTCGACTACGCGGAGACCACCGCCGCGCACCTGGCCGATCGCGCGCTGACGGCGATGCACGCGCCGGTGCAGTACCGGCCGGTCGAGCGCGACGGAGCGGCGCGCGCCGCGCGTCACATCGCCGACGTGCTCGAGAACCGCGGGAGCAGGCTGCGATGAAAACGCGTCGCACGCGACTGCGTCATCCGGTGCCGCGTGCGCCGGGCAGCGAAGTGCCGTAAGGGCACACGCTTCGAGTCGGCGGAGCGCTGCATGGCGCTTCGCCGCAGGCAGCGGAGCGCGCATGCGCGCTTCGCGGCTTCGAACGGATCCTGGGCCCGCCTCGACCCCGCTTGCACCGGGGAGGGTCGGCTATCGTCCTCGCAGACCTGCACGGGAGGTCATCATGGCCGCGTTCGCTCTTCTGTACGGCGTCGTCGCCTATGCGTTCTTTCTCGCCACCTTCCTCTATGCGATCGGCTTCGTCGGCAACCTGACGCCCAAGTCGATCGACTTCGGAACGCCCGGCGGCGCGGTGGGCGCGTCGCTCGTCGCTGCCGTGGCCATCGACGTGCTGTTGCTCGGCCTCTTCGCGATCCAGCACAGCGTCATGGCCCGCCCGGCGTTCAAGCGTTGGTGGACGCGCTTCGTTCCCGCATCGATCGAGCGCAGCACCTACGTCGTATTCGCCAGCGCGGCGCTCGCGCTGCTCTTCTGGCAATGGCGACCGTTGCCCGCGATCGTCTGGCAGGCGCCCGACGGCGTCGCCGGGCTGCTCGGGGCAGTCCGATGGAGCGGTTGGGCGCTGGTACTGCTCAGCACGTTCCTGATCAGCCACTTCGAATTGTTCGGCCTCGAGCAGGTACTCGCGCGCTTCACCGGGCGAACGCTGCCGGAGCCCGAGTTCCGCACGCCGCTCTTCTATCGGCGCGTGCGACATCCGATCTACCTCGGCTTCCTGCTCGCCTTCTGGTCGACGCCGACGATGACGGTCGGACACCTGCTGTTCGCCGTGGCGACGACCGGTTACATCCTGATCGGCATCCAGTTCGAGGAGCATGACCTCGTCGCACGCTACGGCGAGCGGTACCGTCGCTACCGCAGGCAGGTCGCGATGCTGCTGCCGCTGCCGGGGCGCCGTTTCGAGGAGGAAGAGGTCGCCGAGAGCCCGGCGGCACAGGCCGACGACGCGCAGGCGCGGCATACCGGATGGTCGACGCGCCTCTGAGAGACGGAGCGCGAACCCCCGGCGGCGAAGGCCGCCGGGCCGGGTTCGCGATCGCATGACGAAACGTGCACACTGTCCGCTGCCCCTGCCGACGCACGGCGGATTGCGGATCACGATCCTCATGCACCTGCCCGAACACTTCAGCGAATCCCGGCTCGACGAGTTGCACGACCTCATCCGGGCGCATCCGTTCGGCATGCTGGTGACCGGCCGCGCCGACCGGCTCGATGCCGATCACCTGCCCTTCGAGCTGGACGCGGCGCGCGGGCCCTTCGGCACGCTGCTCGCGCACATCGCCCGCGACAATCCATTGTCTACCACCGTCACGCAAAGCGTCGATGCGATGGTCGTGTTCCGCGGCCCTGACGGCTACATCTCTCCCAACTGGTACCCGAGCAAGCGGGAGACGCAGCGCCATGTTCCGACGTGGAACTACGAGGTCGTGCATGCGCACGGGCGCCTGCGCATCGTCGACGACGAGCGCTTCGTGCGCGGCGTCGTCGCCCGGCTGACGCGCCGGCACGAGGCGTCGGAGCCGCATCCGTGGAAGATGAGCGATGCGCCGGCGGATTACCTGGATGCGATGCTGCAGCGAATCGTCGGCATCGAGGTGGAGATCACCCGCCTGGAAGGCAAGCGCAAGCTCGGGCAGAACCGCGAGAGGCGCGATGTGGACGGCGCCATAAGGGCTCTGCGCGAGCGCGGTTCGGTAACGCTCGCGTCGTCGATGGAGCGCGCGCGAGGTGGTGCTGCTTCGCGCCCGAAGACAGGAAACTGATCCCGAGCAAGGCAGACGCTGCCGCGCGCGTTTGGAGCGCCGCAAGAAACAGCGTTTCCGTGCGCGAAGCCGTTTATGCAGTCAAAAACGCATCGTCTTGCAGCGTGGGAAGGTGCCGCACGCCCGGCGGAGCGGGGCAGAGTGCGCGCCGGGCGATTGCAGCGCCGCCGACGCCGGCGCCCGCCCTACCCCAGCGATCCGATGACGTAGTGCACGACGACGGCGATCGAAACGACGATGCCGATGCCGATCAGGACCGGGCCGATCGGCCGCGCTCGCGCGGCAAAGCCGACGGTCATGATCATCAGGCCCGACAGGATCATCGCGATGCCGATCTCGGCGATGCCGAACATGAGCTTCCTCCCCAAACGCGTATCGCCGCCTTCGCCAGTTCCGAGCACCACAATACGGCGCTCGCCATCGCGACGCAGAACAGCCATTGTCCGGGGGACAACGGCACCGTGCCGAACGCGGCATTCATCGGCGGCAACTGCACGCACGCGACCTGCAGCAGCACCGACAGCGCGATCGCGGCCCACAGCCAGCCGTTGACGAACAGATCGCGAAACGCGCTGGCCGAGGCCGAACGCGCGTTCAGGCAGTTGAACATCTGCGCGAGCACGAGCGTCGTGAACGCCGCCGTGCGCGCGTTCTCCAGGTCGCGCGCGCCTTCGATCCAGCCGCCGGGCAGGTAGGCATCGAGCGTGAGCAGCGTGACCAAGGCCATCACCGCGCCGACGCCCAGCACGCTCGCCCACATCCGGCCGTCGATCACCCGGTCGCCGGGCCGCCGAGGCGGCTGCGCCATCGGGTCGCCGACCGCCGGGTCCACGCCCATCGCGAGTGCCGGCCCCGAATCGGTGATCAGGTTGATCCACAGGATCTGCGTGGCGAGCAGCGGCAACGCGACCGTGCCCGTCGCGCCTGCCGCGAGTCCGATCGCATCGGCAAGCACCACGCCGAAGAACACGGTGAGCACTTCGCCCATGTTCGACGACAGCAGGTAACGCAGCGCCTTGCGGATGTTCTGGAAGATCACGCGCCCTTCGCGCACCGCCGCGACGATCGTCGCGAAGTCGTCGTCGGCGAGGATCATGCGCGCGGCCTGTCGCGTCACTTCGGTGCCCGTGATGCCCATCGCGATGCCGATGTCGGCCGCCTTCAGCGCCGGCGCGTCGTTGACGCCGTCTCCGGTCATCGCCACGACGTGGCCGTCGGCCTGCAGCGCATCGACGATGCGCATCTTGTGCGCCGGAGCGACGCGCGCATAGACGTCGGTGTGCCGCACGGCCCGCGCGAAGGCGGCGGCGTCCATCGCGTCGATCTGCCCGCCCGACAGCACCGGGTCGTCGGCGCCCGCGATGCCGAGATCCTGCGCGATGCGCAATGCGGTGTGCGGATGATCGCCGGTGATCATCATCACGCGGATGCCGGCGCGGCGCGCATCGGCGATCGCCGGCCCGACCTCGGCGCGCGGCGGATCGATGATGCCCACCGTGCCGGCGAAGATCAGGTCGTGCTCGAGCGCTTCGCCGTCGCCGGCATCCTCGTGCGGCGCCAGCGGGCGGTACGCCACCGACAGCGTGCGCAGCGCGGCGTCCGACATCGCCTCGACGTCGCCGAGGATGCGCGCGCGCATCGCATCGTCGAGCGCGACGACCTGCGCACCCACGCGAACGCGGTCGCACAGTCGCACGAGCACGTCGGGCGCGCCCTTGGCGACGAGGACGCGTTCGCCGCCGCGCTCGCGGTCGATCTCGACGCTCGACATCCGCTTGCGTTCGGAGGTGAAGGCGATCTCCGCGAGGCGCTCGAAGCGGCGCTCGCGCCGCTCGGTGAAGCCGGCCTTGCGCTCGGCGACGAGGAACGCCGCCTCGGTGGGATCGCCGTGCACGCGCCAGCTGCCGTCGTCGTCGCGCTGCAGCACCGCGTTCCCGGCCAGGCTGCCGCCGCACAGGACCACGACGTCCTCGGCGAGCTTCGCCTCGCGACGCGTCGCGTCGTCGTGCGGCTGCCCGCCCTCCGGCTCGAGCCGGCCCTCCGGCGCGTAGCCGACGCCGGTCACGCGCGTTGCGCCCGAGGCGGTCATCACGCGTTCGATCGTCATCTCCGAGCGCGTCAGCGTTCCGGTCTTGTCGGAGGCGATCACCGAGGCCGAGCCGAGCGTCTCCACCGAAGACAGCTTCTTGACGATCGCGTTGCGGCCCGCCATACGCCGCACGCCGAGCGCGAGCACCAGCGAAAGAATCGCCGGCAGTCCTTCGGGCACCGCCGCCACCGCGAGCGAAACGCCGAGCAGCAGCACGTCGACGAGATCGGCCATGCTGCGCGGCTGGGAGAGCGCCAGGACGATCGCGACGACGATCGCCGCGACGACCACGACAGCGACGCCGAGCACGCGTCCGATGCGCGCGATCTCGCGCTCGAGCGGCGTGGGCGGCTCGTCGGCCGCTTCGAGCAGGTCGGCGATCGCGCCGACCTCGGTGTGCATCCCGGTGGCGACGACGATCGCGCGCGCGCTGCCCTGGACCACCGCCGTGCCGGCGAACACCATGTCGGTGCGATCGGCCAGCGCGGCAGGCGCCGGGAGCGTAGACGGATCCTTGTCGACCGCTTCGCTCTCGCCGGTGAGCGACGCTTCCTGCACGCGCAGCGACGCCGCTTCGAACAGCCGGGCATCCGCGCCTACGGCGTCGCCCTCGGCCAGCACGAGCACGTCGCCGCATACCAGCGACTCGCTGGGAATACGAAGCAGGCGCCCCTCGCGCAGCACCGACGACGTCGCTTCGGTGAGCTTCGCCAGCGCCGCAACCGCGTTCTGCGCGCGTGCTTCCTGCACCGCGCCGAGCAGCGCATTGGCGATCACGATCGCCGCGATCACCAGCGCGTCGATCGGCCAGCCGGCCGCGCCCTCGGCGAACCACGCGGCGAGCGAGATCGCGGCGGCGAGGAGCAGCAGGTAGATCAGCGGGTCGCGAAACTGCTCGAGCGCGCGTCGCCAGAACGGCACCGGCGGCTTGCCGCGCAACCGGTTCGGTCCGTCGCGCGAAAGGCGCCGCGCCGCCTCCGCGTCGTCGAGACCGCGCTCGGGGTCCACGCCGAGCGCGCGCGCCAGCGCCGCGGCGTCGCGCAGCGAGGGATCGCCGGACGAAGCCTCAGGCGCCGCCGTTCTCCGCCTGCAGCGCGACGGCCCGACCGGAGACGACCTGCTCGACCATCTCGTTCACCAGCGAGCGCTTCAGGCCGTCGACGTCGGCCTTGGCGAGCGACGCCATGCCGATGACGCCGGTGAGGAAGCCGAGCGTCTTGCAGAACAACGCCTCGACCGCATGCGGGTGCAGCCGGGAGCGCCCGCCTTCGGCCACGCAGCCGTCGACCAGCTCGGAAAGCGTGGCCAGCACCCGCCACGGATCGGGGCGCGGCGCGCCGCCGTCGGTTTCCGCGACCCAGTCGCGTCCCGAATCGCGGATCGCGAACACGACCCAGTAGTGCCGCCGGTTGTCGAGCCAGTACTGCAGCCAGGCTTCGAGATATGCCGCCAATCGCGTCGGCGCGTCCGCGCCCTCGGGCAAAGCCGCCGTCGCCTGGCTGTGCGCCCGCAGCAGCAGATCCGCCCAGATGTGGCGGATGAGGTGCGCCTTCGTCGGGAAGTAGCGATACAGCGACATCGGCGGCACGCCGACCTGGCTGGCCAGCTTGCGCATCGACAGCGCCTCGTAGCCGCCGTCTTCGAACATCCGCAGCGAAGCGCGCACGGCCTGCTCGTGCAAGTCCCGCTGCTCGGCACGCGTGCGGCGCGCGCGATAAGGGCGAACGTCGGGTGCGTTCATCGCGTCGGCTCTCTTGTTTTCGGACGGCCCGATTTTGACATCGTACGCACACGCCCGCACGATGCCCCGCATCAGTCTTTGCGTTCGACCAGTCTTTACGCTCGATTTTTCGCTCGGCCGGTCCTTGCATTCGACCGTCTTTGCGTTCGCGTACGCAATACCGTATCGTTTCCGCCGCTCCTGCCCGCCGTTCCGGAGCAACGCGCCCCGGAAACGATGCACCAATCGCTGCCTTGCCTGCCGTCGACCGATTCGAACGCCTGCACGAAGTGACAGACGCCGTCGTTCGGCTCTTCGGAGCCGGAGACTGGACGCTCGAGCGCGGTCGCGCGCTCGACGCGGCGTTGCACGCACTGTTGCTGGCATGGCCCGCCGAGGACGACGACGCCATTGCCGCGCTGCTGGCGACGCTCGAGAGCGGCGACCTCTTCGATCCGGCCGTGATCGCCGACCGGGGTCCGTTCGTCGAGCGGCTCCTCTCGCTGCGCGACCGGGCGCTGCTCGAGGCAGCGAATGCGCAGGTCGGCTGGAAGCCGCGCGCCTGGGAGGCGACGCCGGAGGACGCTCCCGCACAGCCGAAGGCGGACGGGCCCGTCCCGGAGCGGCGTTTCACCGGCGTTCTCTCGCGCGCCTTCACCCGCCTGTACCAGGCCAGCCTGACGCTGGACGATCACGCCATCGTCAGCGTCACCGACCGGCGCGGGACGATCGTCGAGGTGAACGAAGCGTTCTGCAGGGTCAGCGGCTATGAACGGGGCGAGCTGCTCGGCGCGAAGCACTCGATCGTGAAGTCCGGCCGCCATCCGCCGTCGTTCTACCGCGAGCTGTGGAGCACGATCGCCGCCGGCCGCATCTGGACCGGAGAGATCTGCAACCGCCGCCGGGACGGCTCGTACTACTGGGTGCGCTCGACGATCATTCCCGTGCTCGATGCGACGGGAAAGCCCGAGGAATACGTTTCGGTGCGCACCGAGATCACTGCGGAGAAATGGTCGGAAGAGCGGCTCGCGCTGCTCGAGCACGCGGTCGTCGCGTGCGACAGCGGCGTCGCCGTCGCCGACGCGCTTCGAGCCGAGCTGCCGATCGCGTACGCGAGCCCCTCCTTCGAGCGGCTGTTCGCGCACGGGGTCGGCAAGACGGGCGGGGAGCTGCGCGACACGTCGCTGCGGGAGCTGCTCGGCAGCGGCCAGCCGGCCGAGTCCTTCGACGCGCTCTGCGAGCTGCTCGATTCGCCGGACGGCGGTTCGATCCTGCTGCGCGGCATGCGCGCCGACGGCGGGAAGTGGGCGTTCGAGCTGCGACTCTCGCCGGTACTGAGTTCCGGCGTCCGCACGCACGTGGTCGCCGTGGTCGGCGACGTGACCGAGCTCGAAGCGACGCGCGCCGAGCTGCAGGATCGCAGCGAGCGGCTTCGCAGGATGGAGGAGTGCGCGGGCTTCGGCACCTGGGACAGCGAGATCGCGACCCAGGACCTGCACTGGTCCGAAGCGACTGCCGCGATCCTCGGCCTGCCGGCGGCCGAGACCGGAACGAGCTACGAGCGCTTCCTCGCCGCCGTGCATCCGCACGATCGACAGCGGGTCGTCGAGGCCTTCGACGGGTGCCTGAAGCGGGGCAAGCCCTACGACATCGAGCACCGATGCGTGCTTCCGGACGGCACCGTGCGCTGGGTGCACGAGCGGGGCCAGGTGATTCGCGACGAACGCGGACGGCCGATGCGCATGCTCGGCGTCGTGCAGGACATCACCGAACGCAAGCGGCTCGCCGCCGAGCTGCAGCACGAGCGGGAGCGCCTGATGCGCACGCAGGCGCTCGCGCGGTTCGGCGACTGGCGGATCGACGACGCGAGCGGCGAGGCCTGGTGGTCGGCGACGCTGTACGACATCTACCACCGCGATCCGTCGTCGTTCCGGCCGCGCGCCGACACCTTCGCCGGCGCGGCCGACCCGCGCGATGCCGCCCTGATCGCCGCGACGCTCGAGTCGGCACGCGACGGCCGCGAGGCCGATTGCGTGCACCGCATCGCCCTGCCCGACGGCAGGCGCCGGTGGGTGCGGATTCGCGCGCAGCCGGAACTCGACGAGTTCGGCGGCATCGTCGCCGTGCTCGGCACCGCACAGGACGTCACCGACGCGCTGCACAGCGAGGACTGCGCGCGGCTGCTGAAAAGAATCGTCGCCATGAGCGAGGACGCGATCGCGATCGCCGACCGATACGGCGAGCTCCTCCACGCCAACGCCGCGTGGCGGCGAATGCTCGGCCACGACCCCGGCTATCGTCCGCGCGGCGAGCTGCTGGCCGCCTGCCAGGCGCCGGCGCGCGAGGCGCTCGAGCGCGAGATCCAGCGCGGCGACCCGGGATTCCGGCATCGCGGCGATCTGCCGATGCGACGGCTCGACGGAACGGGCTTCGTGGCGCGCGGCGAGATCGCCGTCGCGCACGATGCTCGCGGCGACGTGCAGTTCTTTGCGCACCGGTTCCGCGACGCCGGCCTGGCGCTCGCGTACGAACGCTCGCTCGCCGATGCGAATGCACGGACGCGGCAGGCGCGCGAAGCCGCCTGCCGTTTCGCCGGACAGACGAGCGAGGCGCTGCGCGGTCCGTCGCAGACCGTGCTCGCGTTCGCGCAGCTGCTCGCCACGCGCCCCGAGCTCTCGTCCGTCGCCCACCAGTATCTGCGGCACATCGCCGACGCGGGCCGGCGCATGCTGCGCGTCGCCGGCGACCGGCTCGATCTCGCACGCGCCGAGGCGGGTCGGCTTTCGCTGCGCATCGAGCCGCTTTGGCTCGGCGAGGTGTTCGACGAGCTGCTCGAGCCGGGAATCGACGACGCCATCGCGGTGCACGTGTCGATCGACGGGCGCGGGCGACTCGCCGTTCGCGGCGACCGGATGCGACTCGTGCAGGTGCTGCGCGCGTTGCTCGCGGACGCGCCGGCGGCGCATCTGTCGGCGATGCGCGTGGATGGTCCTCGTGCCGCGGACGGCGACACGATCGCCCTCCGCGTCGTGCGCGATGCCGCCGACCCGCCGCACGAGGCGCACACGCTGGCCCGGCTGCTGCTCGCCCGGATGGGCGCCACGATCGAGGAGGAGCGGACGCAGTCGACCGGCGCGGCGCGCGACCGCGCCGACGCTGCCCGCGGCAGGGCCTTCGTCCTTCGACTGCCTTCGGCGCCGTGCGAAGACTCGGGATCCTCGGCGGACGAGGAGGCGGCGCCGGCGCACGAACCGTCCGCTGCCGATGCGGCCGGCGCTGCGCGCAGCGTCGCCGACGCCGTCGCTGTCGACGCGCTCGCCGAAGCCCGTTCCGGGCCGCGCACCGTGCTGCACGTCGACGACGACCTCGCCGGTCTGTCGCTGCTGCAGGAGGCGTTTCGCGACGACCCGCGGCTTCATGTCCGGGTGTCGCCGTCGGCCCTCCTCGGCATCGAGCTTGCGCAGTCGCGGTGTCCCGACGCCGTGCTGCTCGACATCGATTCTCCGGCCGTCGACGCCTTCGCCGTGGTGCGCGAACTCCGGGTCGATCCGCGCACGCGCGGCATTCCCGTGATCGCGATCACCGCCGACGTATCGGAGCAGAATCGCCGGCGGATCGACGGCTGCGGCTTCTTCCGCTTCGTGGAGAAACCGCTGTCGCTGCCCGAGCTGATGCGCACGATCGACGCAGCCTGCGCCGCTACGCGCCGCGCCCGCTGAGCGATTCGCGCAGCCGGCGCTCGAATTCGCCGATCGGCGCCGGCCTGCCGTACAGGTAGCCCTGGAACCGGCGGCAGCCGTTCGCCTCGAGAAATGCGCGTTGCTCGGGAGTCTCCACCCCTTCGGCGATCACCTCGATCGAGAGGCTCGCCGCCATGCCGATGATCGTCTGGACGACGATGGCGTCGCTGCGATGCGTCGGCAGCTTGCGCACGAACGACTGGTCGATCTTCAGCTGATCGATCGGCAGTCTCGCCAGATAGGTCAGCGACGAGTGGCCGGTGCCGAAGTCGTCGATCGAGAACCCGACGCCGAGCTCGCGGATCCGGCGCATCGTCGCCACCGTCTCGTCGATGTCGAGCGCGACCAGGCTCTCGGTGAGCTCCAGCTTCAGGCGCCCCGGCGCGATGCCCGCGGCGTGCATGGCGGTGCGCACCCGGTCGACGAAATCCGCCTGGCGGAACTGCTTCGGGCTGACATTGACCGACAACTGCAGCCCGGCGAAGCCTTCGCGTTCCGACCACGAGGCGAGCTGCGCGCAGGCGCGCTGCAGCACCCAGTCGCCGATGCCGACGATCAGCTCGCTCTCCTCGGCCACGGGAATGAAGTCGGCGGGCGAGATCAGTCCGCGCTGCGGGTGCATCCAGCGCAGCAGGACCTCGGCGCCGATCGTGTCTCCGCGCTCGTCGATCTGCGGCTGGAAATGCAGCTGCAGCTGGTTGCGCGGGAGCGCGATCCGCAGGTCGGCCTCGAGCGCGGCGCGCTCGGTGACCGCCGCGTGCGTGCGCGCGTCGAAGAAGCCGAGGCGGTTGCGGCCCGAGCGCTTGGCCTGGTACATCGCCACGTCGGCGCGCTCGAGCAGCTCGTCGACCGTGTGCTGCCCGCCGACGAACAGATGGATCCCGATGCTGGCCGTGCCGTAATGCTCGTGGCCGGCGAGCTGGTACGGCTGGCTCAGCGACGCGCGCAGCCCCGTCGCGATCCGCTCGACCTGCTCCTTCGCCTGCGCCTCGTCGGCGCCCAGGTCGCCGACGACGATCACGAACTCGTCGCCCCCCTGCCGCGCCACGGTGTCGCTCGCGCGCACGCCCGCCGTGAGCCGGCGGGCGACCTCGACGAGCAGCAGGTCTCCCACCTCGTGCCCGCGCGTGTCGTTGAGGATCTTGAAGCGGTCGAGGTCGATGAAGAGCACCGCCGCGTGGCGGCGCGAGCGCTCGCTCGACTGCATCGCCAGCTGCAGCCGGTCGCGCAGCAACCGGCGGTTCGGCAGCTCCGTCAGCGGATCGTAGTAGGCGAGCCGATGGATCGTCTCGTCCGCCTGGCGCTTCTGCGTGATGTCGGTGAACACCGCGACGTAGTTCTCGACGTTGCCCTCGTCGTCGGTCACCGCGGTGACGCTGAGCCACTCGAGGTACAGCTCGCCGTCCTTGCGCCGGTTCCACAGCTCGCCCTGCCAGTGGCGCTCGCGCTCGAGCGCCGAATGCATCGCCCGGTAGAACTCGCGGCCCTGCCGGCCCGAGCCCAGCAGGCGGCCGGGCGTGCGACCGATCGCCTCGTACGGCTGGTAGCCGGTGATCCTCGTGAATGCGGGATTCACGCGCAGGATCGCCCGCCGCGCATCGGTGATGGCGATCGCCTCGAGCGAGTCGAAGGCGATCGCGGCCACGCGCAGATCGGCCTGCGCACGGCGGCGCTCGGTGATGTCGGAGGCGACGTCGACGAAGCCGGTGAGCTTTCCGCCCGCGTCGCGCAGCGGCTGGATGTCGACGTCGAGCCACAGCTCGCGCCCTTCCCGCGTGCGGTTCAGCAGCTGCACGCGCGCGCCCTCGCCGCGCGCGAGCGCCTCGCGCACGCGGGCGAGCGTGCGCGTGTTCGATTGCCGGTCGACGAGCAGCTGCTCCGGCGTCTGGCCGAGCGCGTGCGACCCGTCGTAGCCGGTGATGCGGCGAAACGCGTCGTTCACCCACAGGATCCGCTGCCGCTCGTCGGTGAGCACGACGATGTTCGTCGTGCGCTCGGCGACCAGCGCGAGACGCTGCAGATCCTCCATGCGCTCGGCGAGGAATGCGTGCTGGCGCTTGACCGAACGGGCCGCCGGCTCGGCGACGAACACGCCCAGCCCGAGCAGCACGAAGAGCGTGAGCAGCGACTGGGTCCGCGCCTGGCTGACCGCGGTCAGCTCGCGCTCGCGCGCCAGCGTCGAAAGCGCGTCGACGAGCCGTTGCGCGGCGTCGAGCGCCGGGTCGGACTGCGCCTGGACCGACGCGACGGAGCCGGTGCGCAGTGCCGCCTCGACGGGCAGGTCGCGATGCACGAGCGCGCGCGCCGAAGCGAGCAGGCTGGCGTGCGCGCCCTTCCATGCCGCCCATGCCGCATTCAGCTCGAGCGTGTCGGCCTGCAGCAGCGTTCCCTTCTCGTGCAGCATCGTTTCGAGCCGTCGCGCGTCGGTCTCGGCCCGATCGAGCACCTCTTCCAGCTCGCGCAGACCCGGGGAAGGATCCGCATCGGGTGCGAGCAGGGCCGAGGCGAGCCGGCCGATGCGCTGGCTGAGCATGCGCTGCATCGCCGCGAGATCCGCGATGCGCGCGTCCTCGGCGCGCGCACGCTCGGCGCTCTCGGCGAACCAGCCGTGCAGCACCGCCTGTGCGCCCACGGCGAGCAGCACCGCATGGATCGCGACGCGCACGCGCCGATGCACGCGCACCCTCGACACGTCGGCGAAGCGCTGCGCCGCGTCCGCCGTGCGGGCGGCACGGCGGCGGCCGGCGATCGCATATCCGGCGAGCGCCGCGACCGCGCCGAGCAGCGCTGCCGGTGCGAGCAGGCTCTGGCCGGACAGGACGAAGGTCGAGGAATCTCCGGTCGTCAGCAACAGCACCGCGGCGACGAGCGCCCCGACGAAAGCGCTCGCTCGTGCCCGCCGCCCGCGCGCGGGCCGGAACCCGGACGCTGCGGCGGAGCGTTCGCGCGGCGCCGCGGACGAAGCCCGCGCGACGAGATCGACCGCCGGAGGCAGCGCGCTCATCTGCAGCGGTCGCCGGCGCTCAGAACGACTTCCAGTCGTCGTCGCCCCCCGGGTCCGCCGACGGCGCCGGCGTGGCGGCCCGCGCGGAAGGCTGGACGGGCACCGCCGCCGGCGATTGCGGGCGTGCGGCCGCCCGCTTGCGGATCGCGTCGATGGTCGACGAAGCGGCGGCGGCGGCGCGACTCTGCAGCACGGGCAGGCTGCCGGTCGCCGTCTTCGGCGCCGCTGCCGGCGAATGCGGACTGCGGGTCGAGGACGCCGCGGCATCGTGCGCGAGCCGGAAGACGGCGACCGCCTCCACCAGCCGCTGCGCCTGGTCTTTCAGGCTCTCGGCGGCGGCGGCGCTTTCCTCGACGAGCGCCGCGTTCTGCTGCGTGTTGTGGTCCATCTGCGAGACGGCTTCGCTCACCTGCGAGACGCCGGCGCTCTGCTCGGTGCTCGCCGAGTTGATCTCGCCCATGATGTCGCTCACGCGCACGACCGACTTCACGACCTCCGCCATCGTCTCGCCCGCCTTGTCGACGAGCTGCGCGCCGTGGCTGACCTGCTCGACGCTGGTGGTGATCAGCTCCTTGATCTCCTTGGCCGCCTCGGCGCTGCGCTGCGCGAGGCTGCGCACCTCGCTCGCGACGACGGCGAAGCCGCGCCCCTGCTGCCCGGCGCGCGCCGCCTCCACCGCCGCGTTCAGCGCGAGGATGTTGGTCTGGAACGCGATGCCGTCGATCACGCCGATGATGTCCGCGATGCGGCGCGAGCTGTCGTTGATGCCCTTCATCGTCTCGATCACTTCGCCGACGACCTGGCCGCCCTGCTCGGCGACCGTGCTCGCGCTCTTGGCGAGCTGGTCGGCCAGCCGCGCGTTGTCGGCGTTCTGCCGCACCGTCGAGCTGAGCTCCTCCATCGACGCGGCGGTCTCCTCGAGCGCCGACGCCTGCTCCTCGGTGCGGCTGGACAGGTCGAGGTTGCCCTGCGCGATCTGCGTGCTCGCCAGCGCGACGCCCTCGGCGTTGCCGCGCACGTCGCCCACCACCCGTGCGAGGCTCTCCTTCATCGTGGCGAGCGAGCGCTGCAGCTCGGCGATCTCGTCGCGTCCGTGCACGTCGATCTGCACCGTGAGGTCGCCTTCGGCGACGGCGTTCGATGCGCGCACCGCGTCGCCCAGCGAGCGCGAGATGCCGCGGATCAGCAGGAAGCCGAACAGCGCCGCGAAGCCCACGCCGAGGACGATCGTCGTCACCGAGATCGCGCGGATCTGCCGGTAGCGGGCCACCGCCGTTTCGAATTCGAGCGCCGCCGCATCCAGCTGGTACTGCTTGAGGTCCTGTATGCCCACGCCCACCGGCTCGTAAAGGGGGCGGATGCGCTCGACGACGATGCGGTTCGCGCCGTCGACGTCCTTCGCGCGCAGCGCGGCAACGGCCGGGCGCAGGCCTTCCTGCACGAAGCGGCCGCGATTCACCGCAAAGGTCGACGCGAGCTCCTTCTCCTTCGGCGCGACGATGCCCGCGAAATACGAATCCCAGACGCGAGTGATCGCGGCGATGTTCTCCTCGACCTGCGCGGTGCTGCGCTGGATCGTCTCGGTGTCGGGCGTGACCAGCGCGACGGCGATCGCGAGCCGGTTGCGCAGCAGCCGCTCCTGGATCTCGGCGATCTGCCCCATCGGCACGGTGTTGCTGCGGTAGACCGTCTCGACGCTGGCGTCGGTCTTCTCGATGCCGTACAGCCCCAGGCCGCCGATCGCGACGAGCAGCAACGACAGCAGCCCGACGAGCACGAGCAGTCGCGTGGATATCTTCAGCTTGTTCATCTTTCCTCCGTTCGGATTCATGGCAAACTCGGTGCATTGGGGCCCGAGGATCGATAGCGAATCCGTTCACGGGTCCACGCAGGGCAGCGTATCGCGTACGTGTACGCGATAGCTTTCCGAATTACGGC
>QEVN01000026.1 GCA_003576795.1 Burkholderiales bacterium
GCCGAGTACTCGTTCGAGGTCGAGGTCGTCGTCCCACCGGACCTCCGTCCGGGGGAGGCCTGGTTGGAAGCACGATGGGAGGGAGGCGCGGCGTTAGACGTGGCGCGCGCGCCACTGGTCATCCTCGACGAGCCACCGCTCAGCGGGGAGGGGAGCGTGGTGACCTTCGGGCCGGCATCGAGGCCCACCTCGACCACGACCACCTCGTCGCCGGTGACCCCGTCGTCCGTCGAGGCAGCCGGCCCCTCGCGGAGCGAGGCAGCCACAACCGCGTCATCTCGGAACGACGAAGAGCTGTGGTGGCTTCCCGCCCTGCTGGCCGGGTTCGGTGTCGGCGCGGTGGTCGCCGGGGTGGTCGTCGTCGCGCTGTGCCTGCGCCGACGGACCTCGCTCGTCGTCGCGGCGGACGACGACGCGACGTCAGCCTCGGGGCCGGTAGATCGCCGTGTGCTCGACGGCGACCGCGACCACCTCGGTTGACCCGCTGACCACAACGACCTCGACATCGAGGGTGCCATCGCCCACAAGATCCAGTCTCGCCTCGGGATTCGGGTGCGAGTAGAGTGCAACGAAGCGGGCTCGATGCCGCGTTATGAAGCCAAGGCGATTCGAGTCCATCGCCGAAGCACCTGAAACGGGCGCGCTAAAGCGAAGGGCAATACCTGATGGCGCGTAGTCGATCGAACGAACACGACACGGTCAAGCAGACGATCCTCGAAGCGGCGGCAAAGCTGTTCGCCGTCAAGGGGTTCGCCAGTGCGTCGATGAATGAGATCGCCGACGGCGCCGGTATCTCGAAAGCAGGCGTGTACCACTATTTCGAGTCCAAGATCGAGATTCTGCGCGTCATGCTCACCGAGCATCTATCCGCGGTCTCGGAGATCGCCGACGAGTCGTTCGGAAGTTCCGACGCTCCTCGGGTGAAGTTTCACACGTTCACCCGACTGCTCATCGAGAGCTACACCCGATCGGCCTCCAGGCACCAGCATGCGGTCCTGATGCGCGACATCGATTTTCTGCCACCGAAGGACCGCGAATTCATTGTTTCGGCCGAACGGCGGATCATTCGCTCCGTCGAACGCCTGCTGCAAAGCATCCACCCCGAACTGTTGGAGCGTCCGTATCTCACCCGGCCCTTGGCGATGCTTTTCTTTGGGATGATCAACTGGACCGACAACTGGTACTCGGAGAAAGGCCGGCTGTCCCCGGAGGAACTCGCGACGCTGGCCTCCGAGTTATTCCTCGGAGGCGTCGAGCAAGCCATTGCGTCGGCGGCACAGGCGGTCGGCTAGCCGGCCTGCGAAACGGCGTGCGGCCGGGACGCCCTGTTTCCGGCGCGCTCACGCGTCGCCGAGGAAAGCGCCTTGCTCGCGCAACCGGCTCTGCAGCAGTGCGGCCGGCACCGTGCGAAGCCCGCACCCCTTACGCAGCGACAGCGCCGCCGCGGTGCCGGCCGCCTGGCCCATGACGAAACATGCGCCGCTCACGCGAGCCGCGGATTGGGCGTCGTGCGTCATCGATGCGCAGCGCCCCGCAACGAGAAGATTGTCCACCCCCCGGGCGCGGTCGGCGCGCGGCAGGAGCATCCGGTACGGCAGCTGGTTGTAACCACGCGATTGGGGAATCGGGGGCCAGGTCCAGCGGACGTCGCCCGCGACGTGCTGCTCGAGCGGCCAGCCGTTCACGCCGATGCCGTCTTCGAAATCGGCGCATCCGAGCACGTCGTCGCGCGTGAGCACGGCTTCGCCCACCAGACGCCGCGTTTCACGAATGCCCAGCTGCGGGGCGATGTCGAGTGCGTACGCCTGCTCGAAGCCGGGCATGCACGCGCGAAGGAAGCGCAGGTATTCCACGATCTGTCGTCGCCCCTCGATCTCGCCGGCGCTCAGCGAGCGCGCGTCGGTGCCGTCGGTCGCCGAACCGTCGGGCTTGCGCAACTGCGTGACGTTCACCCGCCATTCGTACGGGTGCTTCTGCGGCCGCAGGATCGCCCCGCGGCGGGGGAAACGGAACTCGCCCGAGGCCTCGGCCGCCTCCATGCGGCTCGCGACGGTACTCCAAGCCTCGCCGGCGCGCGCGGCATCGACGTTTCCCACGCGAAACATCAGCGTCGGATACAGCATCGCGTCCGGTCCCTCGCCTTTCTCGGTGGGTGCGCCCGCCCAGTGCGCGAGATCGGCGTCGCCCGAACAGTCGATGAACACGCGGCCGCGCACGGCCAGCCGACCGGACTTCGTCTCGACGAAGAGCGCGTCCACGACGCCGCCCTCGCCGCGCTGCGCGCCTGCGGCCAGCGCGTGGAACAGCAATTCGACCCCGTCGGCGAGCAGCAGGCCGTCGGCGGCGCACTTGAACGCCGACACGTCGTACGCCTGCGCATGCGTCTTCCCGAGCACGAGATGCGGCTCGCTCAGTCCGCCGAGCGACTGCATGCGATCGAGCAGGTCGTCGGCGATGCCGTGCACGACGCGACGGATCTCGCCGAAGACGTTCGCATGCAGGCCGCAGAAATTCGTCACGCCCGCGGCCGTCCCCATGCCGCCGAGGAATCCGTAGCGCTCGACGAGCAGCACGCGCACGCCGTTTCGCGCGGCGCCCGCTGCCGCCGCGATGCCGGCCGGCCCGCCGCCGAGCACGACCACGTCGAACTCGCCGTACAGCGGCGTCTCGCGCGCAGGCTCGCGCACGCCGCCGGGTTCCACGGCCCCGCTCACGCTAGTCGAGCCGTATTCCGTGCTTCTCCACGATCGGCCGCCACCGGTCCAGATCGCCCTTCAGCGTCGCCTTGAACTCGCTCGGCGAATTGGCGACCACGTCCATGTACAGGCCGCGCAGCTTGTCCTGCACGCCGGGATCGGCGAGCACTGCGACGATCTCGTCGTGCAGCCGCGCGACGATCGCCTCCGGCGTCTTCGCCGGCGCGATGAACCCCATCCACGCATCTGCCTGGACGTCGCGGATGCCGCCTTCGGCGAGCGTCGGCAGATCGGGCAGCGCGGCCGAGCGCTTCGCCGTCGCCACGGCGAGAGCCCGCAGCTTGCCCGCCTTGACTTGCGGCATCACCGCTGCCGCGGGCAGCACGGCAAGGTCGACTTCGCCGCTCAACACCGCCATGACGGCCTTCGTCGAGCCGGCATACGGAACGTGCACGATTTCGGTTCCGGCCTTCGCGGCAATCGCTTCGACGGCCAGGTGCGAGATGCTGCCCGCGCCCATCGACGAGAAGTTGTACTTGCCCGGATCGCGCGCAAGCCGGGCGACGAGTTCGGCCGTGTCGGCGACCGGCAGGCGCGAGCCGACGACGAGAACGCTCGGCTGCGTCGCCGCGATCGTGATCGGTGCGATGTCGCGCGCCGGATCGTACGGCATGCTCCGGAACAGCAGCGTGTTCACCGCGAGCGGACCGGCGATGCTCACGCCGATGGTCTGGCCGTCGGGCGTCGCCTTGGCCACTGCGTCGGTGCCGATGTTGCCGCTCGCGCCCGCCTTGTTCTCCACGACGAAGGGCTTGCCCAGTCGCGCAGACAGGTGCTCGGAAACGATGCGGGCGATCATGTCCGGAGTCGAACCGGGACCGTAGGGCACGATGACCTTCACCGGACCGCTCGGCCACTGCTGCGCCGAGGCCGGCGCGACGGCCAGGCACAGGCCGGCGAGGGAAAGCGAAAGGAAGAGACGGCGTTTCATGCGTGGCCTCCTGTCCGGAACGAGGAGCGAGAGTACTACCGACTACGAGGGGCTGCGGTCGCCGGCGCATGCGGCTGCGCGGGCATGCGCCAGAGAAAGACCATCCCCAGCAGCGCGAAGCCGGCAGCAACCGCGAAGGTGCCCGCGTAGCTGCCGATCCGCCCGTAGATCGCCGCGAACAGCGACGGCCCGATCAGCACGCCGCCGAAGGTGAAGAACAGCGCGCCGCCGGTAGCCGTGCTCGCCTGCCCCTCGGGCGCGAGCCGCGCCACCTCCGCGAGGAACACGCCGTTCCATCCGATCGCGGTCGCTCCCATCGCGACGAACACGACCCCGGTCGCGAAAGCGCTCCATCCTTCGTCGATCTGCGTCGTGAAGAGCGCGGCGAGCAGCATCAGCGCGCCGAGCACGAGCAGCGTCGTGCGGCTCGCCTGCAGCCGATCGGCGATCCATCCCCAGCCGATGCGCCCCGCCGCGCCGGCGAACTGCACGACCGACAGCAGCACGCCGGCCTCGACCAGCGTGTAACGCGCCTCCTGCACGAGGAAGGTCACCGCGAAGGTCATCAGGCACAACTGCACGCCGGCGAAGCACAGGGCCATCAACGAAAGGTAGCGAAGGTCGCGGTGCGACCAGACCAGCGCGATTCCGCCGAGCACGCCCGGACCCGCCGGGCCTGGACTGCGGCCGTCCGGGCGCGCCGGCGCGAGCCGGTCGTCGTCCCACGCCGACCGCGCCGGCTGCAGCAGCGCGAGCATCGCCACCGCGCAGACGAGGACGATCAGCAGCGCGGCGCGCCAGCCGAAGGCGTGCGCGACCGGCGGCGCGACGAGCGCGGCAGCCATGCCGCCGAGCGGCACGCCGGTCTGCTTGATCGAGAAGATCAGGTTTCGGCTCGAGGCCGGCGTGTAGCGCGTGAGCAGGTGCGCCCCGGCCGGATTCGACGCGCCGTAGCCGAAGCCGAGCAGCAGCGAGGCGCCGACCAGCGCGACGAGATGCGGCGCCGTCGCGAGCAGCATCGCCGCGCCGACCAGCGCGAGCGCGACCTGCGTGGTCCGGCATGCGCCGAGCCGGGTGACGACGCCCCCGCCGACCGCGGCGCTCGCCATCGCGCCCGCATAGACGATGCTCACCTGGTAGCCGATCGTCGAGGCGTCGACGTGCAGCACTTTCGCCAGCTCCGGCGCGATGACCGGCAGCGTCAGCGAGGCCATCGAGACGATCGTCTGCGCGACGAGCGTCGCGCCGATCACGACCGGAACCGACGGTGCCGCGGACATCGACCTCAACGCACGCCGGTGACGAGCGCGGTGGCCAGCTGCGGGAACGCGGCGACGAGCGCGAGCACCGCCAGCATGATCAGGACGTAGGGCAAGGCGCCACGGATGATGCGTTCGAGCGGAACGTCGCGCACGACTCCCTGCACGACGAACAGGTTCAATCCGACCGGCGGCGTGATCAGCGCCATCTCCATGTTGATCGTCAGGATGACGCCGAACCAGATCAGGTCCCAGCCGAAGGCCGAGATGATCGGGATCAGGATCGGCGCCGTGATGACGATGATCGACAGCGTCTCCATGAAGCATCCGAGGAAGATCAGCAGCATGTTGATCGCGATGAAGATCAGCCACGGCGAGACGTCGAGCCCGGCGACCGAGCGCGAGATGACGGGAGCGACCTGCGTCGTCGTCATCACGTAGCCGAACACCATCGCGCCGGCGATGATCATCAGCACCATCACGCTGCCGCGCGCGGCGTCCTCGAGAATGATGCGGATCTTCGACAGCGTCAGCTCGCGGTAGATCGCGCCGGACAGCGCGAGGCTGGCGAGCGTGCCCAGCGCGGCGGCCTCGGTCGGCGTCGCGATGCCCTGATAGATCGAGCCGAGGATGATCCAGATGAGCACCGCGATCGGCGCGAGGTGCTTGAGTGCGGCCAGTCGATCGCGCGCGCTCACCGCCGCGTCGCGCCGAGGCGGCCCCTCGGTGCGCGAGCGGCGCATCGCGGCGCGTACCTGGAACGCCATGAATGCGACCGTCATGACGAGGCCCGGAATGATGCCGGCGATGAACAGCTTGCCGATCGACTGCTCGGCGACGATCCCGTAGACGATCATCGGGATGCTCGGCGGAATCAGGATGCCGAGCGTGCCGCCGGCGGCGACCGCGCCGCAGGCGTCGCTGTCGCGATAACCGTAGCGGCGCATCTCGTCCACCGAGAAGCGGCCGATGGCGCCGGCCGTCGCCACGCTCGATCCCGAGACGGCCGCCATGATCGCGCAGGCGAGCGTCGTTGCGATCATCAGGCCGCCGGGCACGCCGTGCAGCAGCGTCGCGAGCGAACCGTACAGGCGCGAGCCCATTCCCGATGCGGAGATGATCGCGCCCATCAGGATGAACAGCGGCACCGCGGTCAGCGTGAAGCTCGTGATCGACCCCCACAGCGTGGGCGCGACCAGGCCGAGCGCGTCGAAGCCGCCGCCGACCAGCAGCAGCGAGACGATCGCGACTCCGAACAGGCTGAACGCGACGGGAATGCCGATCGCGAGACACCCGATCAGCGCGGCGAACATCGCCAGTCCGAGCCAGATTTCCATTCGATTCGAAGGGCGCGCGTCGCGCCGAAGCTAGCCGGCGCTCTCGCGCCGTCGGTTCACCATCTGCGCCAGGTGCACGACGAGCAACCAGATCATGCCGAGCGAGAAGAACGAATAGGGGATCCACAGCGAGATCTCGAAGAGCCCCCACGACTTCTCGCCGCTGTCGAACGCCTCCCACCAGAACTGCGCGCTCAGCCATGCCAGCAGGCCGACGATCGCGAGCACGCCGAGATCGGCGATCCGCTCCAGCGCATTGCGGGCGGCCGGCGGCACGCGCGTGACGACGAGGTCGACGCCGACGTGCGCGCCTTCGGCCAGCGCGTAGGCGGCGCCGCCGAAGCCGATGAGGCCCATCAGGTAGGTCGAGACGTCGTTCACCCAGCCGGTCGTCGAGCCGAAGAACGTGCGCGCGAGCACCTCGTAGGTGACGAGCAGCGCGATCGCGAACGCACCCACGCCGACGAGGATCCCCGACGCCCGCGTGACCGCGGCGAGCCAGCGAAACGCCGCGCGCGGACGGCGCATGGCCGTCCCGCGCGCACCGGCGGCGTTCATTTCGCCGCGTCGCCGCCGGCGGCCTTCAGCAGCTCCTCGCCGCCGGGCACGTCGGTCTTGAACTTCTCGAAGCTGTATTGCCGGAACCAGTCCTGCCACTTCTTCCAGGCTGCTTCGGTCATCTTCTCGACCTTCACGCCGTTCTTCGCGAAGAGCGCGGCCACGCGCCGGTCCTCGTTCTTCGCGCCCTCGAGCGCCGGCGCCTCCAGGCTCTGGCCCACCTCGACGAGGATCTTCTGCTGCTCCGGCGAGAGCTTGTTCCACGTCTTCATGCTGATCGCGATCGGCTCGATCGTGAAGTAGACGCTGTAGTCCTCGGGCGAGTTGTAGAACTTCGCGACCTCGTAGATGCGGTACGCGCCGAAGGATCCCGACGAGGTCCACATCCCGTCGAGCAGGCCGAGCTGCATCGCGCTGTAGTTCTCCGACGAGGGCATCGACACGGTCGTCGCCCCGGCCTTCTGCAGCGCGAACTCCATGAACTTGCCGGCCGCGCGCATCTTCAGGCCGGAGACGTCCTTCGGCTCGTGGATCTCCCTGCCGGTGGTCGCGACGCCGCCGGAGATCTGGATCCACGACAGCGTCTTGAAGCCGTACTCCTCGGCCTTCTGCTCGAGCTGCTTCCACGCATCGGTCTTGCGGAAGGCGTACACCTCGTCGTGGTTGCGCCACAGGCCGGGCAGCAGCACCATGTTCATCTGCGGGATCGCCCCGGCCGAATAGATGTACGGGTAGATCGCCAGGTCGACCGTCCCGTTCTTCAGCGCCGTGTGCGTGGCGCTCGCCTTCACCAGCGATTCGGCCGGGAACATCGAGATCCGGATCTGCCCGTTCGTGCGCTTCTCGACCTCCTTGGCGAACTGGATGCCGGCGGAGACGACGTAGTCGGATTCGTCCTGCGGCCACTGGTGCGCCATCTTCAGGTTCAGCGTCTGCGCGGCGGCGATACCGCCCCACGTGAACGCGGCGCCCGCGGCGAGCGCGATGCCGAACTGCGCGAATCGATGTCTCATGATTCCTCCTCTGGTTGGCCGGGCGCTCGACCCGGGCCTCGGTGCCCTCGCGCCATCGTCGCGAGAATCTCTTCGTAGATTTCCTCCGGCGGCGCGTCGAAGCGCGACTCCGGCAGCCCGGCGAAGGCGAGCTCGAGCCGCCGCGCGACGAGGCGCTGCAGCCGATAGCGGGCGAAACGACGCCGACGCGCGTCCGCCGGGCGTCGGGCGAACGCCTCGCGCAACGCGTCGTCGAGCAGCGCGTCGAGCTCGAGCAGTCCGGCGTCGTCGCCCGCCTTCGCCAGCACGATGCGCGGCGCCGCCGCGGTGCGACGCTGCGCGAGCGTCGACTTCAGCTCGAGCGCCATGCGCCGCGCCCCGTCGAGATCGGCCTTGTTCACGACGATGAGGTCGGCGGTCTCGAGGATTCCGGCCTTCATCGCCTGGATCGAATCGCCCAGCCCGGGCATCAGCAGCAGCACCTCGACGTCGACCAGCTCGCGCACGCCGAATTCGGCCTGGCCGACGCCGACGGTCTCGACGACGATTTCGGCGAAGCCGAAGGCGTCGAGCGTCGAAAGAACGTCGGGCAGGTTGTCGGCCAGCCCGTCGCGCGTGCCGCCGCTGGGAATCGAACGCACGAACACGCGCGGATCGTCGGCCAGATCCTCCATGCGTATCCGGTCGCCGAGCAGCGACCCGCAGCTGTCGGGGCTCGTCGGGTCGACCGCGACGACCGCCAGGGGCCACGCCTTCTGCGCACGCACGCGCGCCAGGCGGGCGATCAGCGAGCTCTTCCCGACGCCGGGCGCGCCGGTGATGCCGATGCGCGGTGCGGGTTGCGCGCCGGATGCGCGCGTGCGCAGCAGCTCGTCGACGCTCATCCGCGAAGCGCGCGTCAACGCACGGCTCAATGCGCGCCGGTCGAAGGACGGCAGCGCCCCGGCGTTCATGACGCCCGACCCGGGACGAGCGCGTCGTGCTCGCCGAGCAACGGCGGAGCGCGGAACGCGTCCCGGGCGTCGGAGATCTTGATCGGGTTTCCGACCACGCGAAGCGTGCCTTCCTCGAGCGGAATGTCGGCGACCATTTCGCGCGCGCGGGTCTGCTCGCTCGCCAGCGCGGTCTCGAGCGTCTCGACGCCGGCGGCGACGATCCCCAGCGGCGCCAGCCGTTCGACCCAGCGTCCGGTGGTCTCGCAAGCGAGCACTTCGCCGATCGAACGCAGCACCAGCTCGCGGTTCCCGCGCCGCGCGGCCATCGTCGCGAAGCGCTCGTCGTCGATCCACTGCGTCCTGCCGATCTCGGCGCAGAACGTTCGCCAGAAATCGTCGTGCGTGATGAAGAGCGTGAGCCACCCGTCGGCGGTGCGGAAGATCTGCGCGGGGACGATGTACGGATGCGCCGAGTCGGGATAGCGCCCGGCGCGCTCTCCCGCGTTCAGCCACGCGCCCGCCAGGTAGTTCAGCTGCGAGAGCATCACGTCGTACATCGCGATGTCGACCTGTCCGCCCTGCCCCTGCACGAGCTTGGCCAGCAGGCCGACCGCGCCCATGATCCCCGCCGAGTTGTCGACGGCCGAATAGCCGGTCTTCGTCGGCGGGCCCGACGGATCGCCGGTGAGCGCCATCACGCCGGTGAGCGCCTGGATCACGTAGTCGTAGGCCGGGCGTTCGGCGAAGGGACTGTCGAGCCCGTAGCCGGTGAGCGCCACGCAGACGATGCCGGGATTGAACTGCCGGAGGTGCTCGTAGGTGAGGCCGAGCTTGCGGATCGCCTTCGGCCGCAGGTTCGTGACGAGCCCGTGCGCTTCGCGCACCAGCGCGGCGAGCTCGCTGCGGCCCGCCTCGCAGGCGAGGTCGAGCACGACGCTGCGCTTGCCTCGATTGAGGCTGGCGAAATACGCGTTGTGCGGCCCGACGTGGTGCGGGCTGATGCGGCGCGCGATGTCGCCGCTGGGCGGCTCGACCTTGATGACGTCCGCGCCGAGGTCGGCGAGCAGCATCCCGCAGTACGGGCCCATCAGCATGTGCCCGATCTCGATGATGCGCTTGCCGCTCAGCGGAAGGCTCACGACAGCGCCCTCGCGATCGTCGCCACGACGTCGGCGAGCGGAATGTCGCTGGTGAAGACGCCGCGCACGCCCTGCTCGCGCAGCGCCTGCTGGTCGGGCGCCGGTATCGTTCCGCCGACGAATACCGGGATGTCGGCCGCCTGCAGCTCGCGCAGCTGCTCGAGCGTGTCGGCGACGAGCTCGTTGTGGCTGCCCGAGAGGATCGAGAGCCCGACCGCGTCGACGTCCTCGTCGACGGCGACGCGGGCGATGTAGCCGGGCGTCTTGCGCAGGCCGGTGTAGATCACGTCGGCTCCCGCGTCGCGCAGCGCGAGCGCGACGACCTTCGCGCCGACGTCGTGGCCGTCGAGCCCGGGCTTGGCGACGAGGATGCGCTTGCCGCGCAGCGGCGTCGCCGCGGTTTCGGTCGATGGATTCATAGTCGCACCGGTTCGTGGAACTCGCCCCACTGCTTCTTCAGCCGCGCGACCATCTCGCCGACGGTCGCGTAGGCGTGACAGCACTCGATCAAATGGGGCATCAGGTTCTCGTCGTCGGCTGCCGCGGCCTGCTCCAGCCGATCGAGCGTGCGCTCGACCTCGGCCTGGCTGCGCCGCTCGCGCACCGCTTCGAACTTCTCGAGCACGCGGCGGCTCGCCTGCGGATCGACGCGGAACACCTCCTCGGGCGCCGACGAGGGGTCTTCGTGCCGGAAGCAGTTCAGTCCGACCACGGGCAGCTCGCCGCTGTCGGTCTGCAGCTTGCGCTCGTGCGCGCGATGCGCGATGCGCAGCTGCAGCCAGCCGTCCTCGATCGCCTTCACCGCGCCGCCGTACTCGTCGACTTCCTTCATCAGCGCCTCGATGCGCTGCTCCATCGCGTCGGTGAGGTGCTCGGCGAAATAGCTGCCGCCCAGCGGATCGACGGTGCGCGCGATGCCGCTCTCGTAGGCGACGATCTGCTGCGTGCGCAGCGCGAGCTCGGCGGAGAACTCGGTCGGGATCTGGAACGGCTCGTCGAGCGCGCAGGTGAAGATCGACTGCGCCCCGCTCATCACCGCCGCCATCGTCTCGATCGCGACGCGCACCACGTTGTTGTACGGCTGCGGGGCGACGAGCGACGAGCCGCCGCAGACGACGCCGAAGCGGAACATCTGCGCCTTGGGGTCGGTGACGCCGTAGCGGTCGCGCAGCAGCCGTGCCCATACGCGGCGGCCCGCGCGGAACTTCGCCACCTCCTCGAACAGGTCCATGTGGACGTAGAAGAAGAACGACAGGCGCTGGGCGAAGCGGTCGGCACGCCCGCCGCGCCGGATCAGCTCGTCGACGTACGCCAGCCCGTTGGCCAGCGTGTACGCCATCTCCTCGGCCGCGGTGCAGCCCGCGTCGCGCATGTGCGCGCCGGCGATCGAGATCGTGTTGAAGCGCGGCGTCTCGCGATTGCCGAACAGGATCGTGTCGGAGATCAGCCGCATCGAGGGACGGACCGGGAAGATCCACGTTCCGCGCGCGACGTACTCCTTCAGGATGTCGTTCTGGATCGTGCCGGTGAGCTTCTCGCGCGGCACGCCGGCGCGATCGGCGCACGCGATGTACATCGCATAGAGGATCGCCGCGGTGCCGTTGATCGTGAACGAGGTGGAGATGCGCGAGAGATCGATGCCGCGGAACAGGATCTCCATCTCGGAGAGATTCGACAGCGAGACGCCGACCTTGCCGATCTCGGGGCGCGCCATCGGGTCGTCGGGATCGAGGCCGCACTGCGTCGGCAGGTCGAGCGCCACCGACAGCCCGGTCTGGCCGCGCTCGAGCAGGAAGCGGTAGCGCTCGTTCGATTCCTCGGCGGTGCCGAAGCCCGAGTACTGGCGCATCGTCCACAGTCGCCCCCGATATCCGTCGGCGAAGATGCCGCGCGTGAACGGGAACTCGCCGGGGCGTCCCGGCTCCTCGGCCGGATGCGAACGGGGATCGACGACGACCGGCACCTCGATGCCGGAGCGAACGGCGGCGCCGACGGCCGGCGCCGCACGCCGCGCGCCGGCGTCCGTGCTTCGATGACTCATGCTGCTCCTCGCGGGCTTCTCGACAGGAAGCGGTCGCTCGCCTGCCAGTGATCGGGGTGGATCCACGTCTCGATCAGCGCCTGGCGCTCGCGTTGCTCGCGCTGCACACGGGGAAGCGCGAGCCGGTCGCTCAGCACGATCGTCTTGAATGCGCGCAGCACCTGCGGCGCCTGCGCGCACAGCGGCTGCAGGAAGCGCTCGACGCACTGCTCGAGCGACTCTCCGTCGGCCGCGATCTCGTCGACGAGGCCGGCTTCTCGCGCGCGCACCGCCGGCATCGTCTCGGCGCCGATCAGGATCGACAGCGCACGGTGTCCGCCGACGAGCGCGACGAGATCGGCGCCGCCGCCGAAACCCGTGCAGATGTTCAGCCTGCCCTGGATGAAGCCGATCGCCGCGTGCGGCGCCGCGACGCGGAAATCGCAGGCCACCGCCAGCTCGGCGCCGCCGCCGAGCGCGACACCGTTCAGCGCGGCGACGACCGGCAGCGGGAACTCGCGCACCGCGCGCAGCGCCTCGTTCGCGTGCGACCACAACCGCCCGGCATCCTCGGGCGATCGAAGCCTGTCGAACTCCTTCAGATCGCCGCCGGCCGCGAAGCTCCTGTCGCCCGCGCCGGTGACGACGGCGGCGCGCAGCGTTTCGTCGGCCGCCGCTTCGGCGAACGCGCGCCGCAGTTCCCCGAGCACGTCGGTGCTCAACGGATTGCGCTGCTCGGGCCGATCGATCGTCACCCGCAGGATGCTGTCGCGCCGCTCCACGCGCAGGAACTCGAATCCGCTCATCGGCGAAAGGCCTCCTCGATCCGCGCGCGCGCGGCCACCAGTTGCGCCGCGAGCGCGTCGATGCGCTTTTCCATCCGGTGCGACGGGCCGGCGACCGCCAGCCCGAAGGTTTCGTCGCGGATCGACAGCGCGACGGCGAGCGCGGTGACGTCCTCGACGTTCTCGCCGCGCGTCATGAACCATCCGCGGCGACGGCTCGTTTCGAGATCCGCCCGCAAGCGCCGGGCATCGACGAAGGTGCGCGCGGTGATCGCCGGCAACGGATGCGAATCGAGCCAGTCGGCGAGCGCCTTCGCCGGAAGGCTGCCGAGCATCGCCTTGCCGATCGAGCTCGAGTGCAGCGGCTTGTACTCGCCGGGCCGGGCCGTGTAGCGCACGGTGTGCGGGCCCTCGATCACGTCGAGATAGAGCACGGCGTCTGCCTGGCGCTTGCCGAGGATCACCGTCTCCCGCGTCTCGTCGCGCAGCGCGCGCAATCGGGGCTCGATCCGTTCGAGGAACGGGTCGTTGCGCACGACTTCCTGCGCGAGATCGAGCAGACGCCGCGTCGGATAGAAATCCTTGCGCCGGCTCACCGCGTACAGGTAGCCGCGGGCGAGGAGCGTCTGCACGAGCCCGTGGCAGCTGCTCACCGGAACGTTGATGCGTTCGGCCAGTTCGCTGAGCGCCAGCGGCTTCCGGCTCGACTCGAAGGCCTCGAAGAGGTTGAGCGTGCGCTCCGCGGACGGTACCGATGCCATGTTCAATTTCAGCCAGCTGAAATCATTTTCAGATCCGGAGTCACGATTGTACGGAAGGCGCTCGACGGCGCAAGCACTTCAGCGGACGGACGAAACCGCGCCGGAGGAGATCAGATCCGGTCGGCGTATTCGCGCAGGAACTGCAGGCTGCGGCGCGGGGAGAACGACGGCAACGCGCAACCGGGCGCAAGAATGAAGCCCTCGCGCCCGGCCTGCTCGACGGCATCGTCGACCTGGCGGGCCAGCATCCCCAGCGACATGTCGGGAAAGCCGCTTTCGTCGATGCCGCCCATCAGGCAGCGGTCGGTGCGCTCGCGCAGCGCTCGAAGCGTCGGATTGTTCGGCGACCGGTCCGACAGGCTGAGGACCTCGAACGGATACCCGTCGATCCGGTCGAGGTCGACGCCGGTGCCGTGCACGTGCAGCACGCGCACCATGCCCTGGGCCGCCGCGAGCACCTCGAGGTCGAACGGCCGCAGGAACGTGTCGTACACCTCGCGCCGCGATCCCCTGGGGAAGCCCTCGGGGATCGCCGAGTTGATCGAATAGAAGAAGCCGTCGACGCCGATGCGCTTCAGCTCGCCGAGGTAGTCGCGGATCGACTCGGTGACGGTCTCGAGCGCGCGGAGCGCCTCGGCCCGATGGCGCCACAGGTGCTCCTGCTGGTCGCGGCCGACGTTGCGGACGATCGACTGGTAGGGATCGAATCCGGTCTCGAGCAGCGGGAAGTCGGAGCCCATCGCGGCGCGCAGTCGAGCGAGGCAATCGAGCTGCTGCGCGAACGCCGGATGATCGAGGCGCACCGGTTCGAACGCGCGCAACGATGCGGGATCCTGCAGGTCGCGCAGCGAATCGGGGACCGGATAGCGGTAATCGGACATCACCTTGGCGAGATCCCACCGGTAGGTCTTCAGGAAGCGTTCGTGCAGTCGCGCCGTTTCCTCGCCCGTCAGGTGATCGGAGAGGAAGTGGACCCAGGCGGTCGTCGGGACGCGGTCGACCTTCCGTCCGTGCACGGCGGCGAGGAAGCGTTCGCGGGGGGTCATCTTCGTCATGTCCTGCCTCGATGAGGAGCGTCGTGCGCTTCGTTCGCGCGAAACGAATCCGGATGGTAAGAGATACACTTTCCCGACGCCGGGAAGGGCTCGCGTGGCTGCATCGTCCGCGCCCGAGCCTGCCCGATGAACGAGGCCGCGAGCCTCGACCACCAGAGGAAAGCATGCCGACTCCCGTCCTTCGCTCGTCCGTCGTTCGCCTGCGTCGTCGATTCGTGGCGACTGCCCTGTTCGGCGCGTTCGCCGCGCTCGGCGCCGTTCCCTCCGCCGGCGTTGCGCAGGAGTTCCCGGGCGACCGTCCGATCCGCATCGTCGTTCCGTACACGGCCGGCGGGTCTTCCGATTTCATCGCGCGCACGGTCGCCGGCAAGCTGGCGGAGAGCATGAAGGCTTCGGTCGTCGTCGAGAACCGGCCCGGCGGCAACACGGTGATCGCCGCCGAGCACGTCGCGAAGGCGGCGCCCGACGGACACACGCTGCTGCTGATCGGCGAGCTGACGCATTCGTCGGTGGCCGCCCTGAACAAGCAGCTGCCCTTCGATCCCGTCGCGGATTTCGCGCCGATCACGAACGCGATCAAGTCGCCGCTCGTCGTCGTCGTGCATCCGTCGCTTCCGGCGAAGACGCTGCAGGAGTTCGTCGCCTACGCGAAGGCGAACCCCGGCCAGATCGCCTACGGCTCGGCGGGGATCGGAAACACGCTGCACCTCGGCGGCGAGGTCTTCGCGGCAGCCACGGGCACGAAACTGACCCACGTTCCGTACAAGGGCGCGTCGCAGGCGGTCATCGATCTCGTCGGCGGCCGCATCCAGGCGATGTTCGACCTGCCGCAGACGCCGCTGCCGCACATCCAGGAAGGCCGCCTGCGTGCGCTCGCCGTCACCAGCGACCAGAGGCTAGACATCCTCCCGCAGGTTCCGACGACGGCGGAAGCCGGCGTGCCCGAGTACCGCTTTGCGACACGGGTCGGCTTCGCCGCGCCCGGCGGAACCCCTCAGCCGATCCTGCAGCGCCTGCACAAGGAGATCGTGGGCGTGCTGCAGCAGCCCGACGTGCGAGCGGCATTCGAGCAGCGGGCGATGTTCGTCGATCCCAGCGAGTCGCCCGAGGCGTTTCGCACGTCGATGCTCGCCGAGATGGAGCGCCTGAAGAGGGTGATCCGCGACGCGGGGATCGTGCCGCAGTGAGCGGAGGCGGCCGGCCCCCTCCGCGGCCGGCCGCCGAATCCCGATCGCGACGCACGCCGGGAGCGGAATCTGCGGCCTACGCCGGCATGCAGTTCCGCCGATACCAGTCGTTCACTTCGTCCGCGGTGGCCATCCACACGTCCCGGTGACGGGCGATGTACTCGAACGCCCGGCGCAGGTGCTTGAACTTGTTCGGCTGTCCGACCCAGAACGTGTGAAGGCAGATCGGCATGCAGCGGGCGTTGCTCGCACCTTCCTCGTAGAGCACGTCGAACTGGTCGACGATCATGTCGCCGAACGCCTCGGAGCTCAGGCCGATGTTCTGGAATGCCGGCACGTCGTTGAGCTCGAGCGAGTACGGCATCGCGAGCAGGCTCCCGTTCGGGACCCGCAGCGGAAACGGATGATCATCGGCGGTGTAGTCGCAGAGGTATTCGACGCCGAGCTCCGCCAGGATGCGCGGCGTGTTGTTCGTGTGGGTGAGGAACGGCGAGATCCAGCCCTTCGTCCTGCGCCCCGTTGCGACGCGAATCGCATCGAGCACGCCCGAGACGATCTCCCGCTCGCGCTCCTCGTCGATGCCGCTCAGGAAGTTCGCGGGCGCATTGTTCATGCCGTGCCCCATGAACGCCCAGTTGCGCGCGAGCGTTTCCTCCATGATGCGCGGGTACTCGCGAATGACGTCCGAGTTCAGGCACACCGTGCCCCGCATCCCGCACTCGTCCATCAGCTCGACGATTCTCCACAGCCCGACGCGATTCCCGTAGTCGCGCCATCCGTAGTTCAGCGGGTCGGGGTTGAAACGCTGCGTGCCGGGGATGATCGCGGTTCCGGGCAGGTCGTGCGGGAAGTGCTCCAGATTCACGTACGGCAGCACGGCCACCCTCGCGCCGCCGGGAAGCTCGAGCGCAGGCCGATCGATGATCGGCACGTACTCGTAGTGCGGAGTCTGCGTCCTCGCATCGTTTCTCGTCGACATCAGCCTGTCTCCTCCCTGCGCGGCGGGCGCCGCTCGTGCCAGTCGGTCTTCGCCTGGTAGGCGATGCCGATCTCCAGCAGGACGTCTTCCTCGAAGACGCGCCCGATCAGTTGCAGCCCGATCGGCAGACCCTCGCGCGTGAACCCGCACGGCAGCGACAACGCGGGCAGGCCGGCGAGGCTGGCAGGGCTGGTGCAACGTCCCACGTCGGCGACCCTCGCGGAGTTTCGCGGCGACTCCGACAACGGATGTGCCGCGATGGCGGTGGTCGGGGTGAGGATCGCGTCGACGCCGTCGAGCACGGCTTCGAATTCGCGCCGGATCCGGTTGCGAAGCTGCTGTGCCTTCAGGTAGACGTGGCCCGGAATCAGCAATCCCTGCACGAGACGTCCGCGAAAGACCTCTCCGTACGCGTCGAACTGCGGCGCGATCCACCGGCGATGCACGGCGGCTGCCTCGACCTGCAGGATGATCGCGGTAGCGAGGTTCGCCTGCGAAGCCAGCGGGATGTCGACGTCCCGGAAGCGGACACCGAGGCCCTGCAGCGCGCGCCTCGCTTCATCCATCGCCCGCGCGACGTCCTCGTCCAGCGACTCGAAGAAATGCGTTCTCGGGATGCCGAGCGTCGCTTGCGCGATCGGAATCCGTCGCCGGACCGCGTACCCGGGTGGCGGCGGCTCGGCGATTGCCGCGAGAACGATCTGCGCGTCGCGTGCGCTTCGCGCCAGCGGACCGGCGCAGTCCATCGTCCACGCGAGCGGGACCGCGCCGCGGCAACTCACCCGGCCGAAGGTCGGCTTGATCCCGACGACGCCGCAGAACGCCGCGGGCATCCGGATCGATCCCCCCGTATCGCCGCCCAGCGACGAATAGCCGATCCCGGCGGCGAGCGAAGCCCCGGAGCCGCTGCTCGAACCGCCGGCGAATCGTTCCGGGTTCCAGGGATTCGCGAGGGCGCCGAAGGCCGACTGCACCGAGCCCCAGGCGAACTCCGAGACGTTCGTCTTTCCGATGACGATCGCACCCGCGGCGCGAAGGCGGCGAACCGCTTCCGCATCGCGTCCGGAGGACCGCCCTCGCTCGACGCGCGACCCGCAGGTCGTGGGCGCGTCGGCCGTCTCGAACATGTCCTTGACGGAAACCGGCACGCCGAGCAGCGGCATGGCCCGCGGATCGACCGCCGAGCGGGAGACGAGCTCGTCCGCTCGACGCGCGTCCTCCAGCGCCCGCTCTTCGGTGAAGGCGACGAAGGCGTTCAGCCAGGGATTCACGCGCCGTCCCCGCTCCAGCGCGGAACGCGTCACCTCGACCGACGAGACCTCGCGCGCGCGGATCTTCCGTGCCGTCTCTTCGAGCGACCAGAAATGCATCGCACGCCCTCAGCAGGCCGGCGGGAGCGGGAACGTGATCGCCGGATCCTCGGAGCCGAGTTCGAGCGCCTCGAGCCGGGCGACGTTGCGTCGAACGGCTTCGATGTCGGCACGCAGGCTCTCCAGCCGCTGCGGCGTGAGCTCGAGGCCGGCTGCCTGCAGCGTTTCCAGCCAGCGCGACTCTTCCTTCGACGGATGACGGTCGGACCGCATGCGATTTCTCCGTTCTGTCGTCAACACCGCACTCCGGACGAGCGAACGGGGGGCGATACGAGCGCGCAGTCGCCCGGTGCCGCTCCCAGCGAGCGCTCCATCGAGCGCAGCACGTCCCCGGGACGCAGGTCGCGAACGATGAAGACGAGGAACATCGAACGGTCCTCGTCGGGCCATTCCGGCAGGTGCTCGGGCGGGTGCACCACGTGCCGCACCGAATTGACGAG
>QEVN01000207.1 GCA_003576795.1 Burkholderiales bacterium
GCAGATGATGATGCGCGGGCTCGGCGAGAACAGCCGCGACTCGTGCACCATCTTGATGAACTGCTTGAGCATCTGCTCGGTGACGGTGAAGTCGGCGATGACGCCGTCCTTCATCGGCCGGATGGCCTCGATGTTGCCGGGCACGCGGCCGAGCATCTGCTTGGCTTCGGTGCCGACCGCGGCGATGGTCTTCTTGCCGCTGGGCCCGCCTTCCTGGCGGATCGCGACGACCGAGGGCTCGTTCAGCACGATGCCCTTGCCGCGCACGTAGATCAGCGTGTTGGCCGTTCCGAGGTCGATCGCCAGGTCGTTGGAGAAGTATTTGCGCAGGAACCCGAGCATTTCGCGACCCGTGAAATTCGCGTCGCATGATACCGTATAATTTCCGATCGACCCGACGGTTTTCCTGCCGTTCTTTCGTCTCGCGTGCCGTCTGTCGGCTGCGCTTGCCGGGTGGCTCGCCCATCGCTGCCCTGCCGTCTTCCTGAACGCCGTGTCCACGCCCTTGCCATCGATGCCACTGTCGCGCGACGAGGTCCGTCGCATCGCCGCGCTCGCCCGCATCGCGCTCACCGACGCCGAGACCGAGCGCGCTGCCGCGCAACTGGGCGAAGTGCTCGCGTTGTTCGATCGCCTGCGGGCGGTCGATACCACCGGCGTCGAGCCGATGACGCACCCGCACGACCAGACGCTTCGGTTGCGCGACGACGTCGCCGATACCACCGACCGGCGCGAAGCGGGGCAGGCGATGGCGCCCGCCGTCGAGCGCGGCCTGTACCTCGTGCCGAAGGTGATCGAGTGAGCGCAGGCGGCATTCCCGAGCGGGCATCGCTGCGCGAATGGCGCGAGGCCCTCGATTCGAAGCGCGTGTCCTCGGTGGAGCTGGCCGAGGAGTGCCTGCGTCGCGTCGCGGCCAGCGACCTGAACGCCTTCCTCGACGTGCAGCCCGAGCGAACGCTCGCGCAGGCGCGCGAGGCCGACGCGCGGCGCGCACGCGGGGAGCGCGGCCCGCTGCTCGGCGTGCCGATCGCGCACAAGGACGTCTTCGTCACGCGCGGCTGGCGGACCACGGCCGCCTCGAAGATGCTGGCCAACTACGTCAGCCCTTTCGATGCGGCGGTGGTCGAGCGGCTCGAGGCCGCGGGCGCGGTGTGCATCGGCAAGACCAACTGCGACGAGTTCGCGATGGGCGGCTCGAACGAGCACTCGCATTTCGGCGCGGTGCGCAATCCGTGGGATCGCTCGGCGATCTCCGGAGGCTCGTCGGGCGGCTCGGCGGCCGCCGTCGCCGCCGGGCTCGTCCCCATGGCCACCGGCACCGACACCGGCGGCTCGGTGCGCCAGCCCGCGGCCTTCTGCGGAATCACCGGACTGAAGCCCACCTACGGGCGCGTCTCGCGGTACGGGATGATCGCCTACGCGTCGAGCCTGGACCAGGCCGGCGTGATCGCCACCACGGCGGAAGACTGCGCCAGCGTGCTGTCGGCCATCGCCGGCTTCGATGCGCGCGACTCGACCAGCGTCGAGCGGCCCGGCGAGGATTTCGGACGCGAGCTGGGACAGCCGATCGACGGCCTGCGCATCGGCGTGCCGAAGGAGTTCTTCGGCGAGGGGCTGGCCGAGGACGTGCGCGCCGCCGTGCAGGCCGCGCTCGCGGCGCTGCGCGAGCTGGGCGCCACGCTCGTCGACGTCTCGCTGCCGAAGACCGAGCTGGCGATCCCGGCGTACTACGTCATTTCGCCGGCGGAGGCGTCGAGCAACCTGAGCCGCTTCGACGGCGTTCGCTACGGACATCGCGCGGCGCACTACGACGACCTGCGCGAGATGTACTGCAACACGCGCGCCGAGGGCTTCGGCGACGAGGTCAAGCGGCGCGTGCTGGTCGGCACCTACGTGCTCTCGCACGGCTACTACGACGCGTACTACCTGCAGGCGCAGAAGCTGCGCCGGCTGATCGCCGACGACTTCCGGCGCGTGTTCGACACGGTCGACGTCGTCGCCGGCCCGGTCGCGCCCACGGTCGCCTGGGACATCGGCTCGCGCGTCGACGATCCGGTGCGCAACTATCTCGCCGACATCTACACGCTGCCGGCATCGCTCGCCGGCCTGCCGGGACTGTCGGTGCCCGCCGGCTTCGGCGAGCGCGAGCGACCGGTCGGCCTGCAGCTGATCGGCCGCGCCTTCGACGAGGCGCGACTGCTGCGCGTGGCGCACGCGTTCCAGCAGGCCACCGCATGGCATCTGCAGCGCCCCGCCTGAAGACCGCGGCAGGCGCGTCGGGCGGATTCGCGCGGCGCGCGCAGGCCTTCGGTGCGCGAGCGCTGCCCGCGGCAGCGCTGCTGGCGCTGGGCGCCTGCTCGGTGATTCCGATTCCGATACCGCTGCCCGGACGCGGGCCCGGCCCGGCGCCGATCGCCGATCGGGCTATCGACCTCGACGGCGCCTGCGTGCAGACCGAGGAGGACGGCTTTCGCGAGAATGCGCAGCTGAGCGTGCGCGACAA
>QEVN01000027.1 GCA_003576795.1 Burkholderiales bacterium
GCCCTGCGCAAGGTCACCGACCCGAAAGGCGAGAAGATCTACGCCGGCGTCGATTCCCTGAAGAAGGGCCTGCAGATGGCCGCCGAAGGCAAGGCGATCCAGTACGTCGGTGCCTCCGGGCCGCTGCAGTTCGACAAGAACGGCGACATCGACGCGCCGATGGTCGTCTGGGACGTCAAGGGCGGCAAGGTGACGCCCACCGGCATGGTCACCGTCGAGCAGATCCGGCAACTGCGGTCGGGCTCGAAGTAGGCGGGCGATGCTGGAGGTCGGGCACGTCGTCAAGGAGTTCGGCGGGCTGCGCGCGGTCGACGACGTTTCGTTCACGCTGCGCGCGAACACGATCACCGGGCTGATCGGCCCGAACGGCGCCGGCAAGACGACGCTGTTCAACACGATCGCCGGCGTGCACCGGCCCGACTCCGGGGCGATCTCGTTCCTCGGTCGCAGCATCGGCGGACTGCCCCCTCATCGGATCTTCGACGAGGGGCTGGTGCGCACCTTCCAGATCCCGCGTCCGTTCGCCGGCATGACCGTGCTCGAGAACTGCATGATGGTTCCGCAGCGCCAGGCCGGCGAGCGTTTCTGGAACAACTGGTTCGCGCGTTCCCGCGTGGCCGGCGAGGAGCGCGCGATCCGCGAGCGCGCGCGCGAGGTGCTCGATTTCGTCGGACTGCTGCGGCTGGCCGGGGAGTTCGCCCGCAATCTGTCCGGCGGCCAGCAGAAGCTGCTCGAGCTGGCGCGCGTGCTGATGTCGGAACCGAAGCTCGTGCTGCTCGACGAGCCGGGGGCGGGCGTGAATCCGACGCTGCTGGCGACGATCGTCGACAAGCTGCGCGAACTGCACGAGCGCGGCATCACCTTCCTCGTCATCGAGCACAACATGGACCTCGTCATGAGCCTGTGCGATCCGATCCTCGTGATGGCGCAGGGCAGGCTGCTGCTCGAAGGTCGTACCTGGGGGGAGTGCCGGCGTGAGTCCGGTCGCGGGCGGCGACGGCGGAAAGGCGCTCGTCGTGCGCGACGTCGTCGCCGGCTACGTGCCCGAGCTGGACATCCTGCGCGGCGCCTCGCTCGAAGTGCGCGATCGCGAGATCGTCACCGTGCTCGGCCCCAACGGCGCGGGCAAGTCGACGTTGATGAAGGCGATCGCGGGCCTGGTTCCGGTGCGCTCCGGATCGATCCGCATGTTCGGCGACGAGCTGGTCGGCGTTCCGGCGCATCGGATGGTGTCGCGCGGGCTCGCCTTCGTGCCGCAGACGGGCAACGTCTTCCCGCGACTGTCGGTGCAGGAGAACCTCGAGATCGGCGCAGCGGCGCGCGGCGTGCGCGAGGGTCTCGACGAAGACCTCGGGCGCATGTACGCGCTGTTCCCGCGGCTGGGCGAACGGCGCCGGCAGGCGGCGGGCACGCTGTCCGGCGGCGAGCGGCAGATGGTGGCGGTGGCGCGCGCGCTGATGTCGCGCCCGCGCGTGCTGATGCTGGACGAGCCCTCGGCAGGGCTGTCGCCGCTGTTCGTCGGCATCGTCTTCTCGAAAGTGCGCGAGGTGCGCGATCTCGGGCTGACGGTGCTCGTCGTCGAGCAGAACGCGCGGGCCGCGCTGGCGATCTCCGACCGCGGCTACGTGCTGGCGGAAGGGCGCGATCGCATCGAAGGCGAGGCGCGCGCGCTGCTGGAGAACCCCGAGGTCGGCGCGCTGTACCTCGGCGCCCGGCGGGCGCTCGCATGATCCAGTACTTCGCCGACGGCATCATCGTGGGCGCCACGCTGGCGCTGGGCGCGATCGGGCTCACGCTCACCTACAACATCCTGCGCTTCGCCAATTTCGCGCACGGCGAGTTCCTCACTTTCGGCGCCTATTTCGCGCTCGTCTTCGCCGCGTTCTTCGCGGGCGCGGGCACGATCGGCCCGCTCACTTTCGGCTGGGGCTTCCTCGTGGCGGTGGCGATCGCGATCGTGCTCACCGCGCTGCTCGCGCTCGGCCTCGATCGCCTCCTGTTCCGGCCGCTGCGCCGCAGCGACGTCACGGTGACGCTCGTCATCGCGTCGTTCGGCGCGTCGCTGATGCTGCGCAACGTCGTCGTCTTCGTCTGGGGGTCGCGTCCCGAGTACTACTCGCGCAACATCGCCGTCTCGAGCGAAATCCTGCCCGGCGTGCGGATGAGCGGCGACGAGATCTTCGTCGTCGCGATCACCGCGCTGCTGATGCTCGGGCTGCACCTGTTCCTCACGCGCACCTCGCTCGGGCGGTCGATGCGCGCCGTCTCCGACGACCCCGCGCTCGCGCGGGTGGCGGGCATCGACGTGCAGGCGGTGATCCGCTGGACATGGTTCATCGGCGCCGGGCTGGCGGCCGTGGCCGGCATCCTGTTCGGGTTGACGGTGCAGATCTCCTCCGAGATGGGCTTCAACCTGATCCTGCCGATGTTCGCGGCGGCGATCCTCGGCGGAATCGGCAGCATCTACGGCGCCGTGCTGGGCGGGCTGATCATCGGCCTGGCGCAGTCGATGTCGGTGCCGCTGATCGGCCCGGCCTACAAGCCGGCCGTGGCGTTCCTGCTGATGTTCGCGATCCTGCTCGTCTATCCGAAGGGCATCCTCGGAGATCGCAGTTGACCCGCCGGCGGCCTCGACGATGATCGGACTGTTCTCCTACCTCGTCTTCTTCCTCGCGCAGGCGTCGATCTTCGCGATCGTCTGTCTCGGCCTGAACCTGCAGTGGGGCTACACGGGGCTGTTCAACATCGGCGTGGCCGGCTTCTTCCTCGTCGGCGCGTACACCTTCGCCATCCTGTGCGGACCCGAGTACCTGATGCATCTGGGCGGCTTCGACCTGCCGTTCCTGGTGGGCCTGGTCGGCGCGCTCGTCGCCTCCGGCATCGTGGCTTTCGTCGTCGGCATTCCGACGCTGCGCCTGCGCGAGGACTATCTCGCGATCGTCACGATCGGCATCGCCACCACGCTGCAGCTCGTGGCGCTGAACGCGCAGGAGCTCACCGGCGGCAGCCAGGGCGCCGCCAGCATTCCGCGGCCGCTGCCCGGGCTGTTCGACACGGTGATCGGGCGGAACCTGCTGATGCTCGCGCTCGTGCTCGTCGTGATGGGGCTCGTCTACGCCGGGCTCGAGGCGATGGTGCGCTCGCCCTGGGGCAGGGTGCTCAAGGCGATCCGCGAGGACGAGACCGCGGCATCGTCGCTCGGCAAGAACGCCTTCGGATACCGCTTGCAGGCCTTCGTGATCGGCTCGTCGATCATGGGGCTGGGCGGCGCGCTCTATGCGAGCTTCATCGGCTTCGTCAGTCCGCAGGATTTCCAGCCGATCCTCACCTTCCAGATCTGGACGATGCTGATCGTCGGCGGCAGCGGCAACAACAAGGGCGCCCTGCAGGTGAAGGGCGGCGCCGCGCAGGTGATCCTGATCGGGCTGGTGCTGATGGTGACGCTGGTGTTCCGGCCGCGCGGCCTGATCGGCGAGGAAGCGGCCGTGTCGAGCGGCGCGGTGCTCGATTCCGGGACGCTGGAGACGGGCAAGACCGGGTAGCGGCGGGCAAGCCAGCCGGCCGGCTCAGCGCGCGGAGCTTCCCGCGGCTGCCGTCCCGGCCAGCGCCACGCGATCGCGTCCCGCCCGCTTCGCATCGTAGAGCGCTGCATCGGCGCGCCGCAGCAGCGCGTGCAGGTCGGCGTCGTCGTCGATGCGCGAGGCCACGCCGATGCTGATGGTGACGTGCAGCGCGCGGTGATCGTAGACGAGGGGCCGGCGCGAGATCCGCTCCTTGATGCGCCCGGCGAGCGTGGCGGCATCGTGCAGTCCGGTATGCGGGGCGAGCACGACGAACTCCTCGCCGCCGTAGCGGGCGACGAGGTCGCCGGAGCGCAGCATCTCGACGATCGCCGCCGCGGTCTGCTGCAGGACGCGATCGCCCGCCTCGTGCCCGAAGCGATCGTTGACCCGCTTGAAATGGTCGAGGTCGAGTATCAGCAGCGACAGCGGCGTGCCGTAGCGCCGGCTGTTGCCGAACTCCTTGTGCCCCTGCTCGAGGAACGCGCGCCGGTTGGCGATGCCGGTCAGCGCGTCTATCGATGCCAGCGCGCGCAGTTCGCGGTTGAGCGCTTCGTATTGCTCGGTCTTCTCGCGAACGCGCGCCTCCAGGCGTTCGTTCGCTTCGGCGAGCCGCGCGTTGGCGAGGTCGGCCTCGTGCTGGCGTGCGCGCAATTCGGCAAGCAGGGCCGACAGGCCGACCGTCGCGACCGCCAGCGCCAGGACGAACTCCTGCGCGCGCAGCACGGCCTCGTGCGCCTCTTCGGCGCCGAAGGGCTTGTGCCCGATCGTCGTCTTCACGACGATCGCGAGCGACATCGCGGCGGCGGTGCCGGCGGAGACGGCCAGGCCGAAGCGGGCAGCGACCGCGATCGCAAAAGGCAGGATCAACGCGGGCGTGACCGGCATGCCGAAAAACGTTCCATCGCGTATGGCGACGAAGACGGCGAGGGCGGCGAAAGCCAGTGCGAGTACCGCCCAGTCGGCCGCGCGGATCGTGCGCAGTCGTTCGGCGATGCGGCCCCACCCCTCGGCGACGCCCAGGAACAGCGGCGTGAAGACGAGCATTCCGAGCCCGTCGCCGAACCACCAGACGCGGATGAATTCCAGGTACGAGGTTTCGTAGCCGCGGAAATGACTGTAGACGGCGCCGCCGGCGAGCGCCGCCAGCAGCGCGGCAGCGACCGGCCCGGCCAGCAGGAACTTGCGCAGGTCGGCGAGCGTGTCGAAACGGGAGTCGAAGCCCATGCGGCGCAGCAGCGCGAACGCGACGAGCGACTCGCCGACGTTGATCGCGCCGAACAGCAGCGCCTCCTTCATCGAGAAGAGCGGCATGTCGGCCAGGACCTCGGCGAGCAGCACGAGCAGCGCCAGCGGGAACATGCCCCGGCCGTCGCGCAGCAGCAGCGCGCTGAGCAGCACGCTGTTCGCCGGCCACAGCGTCGCCGAGCCCTCGGGCATGGCGGTGAACAGCAAGCCGACGTTCGCGCCGAGGTAGTGCCCGATCGGAACGGCGAGCCAGACCAGGCGCGCGTTCAGCATGGAGGACGGCGGGACGGAGGAACCGGCAAGGGAATCACGTGGGCCGACGACGCACCCCCCGGAACCGACAAGGGCTCACCCGAAGGTAAGCCCTTGTTCGATTGGCGCGCCCGGCAGGATTCGAACCCACGACCCCCTGGTTCGTAGCCAGGTACTCTATCCAACTGAGCTACGGGCGCGAAGCGCGAGATTCTAGCACGACTGTTTGCAGGCGCGCCGCATCGCGGCGCGCGGCCGCGCGTGCGCGCCGCCGGCTCACTTCTTGGCGTTCGGGAAGAACAGCTGCTCGCCGTTGACCTTGTAGTCGGCGATCGTCTGCTGTCCCTTGTCGCTGACCAGCCAGTCGATGAACTTCGTTCCCGCTTCCTTCTTCACCTGCGGGTGCTTCGCCGGGTTCACGAGCATCACGCCGTACTGGTTGAACAGCCGCTCGTCGCCCTGCACGAGGATCTCGAGGTCGCCGCGGTTCTTGAACGACAGCCAGGTGCCGCGGTCGGTGAGCGAGTAGGCGTTCATGCCGGCGGCGGTGTTCAGCGTCGGACCCATGCCCGAGCCGGTTTCCTTGTACCACTGGCCCTTGGCCGCCGCGACGTCGATGCCGGCCTCTTTCCAGTAGCGCAGCTCCGCCGCGTTCGTGCCGCTGCGGTCGCCGCGCGAGGCGAACGGCGCCTTCGCCTCGGCGATCTTGCGCATCGCATCGATGACGCTCCTGTCGCCGCGGATCTTCGCCGGGTCGTTCTTCGGACCGACGATGACGAAGTCGTTGTACATGACCCGCTTGTGGTCGACGCCGGCGCCCTCGGCCATGAACTTCTCCTCGGCGGCCGGGTCGTGCACGAAGACGACGTCGGCGTCGCCGCGCCGGCCGATGTCCAGCGCCTGGCCGGTGCCGACGGCGACGACCTTCACCTGGATGCCGGTGTCCTTCTCGAAGGCCGGCAGCAGGTGCTTGAACAGCCCGGACTGCTCGGTGGACGTGGTCGAGGCGACGGTGATCGTCGTCGCCTGCGCAGCGGCGGGCGGCGGCGCCCCGAGCGCGGCGACGAAGGCCAGCGCGGCGAGCGGCGCTCCGAGGGCTTTCAGGTGGGCGAAGACAGATGCCATGGCAGGGCTCCTTGCAGGAACTGACGGGCCTCGCGGGTGCGAGGATTCGCGAAGAACTCGGAGACGGGGGTGCGCTCGAGCACGCGCCCGCGATGCAGGAAGACGACTTCGTCGGCCAGCCGCGAGACCTGGCCCAGGTTGTGCGAGGTGAGCAGCACCTGGCAGCCGTCGGCGTGGATCTCGCGGATCAGTTGCTCGACGTGCTCGGTGGCCGAAGGGTCGAGGCTGGCCGTGGGTTCGTCCAGCAGCAGCAGGCGAGGGCGCATCAGCCAGGCGCGCGCGATCGCCAGCCGCTGGCGCTCCCCGCCGGAGAGCTTCAGCGCCGGCGCCTGCGCCAGTTCGCGCAGGCCGACGCGTTCGAGCATCGCCAGCGCGCGCTCGCGCCGTTCGCGCGCACTCGCGGCGATTCCGGGGACGACCAGCAGGTTGTCGAGCGCGGACCCGCGGAACATCGACGAATGCTGGAAGACGAGCGCCTGGCCGGCGAAGGCGAGGTCGCCGTCGGGGCGCGACCGGCCCTCGAAGCGGACTTCGCCTTCGTGGGGGGCGATCAGCCCGTGGATCGTGCGCAGCAATACCGTCTTGCCGGCGCCGTTGGGGCCGATCAGCGCGCAGACGCCGGCTCCGTTCCAGTCGAGATCGACGTGGTCGAGGATCTTGCGCTCGGCCGGGCGAAAGACGATTCCGCGCAGGCTGAGCAGCGGATCGAGCGCAGCCCTCGCCGCGGGCGCCGCGCTTCGGGCGTCGAGGACTTCAGCCTCCATAGCGCCGCATCGCCACGCCGCGCACCGTGCTCACCAGCGCGTTGAGCGCGAGCACCAGCGTCATCAGCACCAGGCCGAGCGCGACCGCCAGCGGCAGGTCGCCCTTGCTCGTCTCCAGCGCGATCGCGGTCGTCATCACGCGCGTGAAGCCGTCGATGTTGCCGCCGACGATCATCACGGTGCCGACCTCGGACATCGCCCGGCCGAGCCCGGCGAGAAAGGCGGCGGCCACCGAGAAGCGGCAGTCCCACAGCAGTACGCGCACGCGAGAGGCGAGCGGCAGGCGCAGCGAGCGCAACGTTTCGCCGTGCTGTCGCCAGGCGTCCTCGATCGTCTGCCGGGTGAGCGCAGCCACGAGCGGTGTCGTGAGTACGGCCTGCGCGATGATCATCGCCGCCGGCGTGAACAGCAGGCCGAAGGTGCCCAGCGGACCGCTGCGCGACAGCGACAGGTAGACGATCAGGCCGACCAGCACGGCGGGCAGCCCCATCATCGCGTTGAGCACGGTGACCGCGATCGACCGTCCGGGGAAACGCACCACCGCGACCAGGGCGCCCAGCGGCATGCCGACGACCGCGGCGATGGCGACGGCGCTCAGGCTCACGCGCAGCGACAAGGCGACGATGGCCAGCACGTCGCCCTCGAAGCTGCGGATCAGCTCGTCGATCGACACGTCGAACATCGGAACAGTTTAGGTGTAGCCTGCCGATTCGATTCATTCGGCAAACGCCTTCCTATTCGCCGTCCGCCCGCCGATGCCGATTCCCCTCGAGCTGTCGCCCTCCGCACGGCTGCGCTTCGGCGACGAATCGCTCGACCTCGTCGAGCTGGCGCGCCTGCTGCAGGCGATCGGCGAGGCGCCGCGCGTAGGCAGCGCGGCGCGCGCGCTCGGCGTCTCGTACCGCGGCGCCTGGGGCAAGCTGGTGCGCGCCGAGCGGCTGCTCGGCGTGGCGCTGGTCGATCGCGTGAAGGGGCACGGCAGCCGGCTCACCGATGCCGGCGCGGCGCTCGCCGCCGCCGGCAGGCGCTTCGAGCGCGAATCGGTCCGTCGGCTCCAGGCGCCGGCGAGCGCCTTCGGCGAGGCGCTCGCGCCGCTGCTCGGGCCGCGCGAAACGGCGCTGCGCGTCGCGGCGAGCCACGACCTGCTGCTGCAGGCGGTGCTCGCCGACGGCGGCGACGCGCGCTGGAGCGTGCGCTTCGTCGGTTCCGAGCAGGCGCTGCGGGCGCTGGCGGGCGGCGAGGCGGAACTCGCCGGCTTCCATCTGCCCGAGCCGCTGCCGCGCGCGAGCGAGCGCGCCGCGGTGTTCGACGATGCGCGTTGCTTCGTCGAGGCGGTGATGCGCCGCGAGCAGGGGCTCATCGTCGCGCGCGGCAATCCGCGTCGCGTGAAGGACGTGGCCGATCTCGCCCGCTCGGGGCTGCGCTTCGTCAACCGCCAGCGCGGCGCCGGCACACGCGCCTGGTTCGACCGCCTGCTGCGCGAGCGCGGGCTGAAGCCGTCGGAGATCGCGGGCTACGAGCGCGAGGAGTTCACGCACTTCGCGGTGGCCGCGTCGGTGGCGGCGGGGCTCGCCGACGCGGGGTTCGGGCTGCGCGCGGCCGCGGTGCAACTCGATCTCGGCTTCGTGCCGATCGGCACCGAGCGCTATTTCGTCGCAGGGGCGCGCCGGCTGCGCACGCAGCCGGCGGTGCGCTCGCTGCTGCAGGAGTTGCGCGCGCGGGCGAGCCGCACGCCGGGCTACGCGCGCTGCCGCGCGTAGCCCGGCGCCTCATTCGTCCGGCCGCTCGCCTGCCGCGCGCAGCGCGATGCGCATCAGGTCGGCCATCGTGCGCGCGCCCAGCTTGTCCATGATGTTCGCGCGGTGCGCCTCGACGGTCTTGATGCTGATGCCCAGGTCGTCGGCGATCTGCTTGTTCAGGCGGCCCGAGACGATCAGGTCGAGCACCTGGCGCTCGCGCGCGGTGAGCCGGTCGACGCGGTCGTGCGCGTCGCGGTCGTCGCGCCGGTTGCGGGCGAGCGATTCCGCGCGCTTCAGGCATTCGCCGACCAGCTGGCGCAGCTGCGCGTCGCTGAACGGCTTCTCGAGGAAGTCGTAGGCGCCTTTCTTCATCCGCGATACCGCCATCGGCACGTCGCCGTGGCCGGTGACGAAGATCAGCGGCAGCGTCGAGCCGCGGCGCACCAGTTCCTCGTGCAGCTCCAGCCCCGACATCCCCGGCATGCGCACGTCGAGCAGCAGGCAGGCGATCGGCTCGGGGTCGGGCAGCTGCGCGAGGAACTCCTCGGCGCCGGCGAAAGTGACGACCTCGAAGCCGTTGGCTTCGAGCAGCCAGCGCGTGGAGTCGCGCACCGCTTCGTCGTCGTCCACGACGTAGACCAGGCCGCCGTGCGGCGCGGGCTCGTCGGAGTCGATCGATTCGTTGCGGGAGTCGGAGGTCATGGGCATCGACGGGTTTCGTTCACGGGTGGGCAAGGGGTTTCGACGCGCATCGTGCCTCAGGCGGGCACCGCAGCCGCGACGCGCGCGTCGATCGGAAGCGTGAAGCGGAAGCTGCAGCCGCCGCCTTCCGGCGTCTGCGCCCACAGCCGGCCCTTGTGCGACTCGACGATCGAGCGGCAGATGTTCAGGCCCATTCCCATGCCTTCGCTCTTCGTCGTGAAGAAGGGCTCGAACAGGCGCTCGCGCGTCTCGGCGGGCAGGCCGGCGCCGCGGTCGGTGACGCTGAATTCGAGCTGGTCCTCGTGCTGCTCGACGGCGAGCACGACGTGGCGCGACGCGCCCGCGGGCGCGTCGCGCATCGCGTCCAGCCCGTTCTTCAGCAGGTTCAGCAGCACCTGCTCGATCAGGATCGGATCGACGAACAACGGAGGCAGGCGCTCCGGCATCTCGGTGACGATCGGGATGCCCAGGCGCCGCGCATCGATGTCGGCCAGCCCGACCGCGTCGGCGACGATGGTCGCCACTTCGCAGCGCCGGCGCTCCGGCTCGCTGCGCTTGACGAAGTTGCGGATGCGGCGGATCACCTCGCCGGCGCGCGCGGCCTGCGCGCTCGTCTTCGACAGCGGATCGAGCAGGTCCTCGGGCGCGATCGGCTGCCCGGCGGCGGCGGCCGTGCGCACGCGGGCCGACATCCCCATGCAGTAGTTGGCGATCGCCGTCAGCGGCTGGTTCAGCTCGTGCGCCAGCGAAGAGGCCATCTCGCCCATCGTGACCAGGCGCGAGGTGCGCTGCAGCTTGCGGTCCTGCTCGCGCTGCTGCTCCTCGATTTCGTGTCGCCGCGTCGTGTCGGTGGCGACGAGCAGTTCCACCGGGCTGCCGTCGACCCAGCGGATCTGCCGAACGCGCAGGTCGAACCACAGGCCGAGCGTCGGGTCGAAGACCTCGGCCGGTGCGCTGGTCTCGCCGGCCCGCGCGTAGCTCTCGAGGAGCGCCTCGTGGCGGCGGCTGTCGGCGCCGAACAGGCGGCGGTACATCCGGTTCGCGAACAGCAGCTCGGGGCCGTGACGCGATCCCTCGGCGGCGCGCGCGACGACCGAAACCGATGCGTCCAGCTCGTCGAGCACGGTGGTGAAGCGCTCGTGCGCGGCGGCGAGCTGCTCGCGGATGCGCTTGGGCTCGGTGACGTCGGTCATCGACGTCATCCATCCGGTCTGCCGGCCTTCGGCGTCGATCAGCGGCGAGACGTACATGCGCGCGTCGAACACCGAACCGTCCTTGCGACGCACCTTCACCTCGAAGCCGCTGGCCGGCGTGCGACCGGCGAGCACGCGCTCGAGATTCTCGCGGTTCGCTTCGCTGCCGTCGGGCCAATACGCGTACGGCGGCATGCTGCCGACCAGTTCCTCCTCGGTGAAGCCGACCATGTTGCAGAAGGCCGGGTTCACGTAGCCGATGCGCCCCTCCATGTCGAAGGCGCGCATTCCGGTGAGCATCGAGTTCTCCATCGCCCGCCGGTACGCGGTCTCGGCGGCTAGCGCGAGTTCCGCATTGCGACGCTCGGTGACGTCGCGCGCGACCGCGTACAGCAGCGGTCGTTGCGCGTCCGGGTCGCGGCGCAGCGACCAGTGCAGCCAGCGCCAGCCCGCCGGCGCGCGTTTCGGCGCGTCGACGAGGGGCTCGCCCGGCGCGAGCCCCGGCTCCTGCGCGCGAAAGCGCGCCTCGAAGCTCGCCGAAGACACGCCGGGGCGGCGGATCTGTTCGAGCGCGATCGCGACCTGGTCGCGGTCGTCCGGATGCACCCAGCGGTCGATGCGGCGGCGACGCTCGCCGGCGCCGAGCACCTGGCGAAACGCCGGATTGCCGCGCACCAGCGCGCCGTCGGTCTCGAACACGCACAGCGGATCGGGCGACAGCGTGAACAGCCGATCGCGCTCGTACTCGGCGAACAGGCGCCGGCGCGCGTGCCCCCACAGCGCGACCAGGCTCGCGAGGATCGCCAGCGACAGGCCGACGACGGCGGCCATCAGCGTGCGATCGACCAGGTACGGCTGCTGCTCGTAGGCGAAGGCGCGCAGGCGCACGCCATGGCCCGGCGGGTCGAGCGCGACCTCCCGCGTGAGATGCGCGAAGTCGATCTCGAAGAGCGAGGAGCTGACCAGCGTGTTGCCGTCGCGATCGACGATCGCCAGCTGGTAGCGGTCGCGGATCGTCTGCAGCAGCGAACCGCTCATCACCTGGTTCAGCGAGTAGCCGACGATCACGGCGCCGCCGAAACCGCTCGGGCCCGCGACCGGGGCGTCCAGTTCGAACAGCACGTCGCTGGAAGCGGCGGTGAAGGGCGCCGTGTAGGTGGGACGCAGCGTGGCGCGCGCTTCGTCGAAGGCGGCGCGACCGGCCGGATCGGCGATGCGGGCGCCTTCGGCGCGCGAGGCCAGCGGCGCGACGTCGCGCGCGCGGACGACGTGGACGACGCGCCCTTCGGCATCGGCGATCGCGACGTAGACCGCGGCCGGCTGCTGCGCGAGGAAGTCGGTGACCTGCTTGCCGATCGGCTGTCCGCGCTGCACGCGCGCAGCCCATTCGGGCGCCGCGAGGATCAGCTCGTCCTGGTCGTCGCGGAACTCGCGGCGCAGCGCCGTCTGCGCGCCGGCGATGTCGCGGTACAGCGTCTGCCGCTGCTGGTCGCCTTCGAGCTGCTGCAGATACCAGAAGAAGACCGCCATCAGCACGACGAACAGCCCGATGCCGAAGGCGTGCGACAGCGAGAGCCAGCGGATGGCCCGCATCTCGGCACGGCGCGTCGACGGGTCGGAGCGTGCGTTCATCTAGCGGCAAGTGTAGACAGTCCGAAGGCAAAGGACGTGTGCCGCTGTGCTCGCCGGGACGCTTCCTTTCGTTGCGGATTTTCCACGATAAGAAAAATATTACCGCAATCCGGAATTTGGCCTTGTCTTTTATGGAGACGCTTCCTAGAATCGATCGAAACTTCCCCCCAGCAGGAGACGCCATGTCCGCCGTGCCCGTTCCCCCTCGCGCGCCGGAAATTCCCGACGATTCCGACCCGCTCGAAACGCACGAGTGGCTCGACGCGCTCGAGGCGGTCATCGACCGCGAAGGGCCGGATCGCGCGCATTTCCTGCTCGAGCAGATGATCGACATGGCGCGCCGCTCGGGCGCGTACCTGCCGTTCTCCGCGAACACGGCCTACGTCAACACGATTCCGCCGCACCTCGAGGTTCCGTCGCCGGGCAACGCGGCCTACGAGGAGCGCATCCGCTCGTTCATCCGCTGGAACGCGATGGCGATGGTCGTGCGCGCGAACCGCATCGAGTCGCCCGACGGCGGCGGTCTGGGCGGCCATCTCGCGTCCTTCGCATCGCTGGCGACGATGATCGGCACCGGGATGAACCACTTCTGGCATGCGCCGCACGAGGGGCACGGCGGCGATCTCGTCTATTTCCAGGGGCACTCGGCGCCCGGGCTGTACGGGCGCGCGTTCCTCGAGGGACGCCTCACCGAGGACCAGCTGAACCATTTCCGCCAGGAGGTCGGCGGCCAGGGCCTGCCCTCGTACCCGCATCCGAACCTGATGCCCGAGTTCTGGCAGTTCCCCACCGTCTCGATGGGCCTGGGGCCGCTGATGGCGATCTACCAGGCGAGGTTCCTCAAGTACCTGCACGCGCGCGGCATCGCCGACACCTCGAACCGCAAGGTATGGGTCTTCTGCGGCGACGGCGAGATGGACGAGCCCGAGTCGCTGGGCGCGATCAGCCTGGCCACGCGCGAGAAGCTCGACAACCTGATCTTCGTCGTCAACTGCAACCTGCAGCGCCTGGACGGCCCGGTGCGCGGCAACGGCAAGATCATCCAGGAACTCGAGCGCGACTTCCGCGGCTCGGGATGGAACGTCGTCAAGCTGATCTGGGGCTCGTACTGGGATCCGCTGCTCGCGCGCGACCGGGAAGGGATCCTGCAGCGCGTGATGGAGGAGTCGGTCGACGGCGAGTACCAGGCGTACAAGGCCAACGACGGCGCCTTCGTTCGCAAGTATTTCTTCGGCAAGCATCCGAAGCTGCTCGAGATGGTCTCGCGGATGACCGACGAGGACATCTGGCGGCTGAACCGCGGCGGGCACGACCCGCACAAGGTCTACGCGGCCTTCCACGCGGCGGCGAACCATACGGGTCAGCCCACGGTCATCCTCGCCAAGACCGTCAAGGGTTACGGAATGGGGCGCGCCGGCGAGGCGAAGAACCCGACGCACCAGCTGAAGAAGCTCGACGACGAATCGATCCGCCAGTTCCGCGATCGATTCAACATTCCGATCCCGGACGACCAGCTGCACGACCTGCCGTTCTACCGGCCGCCGGAAGACACGCCCGAGATGCAGTACATGCTCGAGCGCCGGCGCGCGCTCGGCGGCTTCCTGCCGCAGCGGCGCACGCGCTCGAGCGAGTCGTTCACGATTCCCGGGCTCGACATGTTCAAGGCGGTGCTCGAGCCCACGGCCGAAGGCCGCGAGATCTCGACCACGCAGGCCTTCGTGCGCGTGCTCACCGCGCTCGTGCGCAACAAGGAACTGGGGCCGCGCGTCGTGCCGATCGTGCCCGACGAGGCGCGCACCTTCGGCATCGAGGGGATGTTCCGCCAGATCGGCATCTACGCGCCCGAAGGACAGAAATACACGCCGGTCGACAAGGACCAGGTGATGTATTACCGCGAGGACGCGGCCGGGCAGATCCTGCAGGAGGGCATCAACGAGGCGGGCGCGTTCTGCTCGTGGATGGCGGCGGCGACGTCGTATTCGTCGAACGACCGCATCATGATCCCCTTCTACATCTACTACTCGATGTTCGGCTTCCAGCGCGCCGGCGACCTCTGGTGGGCGGCCGGCGACATGCACGCGCGCGGCTTCCTGCTCGGCGGCACCGCGGGCCGCACCACGCTGAACGGCGAGGGGCTGCAGCACCAGGACGGCCACAGCCACATCCTCACGTCGGTGATCCCGAACTGCCTGTCCTACGACCCGGCCTTCGCGCACGAATTCGCGGTGATCGTGCACGACGGCCTGCGCCGGATGATCCAGGAGCAGGAGGACGTCTACTACTACATCACCGTCATGAACGAGAACTACGCGCAGCCGGGGCTCGTTCCCGGCGACGAGGAGGGAATCGTTCGCGGCGGTTACCGGTTCCGCGCCGGCACGAAGGACGCCGCGCAGCGCGTGCAGCTGCTCGGCTCGGGCACGATCCTGCGCGAGGTGCTGGCGGCGGCCGAGCTGCTCGAGAACGACTGGGGCATCGCCGCCGACGTCTGGAGCATGACGAGCTTCACGGAACTGCGGCGCGACGGACTCGATTGCGAACGCTGGAACATGCTGCACCCCGAGGAGCCGCCGAAGGTGCCGTACGTCACGTGGATGTTCGAGAAGACCTCGGGCCCGCTGGTGGCGGCCACGGACTACATGAAGGCCTACGCGGGCCAGATCCGTCCGTTCCTGCCCGAGGGGCGGCGCTATCACGTGCTCGGCACCGACGGTTTCGGCCGTTCCGATTTCCGCGCGCGCCTGCGCGAGCATTTCGAAGTCGACCGGCGTTTCGTGGTCGTGGCTGCGCTGACCGCGCTGGCCGACGACGGCGTCGTCGAGCGCAGGCTCGTCGCCGACGCGATCCGCAAATACGACATCGATCCCGAGAAGCCGAACCCGCATCACGTCTGAACGCGGTTTCCCTCCGGGCCGCGGGCTTGCGCGCCCGCGCTCCGGCGCAAGACGATCCCCGCCGCGCGACAGCGGCACGGCGGGGCACCGAGCCTCACCGAAGAGCGAGCCCATGAGCGAGACGATGCAGGTGTCCGTGCCGAACATCGGCGACTTCGACCAGGTCGAAGTCATCGAGGTCCTGGTGAACGAAGGCGATTCGGTCGCCGCCGAGCAGTCGCTGATCACCGTCGAGTCGGACAAGGCGTCGATGGAGATTCCGTCGCCGGCAGCCGGCGTCGTCGCCCGCGTGCTGGTGAAGCTGGGCGACAAGGTTTCCGAGGGAACGCCGATCGTCGAGCTGCGGGCGCAGCAAGGCGCGGGGCAGCCGGCGCCGGAAGGGGCGGGGCGGCAGGCGGCGGCGCAGGACGCCGCGCAGCCTTCGCACGTGGTGCCGCCGTCCGAGCCCGCGGCGACCGCGCAGGCGAAGACGGGGTTGCCCGAGTCGGCGCCTTCGATGACGCCGCCGGCAAGCGCGCCGGTCGCCGGCGCGCGCGTGCAGCCGGTGCCGCAGGAATCGACGACGGCGCAGGCCGATCGCGAACGCGAGGCGATGCGTTCGGCCTACGCCGAGCCGCCGCCGCGCGCCGCCGAGGGGCAGGCGTCGAGTCTCTCGCACGGCGAGCCGTCGCCCACCGCCGGCTTCGACTACGACCGCACGCACGTCGTCAAGCCGCACGCCTCGCCGTCGGTGCGCCGGTTCGCGCGCGAGCTGGGCGTGGACCTCGCGCAGGTGCGCGGCTCCGGTCCGAAGCAGCGCATCCTGCAGGAGGACGTGCGCAACTGGGTGAAGGCGGTCGTCGCGCAGGGCGGCGCGCCGCGCGCGGAAGGCGCGCCGGCGGGCAAGGAGGCGGTCGGCGGGCTCTCGCTGCTGCCGTGGCCGAAGGTCGATTTCGCGAAGTTCGGGCCCGTGCAGTCGAAGCCGCTGGGGCGCATAAAGAAAATCGCCGCGGGCAACCTGCACCGCAACTGGGTGACGATCCCGCACGTGACGAACCACGACGATGCCGACGTCACCGAACTCGAGGCCTTCCGCCAGCAACTGAACCGCGAGCACGAGCGCGACGGAACGAAAGTGACGCTGCTCGCGTTCCTGATCAAGGCCTGCGTGGCCGTGCTGAAGGAGTTCCCCGACTTCAACTCGTCGCTCGACGGCGAGAACCTCGTCGTGAAGGACTACTGGCACATCGGCTTCGCGGCCGACACGCCGAACGGCCTGGTCGTTCCCGTGATCCGCGACGCCGACCGCAAGGGCATCCTGCAGCTCGCCCGCGAGACCTCCGAGCTGGCCGCGAAAGCGCGCGAGGGCAAGCTGTCGCCCGGCGAGATGCAGGGCGGCACCTTCTCGATCTCGAGCCTGGGCGGCATCGGCGGAACCTACTTCACGCCGATCATCAACGCGCCCGAAGTGGCGATCCTCGGCGTATGCCGCACGGCGATGCGGCCGACGTGGAACGGCAAGGCTTTCGAGCCGCGGCTCATCCTGCCGCTGTCGCTGTCGTGGGATCACCGCGTGGTCGACGGCGCGTCGGCGGCGCGCTTCAACGCGCGGCTGGCGCAGCTGCTCGCGGATTTCCGCCGCGTACTCCTGTGAGTCGAACATGAGCGAGACGATCCAGGTAGCGGTGCCGAACATCGGCGACTTCGACCAGGTCGAGGTCATCGAGGTGCTGGTCGCCGAGGGCGACGCGGTCGCGGCCGAGCAGTCGCTGATCACCGTCGAGTCGGACAAGGCGTCGATGGAGATCCCGTCGTCGGCGGCCGGCGTCGTCGCGAAGGTGCTGGTGAAGCTCGGCGACAAGGTGTCGGAGGGGACGCCGATCGTCGAGCTGCGGGTGGAGGGGGCGCAACCGGCGCAGGGGCAGCCGGCGCAAGCGCAGGCGCAAGCGCAGCAACTGCAGGCGCAACAACCGCCGGCGCAACAACCGCAGGCGCAGCAGCCGCAACCGCAGGCGGCAACGCAGACAGCGGCGCAGCCGGCCGCGCAGGCACCGTCCGCGTCGGCGCCGCGCGCTGCGCCGTCGGCGAAGACCGGTCCCGCCGACATCGAGTGCGCGATGCTCGTGCTCGGCTCGGGTCCCGGCGGCTACGCGGCGGCATTCCGCGCCGCCGACCTCGGGCTCGATACGGTGCTCGTCGAGCGCTACGCGACGCTGGGCGGCGTCTGCCTGAACGTCGGTTGCATTCCGTCGAAGGCGCTGCTGCACGTGGCCTCGGTGATCGACGAGGCGAAGCATCTTGCGTCCGCCGGCATCGGCTTCGGCGAACCGAAGATCGATCTCGAGGCCCTGCGGGCGCACAAGGATCGTGTCGTCGGCCGGCTCACCGGGGGCGTCGCCTCGATGGCGAAAGGCCGCAAGGTGCGCGTCGTACGCGGCTACGGCCGTTTTCTCGACGCGAATCGCATCGAGGTCGAGCCCACCGACGGCGGGGAATCGAAGCGGCAGGTGATCCGCTTCGAGCAGGCGATCGTCGCCGCCGGCTCGAGCGCCGCGCGGCTGCCGTTCCTGCCCGACGATCCGCGTATCGTCGATTCCACCGGCGCGCTCGCGCTTCCCTTCGTGCCGAAACGCATGCTGGTCATCGGCGGCGGCATCATCGGCCTGGAGATGGCCACCGTCTATTCGACGCTGGGCGCGCGCATCGACGTCGTCGAGATGCTCGATGCGCTGATGCCCGGCGCCGACCGCGAGGCGGTGAAGATCTGGCAGCGCCACAACGCCGGGCGCTTCGATCGCGTGATGCTGCAGACGAAGACCGTCGCCGCCGAGGCGACCGGCGACGGCATTCGCGTCTCCTTCGAGGGAACGAATGCGCCCGCGGAGCCGCAGGCCTACGACCTCGTGCTGTGCGCGGTCGGGCGCACGCCGAACGGCAGGCGCATCGACGCCGACAAGGCCGGCATCGACGTCGACGAGCGCGGCTTCGTGCGACTCGTCGATCGGCAGATGCGCACGAGCGTCGCCCACATCTTCGCGATCGGCGACATCGTCGGCCAGCCGATGCTCGCGCACAAGGCGACGCACGAAGGACACGTCGCCGCCGAGGCGGCCGCCGGCCAGAAGAGCTTCTTCGACGCGCGCGTCATCCCTTCGGTGGCATACACCGATCCGGAGATCGCCTGGGCCGGACTGACCGAGGACGAAGCGAAGGAGCAGGGCGTGAAGATCGCGAAGGCGGTCTTTCCGTGGACGGCCTCGGGGCGCGCGCTCGCCAACGGGCGCGCCGAGGGCTTCACCAAGCTGCTGTTCGACGAGCAGACGCACCGCATCGTCGGCGGATCGATCGTCGGCACGAACGCCGGCGACCTGATCGGCGAGATCGCGCTGGCCATCGAGATGGGCGCCGACGCGACCGACATCGGGCGGACGATCCATCCGCATCCGACGCTCGGAGAAACGATCGGCCTGGCGGCGGAGGTCGCCGAGGGCAACTGCACCGACCTGATGCCGCCGCGCCGGCGATGACCATCGCGGCCGGCAGGGTCTTCCCGGACGGAGTCGGTTCGCCACGTTCCGGCGGGTAGAATCGCCGGCACCGACGCACGGCCGCGGTCGGGCGTCGACCCATTGAGAATCCACAGGAGAACAGCAGATGGAGCGACGTTCGTTCGTGAAGGGCGCCGGCATGGCCGGCATTCTCGCCACCGGGGTCGCGCCCGCGGTGCACGCGCAGCAGGCGGTCCGCTGGCGCCTCACTTCGAGTTTTCCGAAGTCGCTCGATACGCTGTATGGAGGCGCCGAGCTGTTCGCGAAGAACGTGAACGCGGCCGCGGGCGGAAAGCTGAACGTGACCGTGCACCAGCCGGGCGAACTCGTTCCCGCCTTCGGCGTGGTCGACGCCGTGCAGCAGGGCACGGTGGAAGCGGCGACCACCGCGGCGTACTACTTCTTCGGCAAGGACGACACCTTCGCGCTCGACTGCGCGGTGCCCTTCGGCATGAACTCGCGCCAGATGACCGCCTGGTACACCTGGGGCAACGGCCGCAAGCTCTTTCGCGAGTTCTATCGGCAGTACGACATCGTCAACTTCGCCTTCGGCAACACGGGCGCGCAGATGGGCGGCTGGTTCCGCAAGGAGATCAAGTCGGCGGCCGACCTGAAGGGCCTGAAGTTCCGCATGGGCGGCTTCGTCGGCAAGGTGCTCGAGCCGCTGGGCGTCGTGCCGCAGAACATCCCGCCCGGCGAGGTCTACCAGGGCCTGGAGAAGGGCACGCTCGACGCGGTGGAGTTCGTCAACCCCTACGACGACCTGAAGCTGGGCTTCTACAAGGTCGCGAAGAACTACTACTACCCCGGCTTCTGGGAGGGCGGTCCGCAGATCACGCTGTACGTCAACGTGAAGGCATGGGAGGCGCTGTCGCCCGAGCTGCAGGCGATCGTCGAGTCGGCCGCCTTCGCCTCGCACGTCAGCGTGCAGGCGCACTACGACACGGTGAACCCGATCGCGCTGAAGGAGCTGATCGCCAACGGCGTGAAGCTGCACCGCTTCGACAAGTCGATCCTCGATGCGGCGTACAAGTCGGCGCTGCAGCTGTATTCGGATCTGTCGAACAAGAATCCGAACTGGAAGAAGATCTGGACCGACTACGAGCAGTTCCGCAACCAGAGCATCGCGTGGTTCCGCTTCAACGAGGCGGGCTTCAACAGCTACATGGAATCGCTGAAGCTGTAGGCACGATGGAGCAGGGTGATCGAAGGTGACAAAAGGCGGGCCGCGGCCCGCCTTTTGTCATGCCATCGCCTGCATGCCTCGAGTCCGGCGCTCCTGAACTTCGTGGGTCAGTAACGACCGCCGCCCGGCTGTTCCGCCGGCGACGGTGTCGGTGTCGACTCGGGGGTCGAAGCGGACTGCGGTGCAGAGCCGGATCCCGGCTCGGCCGCCGGCGCCTGCGGCTCGCTCGAAGCCCCGCCGTACCCGCTCTCCGAGCCGTATCCGCCGTAGCCGCCGCCCGGCGCTTCGATGCGGATCGTATTCAGGTCGATCTTCTTCGCGCGGTCCAGCCCGCCGGTGACCAGGCCGGGGAAGCCGATGACCAGCGCCACCATGATCAACTGGATCACGACGAACGGAATCGCGCCGCGGTAGATGTCGCCGATCGTCACCGGCGCGATGCGCCGGCCGGTGATGCGGTCGGTGTATTCGACGGCGGGCGCCACGCTGCGCAGGTAGAACAGCGCGAAGCCGAAGGGCGGGTGCATGAACGACGTCTGCATGTTCACCGCGAGCAGCACGCCGAACCAGATCAGGTCGATGCCCAGCTTGTCCGCGACCGGCCCGAGCAGCGGGATCATGATGAACGCCAGCTCGAAGAAGTCGAGGAAGAACGCCAGCACGAAGATCAGCAGGTTGACGACGATCAGGAAGCCCAGCTCGCCGCCGGGCAGGCCGGTGAGCAGGTGCTCGATCCAGCGTCCGCCGTCCAGTCCCTGGAACACGAGGTTGAAGGTCGTCGAGCCGATCAGGATGAACATCACGAAGCTCGACAGCTTCGTCGTCGTGTTCAGCGCCTGCCGCGTGAGCGACCACGACAGGCGCCTGCGCGAGATCGCCATTGCCAGCGCGCCCACCGCGCCCATCGCGCCGCCCTCGGTGGGCGTGGCCACGCCGAGGAAGATCGTGCCGAGCACGAGGAAGATCAGCGCGAGCGGCGGAATCAGCACGAAGGTCACGCGCTCGGCGATGCGCGACAGCAGGCGCAGGCCGAGCAGCCGTCCGAGCACGGCGACGAGGAAGGCGAAGCCCACGCCGGCGAACAGCGAGACGACGATCGTCTCGTCGGTGGGGGCGGGCTGCGACGCGTCGCCGCCGAAAAAGCCGCGGATCGGGTCGAACCAGTGGGCGAAGGCGAGCCCGAGCGCGAGCGAGAGGACGAAGAGCACGCCCAGCGAGCGCATGCCGCTGCTGCCGTCGTCCTCGTGGATCGTGCGCGCGCTGGCGGGCAGCGCGGGCGCGGCCGTCGGCCGGAAGGTGGCCGTCAGCGCCACGTAGCCGATGTACAGGCCGGTGAGCACGAAACCGGGAATGAACGCGCCCTTGTACATGTCGCCGACGCTGCGCCCGAGCTGGTCGGCCATGACGATCAGCACCAGCGAAGGCGGGATGATCTGCGCGAGCGTGCCCGAGGCGGCGATCACGCCGCTGGCCAGGCGCCGGTCGTAGCCGTAGCGCAGCATGATCGGCAGCGAGATCAGGCCCATCGAGATCACCGAGGCGGCGACCACGCCGGTGGTGGCGGCGAGCATCGCGCCGACCAGCACGACCGCGTAGGCCAGGCC
>QEVN01000028.1 GCA_003576795.1 Burkholderiales bacterium
GCTGCTCGCGCTGCGCGGCGAGCGGCTGCCGCCCGATGCGCGCGAGGAGCGCGCGCTCGTCGCAGTCGTCGTCGTGGGCGCGGCGCTCGCTATCGTGCAGGAGACGCTGATCGACGCTCAGGCCGTCGTCTTCCTCGGCGGACTCGCGCTGTTCGCGCTCGCCTGCGCGGGGCTGCCCGGCTCGCGCACGAGCACGAGCATTCCGAGCAGCGCGCCGAAGGCCGAGGGCGTGAACGAGTAGAGAACGAGCCCGCCGCCGCCCAGCGCGAGGGCCGCCTGCGCAAGGCGCCGGCTGCGCAGCGCGGTGGCGGCGAGCCCCGCGGCGAACGCGGCCCAGCCGATGCCCTGCGTCGAGAAGCCGTGGACGATCAGCGTGCGCATTGCGCAGGCGCCCGCCCACGGAGCGGGATCGCAGGCATGCGCGATGGTCGCGGGCTCGATGACGAGATGACGCACGAGCAGCGCCGCCGCCACCGCGACGCCGAAAGGCGCTGCCCGCCGCAGGATCGCGGGCAGCGCGCGGACGAAGGGCACGGCGGCGAGCGATTCGGGCGCGGGCAGGCGGGAAATCACGGCGGAGTCGTGAACGGCTTCTCAACGATGATAGGCGGTCTCGCCGTGCGCCACGATGTCCAGGCCCTGGCGCTCCGCGTCCTCGCTCACGCGCAGCCCGATCGTGTACTTGACGAGCTCGAAGCCGACGAAGGCCACGACCGCCGACCAGACGATCGTCAGCAGCACCGCCTGAAGCTGCACCCAGACCTGGGCGGCGATCGAGTAGTCGGGCGAGACGGCGTTGGCGACGTAGTCGTAGAGGCCGACCCCGCCGAGCGCCGGCGCCGCGAACACGCCGGTGAGCAGCGCGCCGACGATGCCGCCCACGGCGTGCACGCCGAACACGTCGAGCGCGTCGTCGACGTCGAGCCAGCGCTTCAGCCCGTTCACGCCCCACAGGCAGACGAGCCCGGCGACGAAGCCGATGACGAGCGCGCCGCCGGCGCCGACGAAGCCGCAGGCCGGCGTGATCGCGACGAGCCCGGCCACGGCGCCCGACGCGGCGCCGAGCATCGACGGCCGGCCCTTGAACCACCACTCGCCGAAGGTCCACGACAGCGTCGCCGCCGCGGTGGCGACGAGCGTGTTGGCGAAGGCGAGCGCGGCGCCGGCGTTGGCCTCGAGGTTCGAGCCGGCGTTGAAGCCGAACCAGCCCACCCACAGCAGCGACGCGCCGATCATCGTCGAGACGAGCGAATGCGGCGCCATCGATTCGCGCCCGTAGCCGATGCGCTTGCCGATCACCCAGGCGCCGACCAGCCCGGCGACGCCGGCGTTGATGTGCACGACGGTGCCGCCGGCGAAGTCGAGCGCGCCGCGCCGCCACAGGAAGCCGGCGCCGGCGCTCACCGCGTCGAGCGACGCGGCGTCGGTGATCGCGTCGGGCCCGGCCCAGTACCACACGGCGTGCGCGATCGGCACGTAGCAGAACGTGAACCAGAACGCGGAGAAGACGAGCACCGAGAGGAAGCGCGCGCGCTCGGCGAAGGCGCCGACGATCAGCGCGCAGGTGATCGCCGCGAAGGTTCCCTGGAACGCGACGAAGCTCAGCTCGGGCAGCACGACGCCCTTGCTGAAGGTCGCTGCCGTCGACCCGGGCCCGATGCCGGCGAGGAAGGCCTTGGAGAAATTGCCGTAGAACGCGCCGTCGCCGCCGAAGGCGAGCGAGTAGCCGTAGATCGCCCACAGCACGACGATCAGCGCGAAGACGACGAGCACCTGCATCAGCACCGACAGCATGTTCTTCGCACGAACCATGCCGCCGTAGAAGAGGGCAAGCCCCGGAACCGTCATCATCACGACGAGCAGGGTGGCGACGGTGATCCACGCGACGTCGCCCTTCGCCGGCTCGGCCGCCGCGAACGCGGGCGCGGCGGCGAGCAACGAAGCAACGACGGCGAAGAACGTGCGCGCCAGACGAAACGGGATCATTTCTTCTCCTCGGGTTCGGGACGGACTCACAGCGCCTCGTTGCCGGTCTCGCCGGTGCGGATGCGGACGACCTGCTCGAGGTCGTAGACGAAGATCTTCCCGTCGCCGATCTTGCCGGTGCGCGCCGAGGCCTGGATCGCCTCCACGGCCCGCTCGACCAGCGCGTCGGGAACGGCCACGTCGATCTTCACCTTGGGCAGGAAGTCGATCACGTACTCGGCGCCGCGATACAGCTCGGTGTGACCCTTCTGGCGGCCGAAGCCCTTGACCTCGGCGACCGTGATGCCCTGCACGCCGATCGCCGAGAGCGCCTCGCGCACCTCGTCGAGCTTGAAGGGCTTGAGCACTGCGGTGATCATCTTCATCGTCGTCTCCTGCGGTTATGGACTGCGTTGCGGCTTCGGTGGGTCCTCAGAACGACCGCCCGACGGTCAGCACGACCGTGGCGTCGCCGAGGTCCCGATTGCGAGCGCTGCGGTAGCACTCGCCGATGCCTCCCTTCGCGTCGGTGTCGACGTACGAGAGGTTCCAGTCGAGCCCGACGAAGGTCTTCGCGACGCCGAGCTTCCAGTCGGTGTAGCTGCAGTCGCCCGACGAGCGGATGCGGATGCCGCCCTGCGAGCCGGCCGGGATGCGCTGGTGGCCGACGTGCGCGACGAGCCCGAAGCCGCGGCCGACGTCGACGTTCGCCGCGAGATCGAGATAGCCCGAACCCTGGCTGTCGGGCGCGCCGAACAGGTTCGTCGTCGCGTGCGAATACTTCAGCGTGAACATCCGCCAGCTGCCGGCGGCATAGACCTCGGTCGTGTGCGGCGAGACGAATCCCGGCGGATAGCTGCCGGGGTAGAGGTAGCGCAACATGCCGACGTCGTAGCCGAAGTCGCCCCAGGCCCCGCGATAGCCGCCGTAGACGTCCAGCTCCACGCTGCTGCTCACGTCGCGGTTGCTGTCGGCGAGCCAGCTCACGTTCGAGCCCCAGGTACCCAGGTAGATGCCGCTCGCGTGCGAGTAATCGAAGCCGCCCTGCAGCGCCGGATCGCCGTCGGTCTGCGCGATGCCGCGGTAGCGGTACTGGCTGGCGAGCGAGACGTTCGCATGCAACGAATGCGCCGACGCGCTCGCCTCGGTCGTCGCCTGCGTAGCCTGCGCTACAGCGTCGGACGCAACGATCGGGAGGAGGGCCAGCGCGAGAACCGGTATTGCGAAAGGCAGGCGCATCTGCGGTGCTCCGGTGAAGGGACTCACCGGTACAGACGCAGCTTCCGTGCCACCGTGCATGCTGCCCGCACGCGGTGCATCGCCTCGCGCTCCGCGGCGCGACGTGCCCCGCGCCGATGCATCGCCTCGGGTCGCGATCGTTTCGTGCGAGCCCGTGCACCGGCGCGTCGCGTCCGGCCGCCGATCGGCCCTTTGCATCGGCCATCGGCCGCAGGGTCGAAGCGCGTCGCGGCCGATGCGCGGTGCTAGACTCGTTTCACGATGAACACGACCCCGCAATCGCTGCTCGCCGAGCTGCAACAGCGCGTCTCCGAGCTGTTCCGCAACAGCCCGGCCGCCGACATCGAGCGCAACCTGAAGGCGATGCTCGCGCAGACCTTCCAGCGCGTCGATCTCGTCACGCGCGACGAATTCGACGCGCAGCTCGAGCGCATGTCGCGGCTGCAGGAGCGCATCGCCGCGCTCGAGCAGCGCCTCGAGGCCGACGCGCCGGCCGCCAGCGCGGCCGAGGGCGGCGCGTCGCAGGCCGGCACGACGAGCGCCGCCGTGTCCGCCCCGAGCGCCGCCTCCAGCCCGGCCCCGAGCACCGCCTCGCCCGACGATCCGGGCCCGGTCATCTAGCGCGATCGAGCGGCCGGCGGCGCTCGCCCGTCGCGTTCCCGCCGCGTAGCCGGGGCTGCCTTCGCGATGCCGCTCGCCGTCGTGCACAGCCGGGCGCTCGTCGGGCTCGATGCGCCCGCGGTCAGCGTCGAAGTCCATATCGGCGTCGGGCTGCCGGCCTTCCACATCGTCGGCCTTCCCGAAGCGGAAGTGCGCGAGAGCCGCGATCGCGTGCGCGCCGCGCTGCTGCACACCGGCTTCGATTTCCCGAATCGACGGCTCACCGTCAACCTCGCGCCGGCCGACCTGCCCAAGGCCTCGGGCCGCTTCGATCTGCCGATCGCGGTCGGCATACTCGCCGCGAGCGAGCAGGTGCCGGCGAACCCGCTCGACGAACTCGAGTTCGTCGGCGAGCTGTCGCTCACCGGCGCGATCCGCCCGATCCGCGGCGCGCTGGCGATGGCGCTCGCTGTAGGCCGCGAGGCGCGCAAGCGCTCACTGCTGCTGCCGGCGGCCAACGGCGACGAAGCCGCGCTGGTCGACGGCGTGCGGCTGCTGGCCGCCGAAGACCTGGCCGGCGTCGCCGCACACCTGAGCGGATCGAGTCCGCTCGTGCGGATCGAGCCGGGCCTGCCGAAAGCGCCCTGCGCTGCCGCCGACGACCTCGCCGACGTCAAGGGGCAGCCCTTCGCCAAGCGCGCGCTCGAAGTCGCGGCGGCCGGAGCGCACAACCTGCTGATGATCGGCCCGCCGGGCTCGGGCAAGTCGCTGCTCGCGCATCGCATGCCGGGCATCCAGCCGCCGATGGAAACCGGCGAGGCGCTGGAAAGCGCGGCGCTGGCGAGCCTGCACGGCGCGTTCCGCGTCGAGCATTGGGGTCGACGGCCGTTTCGCGCGCCGCACCACGGCGCCTCGGCCGCCGCGATCGTCGGCGGCGGATCGAACCCGCGCCCGGGCGAAGCGAGCCTCGCGCACAACGGCGTGCTGTTCCTCGACGAGCTGCCCGAGTTCTCGCGCGCGGTGCTCGAGGCGCTGCGCGAGCCGCTCGAAACCGGCCGCATCGCGGTGGCGCGCGCCGCGCGGCAGGTCGAATTCCCGGCGCGCTTCCAGCTCGTCGCCGCGATGAACCCCTGTCCCTGCGGCTACTTCGGCGCGACGCGCTGCCGCTGCACGCCCGAGCAGGTGCAGCGCTATCGCGCGCGGCTGTCGGGCCCGCTGCTCGATCGCATCGACCTGCTGATTCCGGTCGTGCCGGTGAGCGAAGCGCAGCTGATGCAGGCGGCCGACGGCGAAAGCAGCAGCGTCGTCGCGGCGCGCGTCGCCCGTGCGCGCGCGGTGCAGCGCGAACGCCAGCAGGTCGCCAACGCATTCCTGCCGCCGCCGCAGATCGACCGGCACTGCGCGCTCGACGAAGCCGCGGCGTCGCTGCTGCGGCAGGTGGCGCGACGGCAGCACTGGTCGTCCCGCGCGCTGCATCGCGTGCAGAAGCTCGCGCGCACGATCGCCGACCTGGGCGGCGAAGCGCGCATCGGCGCGCGGCACGTAGCGGAGGCGGTCGGCTACCGGCGTGCGCTGGACTTCGGCGTCGGAGCCGGTGCTACGATGCCCGGGCCATGACCGAATCCGCATCGAAGCTTCCGCTCGCCGGCCTGAAGGTCGTCGAGCTGCACGCGATCGGCCCCGTGCCCTTCGCCGGCCAACTGCTGCGCTCGCTGGGCGCGCGCGTCGTGCGCATCTCCCCGCCGGCCGACCCCGGCCTCGGCGTTCGCGTGCCGCCGCAGTACGACCTGCTGAACGCCGGCAAGGAGGAACGCCTGCTCGGCCTGAAGGACGCCGCGGGAGTCGACGCGCTGCACGACGAGCTGGCCGACGCCGACGTCCTGCTCGAAGGCTTTCGCCCCGGCGTGCTCGAGCGGCTGGGCCTCGCGCCGTCGGCGCTGCTCGATGCGCATCCGCAACTCGTCGTCGGACGGCTGTCCGGATGGGGCAGCCGCGGGCCGCTCGCCGCGCGCGCCGGGCACGACATCAACTACCTCGCGCGCGCGGGCGTGCTCGCCGCCGTCGGCCTGCGCGAACAGCCGGTCGTTCCGCTGAACCTGGTCGCCGACTTCGGCGGCGGCGCGATGCACCTGCTCGTCGGCGTGCTCGCGAAACTCGTGCAGCGCTCGATCACCGCGCGCGGCGGCGTGGTGGAAACGAGCATCCTCGCCGGCACCGTGGGGCTCACGCCGATGTTCTACGGCCTGCTCGCCGGCGGCGTGTGGAACCTGCAGAGGGCGAACAACCTGCTCGACGGCGCGATGCCCTTCTATCGCGTATACCGCTGCGCCGACGATCGTTTCGTCGCGGTCGGTCCGCTGGAGCCGAAGTTCTACCGCGAACTGCTCGAGGTCACCGGCCTGCTCGGCGAAATCGATCCGAAGGACCAGTACCGCCCGCAGACCTGGCCCGCCACCACCGCGAAATTCGAGCAGCGCTTCGCCACGCGCACGCGCGACGAATGGGCGCGGCTCGCCGACGACCGCGACGCATGCCTGGCGCCCGTGCTCGATTTCGCCGAAGCCGCGAGTGACGAGCACAACCGGGTCAACGGCTTGTACCGCGCGGAGCCGTTCGCGCAGCCGGGCCGGACGATCCGCTTCGACGAGGGCTGACGTCGGCGGCGGGCTGATGCGGACGGGCGTGCTCGACGCACGCGTCTGCCATCCTGCTCCACCGCCCTCAGCGCACCGGCGACGGACGCCGCGGCTGCACCTTCCAGAACACGAGCACCGCGAGCGCGCAGGCCTGCACGGCCACCCACAGCAGCATCGCGCTGCGAAAGCCCCGCGGATCGTGTTCGCCGCCGAAACCGTCGACGGCGACGCCGAACAACCATTGCGCGCCGAACATGCCGCTCATCGTCAGCAGGTTGTACGCGGTGAACGCGCGACCGGTGAGGCGCTCGGGGAAGGACAGGCTCACGTGCGTCTGCGACAGCGTGTGGCAGGTGGCGGCGACGGCCAGCGCGATCCACGGCACCCACGCCCAGCGGCCGCTCGACAGCGCGATGACGAGTTCGAGCGCGAGCATGATCGCGGTGCCGGTCGCCACCACGCGCAGCGTCGACCAGCCCCGGCGCACGAAGTGCGGCACGGCCAGCCCCAGGCCCAGATAGCCGAGCATCAGAACGAGGTTGAAGACGAACAGCACCTGCGCGGCAGCGTCGGCCTCCATGCCGAGCACGCGGCGCAGCCACGGCCCGATCCACAGGCCCTGGAAGGCGACGAAGCTCGCCTGCACGGTGAGCGAGACCACGCCGAAGCGCCAGAAATAGCGATCGGAGAAGACCTGGCGATACACGCTCCACGACGATTCGGTGTCGTGCCGGGCAGGGATCGGCTCGTCGGAAGGCAGCAGGAAGAAGATCGCCGCGCTCGTCGCGACGAGCAGCAGCGCCGCGACGGTGAACACGCCGCGCCAGCCGATCGCCGGCAAGGCGAGCTGCACCGGCACCGTGGTCGCCAGCGAGCCGAGCGCGCCGGCGACGAGCATCCACGCGGTGAGCTGCTGCTGGCGCCCCGCCGCGTACCAGAAGCGGAAGGCGCGCAGCGAGGCCATCAGCGCGGCCGACACGCCGACCCCGATCAGCGCCCGCGAGATCCACAGCATCGACGCCGAACGCGCGCCGGCGAACAGCAGGCATCCGCCGGCCGCCACCAGCAGCAGCATCGCATCGACGCGGCGCGAACCGAAGCGGTCGAGCAGCACGCCCAGCGGCACCTGCACCGAGGCGAAAGCCAGGAAATACGCCGACGACAGCGAGCCGAGCTGCGCATTCGTCAACCCGAACTCGGCGATCAGCTCGGGCGCGAGGACGGCGTTCACCGAACGCAGGCCGAAGGACATGAAGTAGCCGCTCGCAAAGGCGAGGAACACGCGGATCGCGGCCGGCGCCGCCAGCACCGCGCTCACTGCGCGATCCGGAACGACTCGTGGAAGAGCCTGGCTGCCTGCGGATCGGACGCCGGGGCGATCATCACCGCCTGCCAGGCGCGGTCGCCGCGCGCGACGAAAGTGGCGCTCATGTGCGACGGCTCGCCGGCGACCCTGCCCTCGACCTCGACGTGCGTGCCGGTGACGCTGCCGGCGACGCGGCCGGCCGCGTCGATCAGCGGGACCTCGATTTGCGTGGCCTTCGTCTCATGTCCCTGCACGTTGCGCTCCATCGCCGTCCGCATCGCCTGCGTGGCGTGTTCGCGCGCCGGCTCGCTGGCCAACGGCAGCGCGACCGACCCCACGGTGAACAGGGCTTCGTCCACGCGCGCGCCGGTCATCGACATCGTCACGGCAACGCCGTCCAGATCGATCGGCCGCGACATCGATACGGGCCTGGCCGGCAGCAGGATGCGGTAGCCTGCTTCGGTCTCCTGGATCTCGCGCCAGTCGTAGGCGGGATGGCAGGCGCCGAGCGCCAGCAGCAGGCCGAGGACGAGCGCGGCCGGCATTCGGGTTTGCCGGCGCATCGGAGCAGGGAAGTTCATTCGATAATGGTAGGGCTCTCGGCCACAACGGAGGTCCAGATGATCTACGAATTCAAGTCGCGCGCCACCGGCTCCGTCATCATGACCAAGCCCGTTGCCGAGTGGATCCTGCAGATCATAGGGAAGACGCCGGGCCGCACGGGAATCATCACGGTCGACCAGATGCCGGGCGCCGTCGATGCGCTGAACCGGGCGATCGAGCAGGAGAAGGAAGAGCTGCGCGCCGAGCGCCGCGCGATGGAATCGGTGGGGCCGGCGCCGGCCGGCGCGTCGGAGACGGAGAAGAACGACGCCGACAACGACCCCTATCCGGTGTCGCTCGCGCAGCGCGCCTTTCCCTTCATCGACCTGCTGAAGGAAGCGCACCGCGCGGGCAAGGACATCACCTGGGGGGTGTAGCCGCGGACGGCGGCGGCGCGTCGCGCATCGCGCGAGCGCCGATGTGCTGCGCCGAGGTGATTCCCATCGACACGTAGATGCTCGTCAATCCGTCGACGCCCACGTCGGCCGGACGCACCCATTCCGGCGGCACGTAGAGCAGTCCGCCGCCCACCGGAACGGGCGCGGTCGGCACCAGCACGGCCAGGTACCGACGGCCTGCGATCTCCACCGGCTCGGTCGTCGACAGCAGCCCGAGCACCGCGGCGCCGTCGGCGCCGCCGAAGTGCAGCCACACCGGACTCATCGAACGCATGCCTTCGCCGTCGCGCTGCGCAACCAGCTCGACGAAGCGGCGTGCCGTCTCGTAGACGTTGCGCACGACCGGAATGCGCTGCACGAAGCCCTCGAGCGCCGATTCGAACACGCCGCGCAGCCGGGTGCGCACCAGCGCGCCGAGCAGCAGGATCGCCAGCAGCACGACGACGACGCCGATCGCCCAGGCGACGACCACGTAGCCGGTGACGCCGAGCCCGATCGAGACGAGCACGTTGCCGATCAGGCTGCCCGGCCCCACCCATCCGACGACCAGGCGCGCGCCCCATACGACGATGAGCACGGTGGCCGCGAGCGGAAGCGCGGCGAGCAGGCCGGTGACGAAGATCTTCGGGAGTTCGCGCATCGGCGCTTCCTCGTCGCGGCGCACGGTTGGACAGGAGGCACAGTCTCGCACGCACGCCGCGCGCTCGCGTCCCGGCCTTGCGGAGTCGCTCGCCCTCCCGCCCGCGGGCCGGCTTGCACGTTCGTTCAAACTCCCTGAAACTACGTGCATGAACCCGCCGGACCTCCGCCACGAAGACCTCGCCGTGCGGGTGGCGAAGCTCTACTACTACCAGCGCCTCACCACCGAGCGGATCGCCGAGGAGCTGCGCACCTCGCGCTCGACCGTGTCGCGCCTGCTGTCGTGGGCGCACGAGCACGGGCTGGTCGAGATCCACGTGCACGACCCGGCCGAGCAGCCGGGCAAGATCGAGGCGCTGCTGCGCGAGCGCTTCGGCGTGCGAAACGCGCGCGTGGTCACGGTGCCCGAATCGGCGCGCGAAGCCGACTGGCTCGAGCGCGTGGCGGCCGACGCGGCCGGCTACCTGAACTCGGTCATCGGCAACGACTGCGTGGTGGGCATCGCCTGGGGAACCACGATCCGCAGGGTCTCGGAGCGGCTCAAGCCCAAGCCCGTGCGCAACGTCGACTTCGTCGCGTTGAACGGCGCCGGCACGCCGCAGAGCATCGACAGCACCTTCGGCACCGACCTCGTGCTGCGCTTCGCGGCGAACTACGGCGCGCGCGCGCACGCCTTCCCGGTGCCGGCGTTCTTCGATCATCCGCAGACGAAGACGGCGCTGTGGCGCGAGCGCAGCGTGCGCCGCCTGCTCGATCTGCAGCAGCGCGCCGACCTGCTCGTCTTCAGCGTCGGCGCGTTCTCCAGCGAGGTTCCCAGCCAGGTGCACGCCGGCGGATTCCTCGAGGCGGCCGACCGGCGCGACCTGCGCCGCGAGCGCGTGGTCGGCGACATCGCCACCGTCTTCTTCCGCGCCGACGGAAGCTGGCGCGACGTCGCGCTGAACGCGCGCGCCAGCGGCCCCGACCTCGAGCTGTTCCGTTCGCGCCGCTCGATCTGCATCGCCTCGGGCAGCGGCAAGGCGCAGGGCATCCGCGCCGCGCTCGCCGGAGGCTTCGTGCACACGCTGATCGTCGACGAGCCCACCGCCCGCCTGGTGCTCGACGACGCGAAGACGAAGGCGAGGCGCCGTTCGGCGTCCTCGAAGGCGTCCTCGAAGGCGTCCTGAGGCCATGCACCCGGGCGTCGCGCTCTCCCGGCACGCTCCCGACGGCGAGCGCCCGCGCCGTGTCGACCTGCTGGTCGTCGGCGGCGGCATCAACGGAGCCGGCATCGCGCGCGATGCCGCGGGGCGCGGCGTGTCGGTGGCGCTCGTCGAGCAGGGCGACTTCGGCGGCGCCACCTCGTCGGCGAGCACGAAGCTGATCCACGGCGGGCTGCGCTACCTGGAGCAGTACGAGTTCCGGCTGGTCGCCGAGGCGCTGGCCGAACGCGAGGTGCTGCTGCGCATCGCCTCGCACATCGCCCGGCCGCTGCGCTTCGTGATGCCGCACGCCGAAGGCCTGCGGCCGTCGTGGATGATCCGCGCCGGGCTGTTCCTCTACGACCACATCGGCGGGCACATCAGCCTGCCGCGCTCGGAGCACGTGCGCCTGTCGCGCGACGGCGCCGGCGCGGGTCTCGCGCCGCGCTTTCGCAGCGGCTACGCGTATTCCGACGCGTGGGTGGACGACGCGCGGCTGGTGATCCTGAACCTGCGCTCGGCGCAGGCGCACGGCGCGCAGCTCCTTGCGCGCACGCGCTTCGTATCGGCCGCGGCACACCGCGGGCGATGGCGCGCGACGATCGAGCACGAGGACGGCGCACGCGAGACGATCGACGCGCAGGCGCTGGTGAACGCGGCCGGCCCCTGGGTGGAGTCGGTGGCCGCTGCCGCCGGCGGCCGCTCGACGCGCGCATCGGTGCAGCTCGTCAAGGGCAGCCACGTCGTCGTCCCGCGCATCCATGCGCAGCCGCACGCGTACATCCTGCAGAACGACGATCGCCGCGTCGTCTTCCTGATCCCCTACGAGCGCGATTTCACGCTGCTGGGCACCACCGACGTGCGCGTCGATTCGATAGAGGCCGCACGCGCGATCGACGCCGACGAGACGCGCTACCTGCTGCGCGCGGCCAACCGCTATCTCGCGCGTCCGCTCGCCGAGCGCGACGTCGTCTGGAGCTATTCCGGCGTGCGGCCGCTGTACGACGACGGCTCGAACGATCCGTCGGAGATCACGCGCGACTACACGCTCGAGCTGCGCACCTTCGACGGCGCGGCGCAGCTGGACATCTACGGCGGCAAGCTCACCACCTACCGCCGGCTGGCCGAAGCGGCGCTCGACCGGCTCGCGCCGTACCTGTCGTATCGGCGCGGACGCTGGACCTCCGGCGAGCCGCTGCCGGGCGCTGCCGCCGATCCCTACGCCGCGCGCACCGAGCTGCACGCGCGCTATCCGCAGCTGCCGAAGACGCTGCTCGACGCGCTGTTCCGCCGTCACGGCACGCTCGCCGCGCAGGTGCTCGGCGACGCCACCACGATCGAGACGCTCGGCGAGGATCTCGACGGCGGGCTCTACGAGCGCGAGCTGCGCTGGTTCGTCGAGCACGAATGGGCGCGCAGCGCCGAAGACGTCCTGTGGCGCCGCTCGAAGGCCGGGCTGCACATGGGCGCGCAGAGCCGCCAGCGGGTGGCGGCGCTGCTCGCCGAATCGGAGAAGGCCGCATGAACTGGCTCGCCGGCTGGAGCATCACGCCGATCGATCGCGACATGATCGACATCGTCTCGCACCTGCTCGCCTCGATGCTGGCGGGATCGGCGATCGGCATCGAACGCAGCTACCACGGCCGGCCGGCCGGGTTCCGCACGCACGTGCTCGTCTGCATGTCGTCGGCGCTGCTGATGCTGGTGACGATGTACCAGTCGCTGTGGTTCCCCGGCTCCGCCGAGATCGTCCGCGTGGACCCCACCCGGATGGCGCAGGGAATCATGACCGGCATCGGCTTCCTCGGGGCCGGCGTGATCATGAAGGAAGGGCTGTCGGTGCGCGGGCTGACCACCGCCGCGTCGATCTGGATCACGGCGGCGATCGGCATCCTCGCCGGCATCGGCTTCTACTTCCCGCTGATCGTCGGCACGATCCTGACGATCAGCGCGCTGTCGCTGTTCCGCTGGATCGAATCCAAGCTGCCGGTCTTCTACTACGCATACCATTACGTGAGCTTCTCGCGCGAGCAGGCGCCCGCCGAGGAAGACCTGCGCGCCGTGCTGGCGGCGCACGGCTTCGACGTCAGCAACATGAGCTGGCGGCTGGACAACCACGGCCGCGTCTTCGAGTACCGGATGACGATCCGCTCGCGCAACCGCAGGAACGCGAGCCGCCTCGCGCAGACCTGGAGCCGCGACGAGACCGTGCTCGAGTTCCGGATCACGCCGACATGAGCACGCTCTCGCTGCAGCACCTGAGCAAGCACTGGGGCCCGACCGCCGCGGTGGACGACGCGAGCTTCGAGGCGGCCAGCGGCAGCTTCGTCGTGCTGCTCGGCCCTTCGGGCTGCGGCAAGTCGACCACGCTGCGCATGATCGCCGGGCTCGACACGCCCACCAGCGGGCGCATCCTGATCGACGGGCGCGACGTCACGCGGCTGCCGCCCGCGAAGCGGCGCATCTCGATGGTCTTCCAGTCGTACGCGCTGTTCCCGCACCTGTCGGTGCGCGAGAACATCCTGTTCGGCGTGAAGGTGCGGCGCGAGCCGAAGGCGCACCGCGCCGCGCGCCTGGAGCGCGTGAGCGAGCTGCTCGGGCTGTCGGCGCTGCTCGAGCGCAAGCCGTCGCAGCTCTCCGGCGGACAGCAGCAGCGCGTCGCGCTCGGGCGCGCGATCATCGCCGAGACGCCGGTGTGCCTGATGGACGAGCCGCTGTCGAACCTCGACGCGAAGCTGCGCCAGGAGATGCGCCGCGAGATCCGCGCGCTGCAGCGCAAGCTCGGCATGACGATGGTCTACGTGACGCACGACCAGACCGAGGCGATGAGCATGGCCGACCAGGTCGTGCTGCTCGAGGGCGGGCGCATCGTGCAGGACGCGCCGCCCGCCGAGCTGTACGCGCGCCCCGCCACCGTGTTCGCCGCCCGCTTCATCGGCACCCCGCCGATGAACGTGCTGCCGCTCGGGCTCGTCGACTCCGGCGGCGGCGCCGGCCTGCTGGTCGGCATACGGCCCGAGCACGTGCGCCTGGCGCGCGGCGGACGGCTACACGCGATCGTGCAGAGCGTCGAGTATTTCGGCGCCGACACGATCGTCACCTGCACGCTGCCCGGCGCCTCGCGGAACGGCGACACGATCGCCGCGCGCGTGCCGGGGCAGCTGTCCATCGCCGCCGGCGAACGCGTCTGGCTCGACTGGGACGACGACGCGCAGCATTTCTTCGACGCCGACACCGGCCGGCGTCGCGACGGCGTCCCCGTTCCCGCCCTTTCCCACCCGAGGAGTGTCCCGTCATGAGAAGAAGAGTCCTGCAGGCGATCGGCGCGACCGCGCTCGCCGCCGCGCTTCCCGCCGCGCACGCGCAGAAGCCCGTCGAACTGACCTTCTACTACCCGGTCGCCGTCGGCGGCCCGGTCACGAAGACGATCGACCAGATGGCCGCCGACTTCGAGAAGGAGAACCCGAACATCCGGATCAAGCCGGTCTACGCGGGCACCTACCAGGAGAGCATCGTCAAGGCGCTCACCGCGTTCAAGAGCGGCCAGCCGCCGCACCTGGCGGTGCTGCTGTCCACCGACATGTTCACGCTGATCGACGAGGGCGCGATCGTGCCGATCGACGGGCTGGCCGGCGCGGACGGCAAGCAGTGGCTCGACGGCTTCTATCCGGCGTTCATGGAGAACAGCCGCACCGGCGGCAAGACCTGGGGCGTTCCGTTCCAGCGCTCGACGATCGTCATGTACTGGAACAAGGAGCTGTTCAAGGAAGCGGGGCTCGATCCGGACAAGGCGCCGCAGAACTGGGACGAGCTGGTCTCCTACGCGAAGAAGCTCACGAAGACCGACGCGGCCGGCAACGTCTCGACCTGGGGCGTGAAGATCCCGTCGTCGGGCTTTCCGTACTGGCTGTTCCAGGGGCTCACCACGCCGAACGACACGATCCTGATGAACGAGGCCGGCACCGAGACCTACTTCGACAAGCCCGGCTCGATCGAGGCGCTGCAGTACTGGGTGGACCTGTCGGCGAAGCACAAGGTGATGCCGGGCGGCGTCATCGAATGGGGCACGACGCCGAAGGACTTCTTCGAGCGCAAGGCGGCGATCGTCTGGACGACCACCGGCAACCTCACGAACATCCGCGCCAACGCGCAGTTCCCCTTCGGCGTGGCGATGCTGCCGGCGAAGAAGCGCCGCGGCAGTCCGACCGGGGGCGGCAACTTCTACGTCTTCGACAAGACCTCGCCCGAGGAGCGGCAGGCGGCGATGAAGTTCATCCGCTGGGCGACGCAGCCGCAGCGCGCCGCGCAGTGGAGCATCGCCACCGGATACGTCGCCGTGACGCCGGCCGCGTGGGAAACCGACGAGATGAGGAAATACGTGCAGGAGGTGCCGCAGGCGACCGTCGCGCGCGACCAGCTGCAATACTCGGTGGCCGAGCTTTCCACGCACGAGAACCAGCGCGTGACGAAGGCGCTGAACGACGGGCTGCAGGCGGCGCTCACCGGCTCGAAGTCGCCGGCCGACGCGATGAAGGACTCGCAGCGCGAGGCCGATCGCATCCTGCGCGCCTACCGTCGATAGCGGAGCAAGCCCATGGCGGCCGCCGCCGGTTCACGCGAAGCGGGTGCCGCGCCCCCGGGGGCCGCCGCATCGCGTGAAGCGGCGTTCGCGCCGCCGCGCAACCTGCAGGCGCAGATCGTCGCCTGGCTGCTGCTGCTGCCGGCGATGGTCCTGCTCGTCGCGTTCACGCACTGGCCGGCGGTGGCCACCGCCTGGCACAGCTTCTTCTCGACGCCGAAGGGCGCGCGTCCCGCGGTCTGGGTCGGCCTCGAGAACTACGAGCTGATGCTCGACGACGACGTGTTCCGGCAGGCGCTGTGGAACAACCTGTGGTTCGCGCTCGGCACGATCCCGACGTCGATCGCGCTGGCGATCGCGATGGCGCTGTGGGTGAACGGACGCATCGCGGGCCGCGGCTTCCTGCGGCTGGCGTATTTCACGCCGACGGTGCTGCCGATGATCGCCGTGGCGAACATCTGGCTGTTCTTCTACACGCCGCAGTACGGCCTGCTCGAGCAGATCACGCACGCGCTCGGCCTGGCCAGCCGCAACTGGCTGGGCGATCGCGAGACGGCGCTCGGCGCGATCATGGTCGTCTCGGTGTGGAAGGAAGCCGGCTTCTTCATGATCTTCTACCTGGCGGCGCTGCAGCAGGTGTCGCCCACGCTCGCCGAAGCCGCCGCGCTCGAGGGCGCCTCGCGCGGGCAGTATTTCCGGCGCGTGCTCTTTCCGCTGCTGATGCCGACGACGCTCTTCGTGCTGATCAACGCGCTGATCAACTCGGTGCGGATGATCGACCAGCTGTTCGTGATGACGCGCGGCGGCCCCGACAATGCGAGCACGCTGCTGCTCTACTACATCTACCAGGTCGGCTTCAGCTTCTGGGATTCGGCCTACGCCGCGGCGCTCACCGTCGTCGTGCTCGCGATCCTCGGCGTCACGGCGATCGTGAAATTCCGCTGGCTCGACCGGCGGATCCACTACCAATGACGGAGCGCCTCCGATGAACGCCTCCGCGACCGGTTTCCCGCGCAACGGCTTCGCGCAGGCGCTCGAGAGCTTCGCGGCTTGGCTGCTCGGCCTGCTGTGGATCCTGCCGCTCGTCTACGCGGTGTGGACGGCGTTCCATCCGCCGGAATTCTCGACGCGCTTCGCGCTCGATGCGCCGCTCACGCTGCGCAACTTCGTCGACGCCTGGCATGCGGCGCCCTTCGCGCGCTATTTCTGGAACACCTTCGTGCTGGTCACGATGATCCTCGCCGCGCAGCTCGTGCTGGGCACCCTCGCCGCCTACGCCTTCGCGCGCTTCGAGTTCCGCGGACGCGACCTGCTGTTCTTCCTCGTGCTGCTGCAGCTGATGGTGATGCCCGACGTGCTGATCGTCGAGAACTACGCGACGATGAACGCGCTCGGGCTGCGCGACACCATCCTCGCGATCGGGCTGCCGTATTTCGCCTCGGGCTTCGGCATCTTCCTGCTGCGCCAGACCTTCAAGACCGTGCCGAAGGAGCTGGACGAGGCCGCCCGCGTGGAGGGCGCCGGGCCGCTGCAGGTGCTGTGGAAAGTGTACGTGCCGCTCGCGCGCCCGATCTATCTCGCCTATGCGCTGGTGTCGGTGAGCTACCACTGGAACAACTTCCTGTGGCCGCTGATCGTCACCAACTCGGTGGAGACGCGCCCGCTCACCGTGGGCCTGCAGGTGTTCTCGTCCACCGACCAGGGCGTCGACTGGTCGATCATCACCGCGGCGACGCTGATGACCTCGGCGCCGCTGCTCGTCGGCTTCCTGCTGTTCCAGCGTCAGTTCGTGCAGTCGTTCATGCGCGCCGGGATCCGCTGAGGCCCTCGAAGGTGCGCACGCTGCGCATCACCTCGGCACGCGCCTCCTCGACGCCCGCCCAGCCGAGCAGCCTGACGAACTTGCCGGGCTCGAGGTCCTTGTAATGCGCGAAGAAGTGCTCGATCTGCTGCAGCACCGCCGCCGGAACGTCGTCGAGCGTATGCATCGCGTCGTAGAGGCGGCAGGTGGACGACACCGGCACCGCGAGCATCTTCGCGTCCTCGCCCGCCTCGTCCTCCATGCGCAGCAGCGCCACCGGCCGGCAGCGTACGACGCTGCCGCTCAGCACCGGCACCGGCGCGAGCACGAGCACGTCGAGCGGGTCGCCGTCGCCGCACAGCGTGCGCGGCACGTAGCCGTAGTTGCACGGGTAGTGCATCGCGGTGGACATGAAGCGGTCGACGAAGAGCGCGCCGCTCGCCTCGTCGATCTCGTACTTGACGGCCGGCGCGTACATCGGCACCTCGATGACGACGTTGCAGTCGTCGGGGAGGTCGCGTCCGGCCTCGATGCTCATCGGTTGCATGCGGAATCTCCAGTTCTGCGAGAAATCGTGTCGGACAGCGGTGACGGGTGATAGGATTGAATCCTATCACTTGGAGTCTTCCGATGCGCTCGACCCGACAACTCAGTATCACTCTGCCGAACGATATGGCGGAGGCGGTACGCGCGAAGGTGGCGGCCGGCGAATATGCCAGCGAGAGCGAAGTGATTCGGGACGGTCTCCGCGTCCTTCTTGCAAGAGACCGGGTAGTCGAAAAATGGCTTCTCGAGGATGTCGCCGCAGCGTATGACGCGTCCCGGGCCGATCCCTCGCGCGTGCTGAGCGTAGAGGAGGTCAGGGCGCGATTGGCATCCACTGCCAGGAAGACTCGGACTGGAAAGTGAACC
>QEVN01000029.1 GCA_003576795.1 Burkholderiales bacterium
GCAGGCGCCGGGCCAACCCGGCGCGAAGGCGGGCGTGCGCGGCACGCTGCACCGGCCGCCGGGAGGCCGACCCGCCCCCGGTGCGCCCGGCGGCGATGCGGCGAAGAAGCACGTCAAGAGCGAGAAGCTGTCGTCCACCTGGTCCGACGAAGCGGGCAAGAAGCGCGGCATCAAGACGCGCGGCGACGCGCCCGACAGCGGCTGGCGCGGCGGTCCGCGCGGCGGCCGGCATCGCGGCGGGGAACGGCACGACGCCGGCACCGGCGCGTCGTTCTCGAACGAGCCGATCGTTCGCGAGGTGCACGTCCCCGAGACGATCACCGTCGCCGATCTCGCGCACAAGATGTCGGTGAAGGCCGCCGAGGTCATCAAGACGATGATGAAGCTCGGGCAGATGGTCACCATCAACCAGATGCTCGACCAGGACACGGCGATGATCGTCGTCGAGGAGATGGGCCACAAGGCGCTGGCCGCCAAGCTCGACGACCCGGAGGCGTTCCTCGTCGAGGACGCCGCGCAGGGCGATGCGGCCACCGAACCGCGGCCGCCGGTCGTCACCGTGATGGGTCACGTCGATCACGGCAAGACCTCGCTGCTCGACTACATCCGGCGCGCGAAGGTCGCGGCCGGCGAGGCGGGCGGCATCACGCAGCACATCGGCGCCTATCACGTCCAGACGCCGGGCGGGGTCGTCACCTTCCTCGATACGCCGGGCCACGAGGCGTTCACCGCGATGCGCGCGCGCGGCACGAAGGCCACCGACATCGTCATCCTGGTGGTCGCCGCCGACGACGGCGTGATGCCGCAGACGATCGAGGCGATCAACCACGCGAAGGCGGCCGGCGTGCCGATCGTCGTCGCGGTCAACAAGATGGACAAGCCCGAGGCGAACCCGGAGCGCGTCAAGCAGGAGCTGGTCGCGCAGCAGGTGGTCCCCGAGGAATACGGCGGCGACGTGCCGGTCGTGCCGGTGTCGGCCAAGACCGGCGCCGGCATCGACGCGCTGCTCGAGAACGTGCTGCTGCAGGCCGAGGTGCTCGAACTGCACGCGGTGCGCGAGGGAGCGGCCAAGGGGCTGGTCATCGAGGCGCGGCTCGACAAGGGGCGCGGCGCGGTGGCCACGGTGCTCGTGCAGTCGGGCACGCTCAAGCGCGGCGACATCGTGCTCGCCGGCTCGTCCTTCGGCCGCGTTCGCGCGATGCTCGACGAGACCGGCAAGCCGGTCGCCGAGGCCGGTCCGTCCATTCCGGTGGAGATCCAGGGGCTGCAGGACGTGCCCGCCGCCGGCGAGGAAGTGATCGTGCTCGGCGACGAGCGCAAGGCGCGCGAGATCGCGCTGTTCCGGCAGGGCAAGTTCCGCGACGTCAAGCTCGCGAAGCAGCAGGCGGCCAAGCTCGAGAACATCTTCGAGCAGATGTCCGGCGGCGAGGTGAAGACGCTGCCGCTCATCGTCAAGGCCGACGTGCAGGGCTCGCAGGAGGCGCTGGCGCACGCGCTGCTCAAGCTCTCCACCGACGAGGTGCGCGTGCAGATCGTGCACCAGGGCGTGGGCGGCATCAGCGAGAACGACGTGAACCTGGCCACCGCCTCGAAGGCGGTGATCATCGGCTTCGACGTGCGCGCCGACCAGCAGGCCAAGCGCCTGGCCGAGACGAACGGCATCGACATCCGCTACTACACGATCATCTACGACGCCGTGGACGACGTGAAGAAGGCGATGTCCGGGCTGCTCTCGCCCGAGCAGAAGGAAGAGGCGCTCGGCCTGGTCGAGATCCGCCAGATCTTCCGCGTGCCGAAGGTCGGCAACATCGCCGGCTGCATGGTGCTCGAGGGCGTGGTGCGTCGCGGCGCGAAGGTGCGGCTGCTGCGCGATCACACGGTCGTGTGGACGGGCGAGCTCGATTCGCTCAAGCGCTTCAAGGACGACGTGCGCGAGGTGCGCGAGGGCTTCGAGTGCGGCCTGTCGTTGAAGGGCTACGACGACATCCACGAAGGCGACCAGCTCGAGGTCTTCGAGATCAAGGAGGTCGCGCGCACGCTCTGAGCGTGCGGGCGTCGGGCAATGGCGAGGCAGCGTCCGGGCGGCAGCAGCCGCGGCGTTCGGGTCGGCGAGCAGGTGCATCACGAGCTCGCCGAACTCGTGCGCGGCGAGCTGAAGGATCCGCGCGTCGGCATGGTCACGATCACCGGCGTGGAGCTGACGCCCGATTACGCCTATGCCACCGTGTACTTCAGCGTGCTTCCCGACGACGAGACGACGGTCGCCGAAACGCTCGCCGGGCTGCGCCGCGCGGCCGGCTTCCTGCGCTCGCAGCTCGGGCGGCGCGTTCGCATCCACACCACGCCCGAGCTGCGCTTCGTGCACGACCGCTCCACCGAGCGCGGCATCGCGATGTCGAAGCTGATCGACGAGGCGAACCGCCGGCACGCCGAGGCCGACGATCGTCGGTCCGCCGCCGAGGACGGCGCCATCCGGAAACCGCCGGACGCCCACTGACCGCACGGCGGCCTGCGCGCCGCCGCTCCAGCATGACGAAACGCATCCCGACGAAGCGTGATCCCGTCGACGGGATCCTGTTGCTCGACAAGCCCGTGGGCCTGAGCTCGAACGACGCGCTCGTGCGCGCGCGGCGCCTGCTCGAGGCGCGCAAGGCCGGGCACGGCGGCACGCTCGATCCGCTCGCCGGCGGGTTGCTGCCGCTGCTCTTCGGCGAGGCGACCAAGTTCGCGCTCGATTCGCTCGACGCCGACAAGACCTACGTCGCCGGGCTGCGCCTGGGCGTGGCCACCGACACCGGCGATGCCGAGGGGCGCGTCATCGACGAGCGCGATCCGGCGCGCGATGAGGCTGCGTTCGCCGAAGCGGTGGCGGCCTTCGTCGGCCCGATCGACCAGGTTCCGCCGATGCACTCGGCGCTCAAGCGCGACGGCCGGCCGCTGTACGAGCTGGCCCGGGCGGGCGTCGTCGTCGAGCGCGCGCCGCGGCGGGTGACGATCCACGCGATCGACGTGCTGCGCTTCGCGCCGCCCCACGCCGAGTTGCGCGTTCGTTGCAGCAAGGGAACGTACATCCGGTCGCTCGCCATCGACCTCGGCGAGCGCCTCGGTTGCGGCGCGCACCTGAGCGCGCTGCGGCGCGAGCGCGTGGGCGCGCTCGATGTTCGCGACGCCGTCCCGCTCGAGGCCCTGGAGGCGCTCGCGCTGCCCGAACGGCGCGCCCGGCTGCTGCCGGCCGACGCGCTGCTGCTCGGGCTGCCGCGCGTCGATCTCGACGCGGCGCTCGGCGCGCGCTTCCGGCACGGCCAGAAGCTGCGCCTCGAAACCGCCTGCACGGACGCGTCGCCCCGGCGCGTTCGCGTCTACGGCGCGGGCAACGAACTGCTCGGCGTCGCCTTGCAACAGGCAGGCGAGCTGCAGCCGCAGCGGCTCGTCGCCGCATCAACTCCCGCGCCCATTCCCGCACCCCTGAGGGCCGGAACAGGAATCGAACGATGACTCTCGCCATCCGCAACATCGCCATCATCGCGCACGTCGATCACGGCAAGACCACGCTCGTCGACCAGCTGCTGCGCCAGTCGGGCACCTTCCGCAGCAACCAGCAGGTGGCCGAGCGCGTCATGGACAGCGGCGACATCGAGCGCGAACGCGGCATCACGATCCTCGCGAAGAACTGCGCCGTCGAGTACGAGGGCACGCGCATCAACATCGTCGACACGCCCGGGCACGCCGACTTCGGCGGCGAGGTCGAGCGTGCGCTGTCGATGGTCGACGGCGTGCTGCTGCTGGTCGACGCGGTGGAGGGGCCGATGCCGCAGACGCGCTTCGTCACGCGCAAGGCGCTCGCGCTCGGCCTGGAGCCGATCGTCGTCGTCAACAAGGTCGACCGGCCCGGCGCGAACCCGCACCGCGTCGTCGACCAGACCTTCGACCTCTTCGACCAGCTGGGCGCCAGCGAGAAGCAGCTCGACTTCCCCGTCGTCTACGCGTCGGCGATCAACGGCTTCGCGCTCGACCGGCTCGAGGACCTGCCCGCCGGCGGCGTGCGCACGCCCGAGGAAGCGGCCGCCGCCGGGTTGTCGATGAAGCCGCTGTTCGAGGCGATCCTGCGCCAGGTGCCGCCGCGCGACGACGACCCCGAGGGCGCGCTGCAGTTCCAGATCTCCGCGCTCGACTGGTCGAGCTACGTCGGCAAGATCGGCATCGGCCGCATCGGGCGCGGGCGCGTGCGCGCCGGGCAGAACGTCCTCGTGCTGCACGGCGACCCGCAGGCGGGCGGCGCCGAGCCGGTGCCGGCGCGCATCGGGCAGGTGCTGCGCTTCCACGGCTTGGAGCGCATCGCGGTGCCCGAAGCCGAGGCGGGCGACATCGTCGCCATCACCGGCATCGACGCGGTCGACATCGGCTCGACGGTCGCCGATCCGGACGCGCCCGAGGCGCTGCCGACGCTGCAGGTCGACGAGCCGACGATGTCGATGGAGTTTCTGGTGAACGATTCGCCGCTCGCCGGCCGCGAGGGCCGCTTCGTGACGAGCCGCCAGATCCGCGAGCGGCTCGAGCGCGAGCTGAAGAGCAACGTCGCGCTGCGCGTCGAATTCGGCGACGAGACCGACGCCTTCGTCGTCTCGGGCCGCGGCGAGCTGCACCTGACCATCCTGCTCGAGAACATGCGCCGCGAAGGCTACGAGCTGGCGGTGTCGCGGCCGAAGCCGAAGCTGCGCATCGTCGACGGCGAGCGCCAGGAGCCGTACGAGCGGCTCACCGCCGACGTCGAGGAGGCGCACCAGGGCGCGGTGATGGAGCTGCTCGGGCGTCGCCGCGGCGAGCTGCAGGCGATGCAGCCCGACGGCGCGGGCCGGGTGCGGCTCGAATACCGCGTGCCGGCGCGCGGGCTGATCGGCTTCCAGAACGAGTTCATGAACCTCACGCGCGGCACCGGCATCGCCGCGCACGTATTCGACGCCTACGGCGAATGGGCCGGCGAGATCGAGGATCGCCGCAACGGCGTGCTCGTCTCGCAGGACGACGGCGAGGCCGTGGCCTACGCGCTGTGGAAGCTGCAGGAGCGCGGGCGGATGTTCGTCGCGCCGGGCGAGCGGCTGTACGAGGGAATGATCATCGGCATCCACTCGCGCGACAACGACCTGGTGGTCAATCCGGTGCGCGAGAAGAAGCTCACGAACATCCGGGCCTCGGGCAAGGACGAGCACATCGCGCTGACGCCGCCGATCCGGCTCACGCTCGAGAAGGCGGTGGAATTCATCGCCGAAGACGAGCTGGTCGAGCTGACGCCGAAGAGCATCCGGCTGCGCAAACGGCACCTGAAGGAGCACGAACGGCGTCGCGCGTCGCGCGTCTCGGAGCTCGTCTAGGCCCAGTGCAATCGAGGCGCACGCCCTCGTGCAGCCGAGGGTGCGTCGCCGATACAACACTGGCGCCGCGGCGCAGTCGATCGACGCTTGTTTTTGTTGGCTACCCGTGCAAGACAAGTCATGCTTCGCTCCTGTGGAGATGACGCGTTTCCCCTCTGAAAACGCGCCGTTCGAAACGAACACCGCACTCATGGATCCAGGAGAACCGAGCATGGCCACTGCCAGGAAGGCTGCGAAGAAACCTGCTGCGAAGAAGGCGACGGCCAAGAAGCCGGCCGCCACGAAGACTGCGGCGAAGAAGGCTGCTCCGAAGAAGGCGGCTGTGAAGAAAGCGGCGCCGAAGAAGGCCGCCGTGAAGAAGACGGCGACCAAGGCCGCCGCGAAGAAGCCCGCCGCCAAGAAGGCCGCTCCCGCGAAAAGCGCGGCGAAGAAGCCCGCCGCGAAGAAGCGCACGCCGAACGCGTCCTTCATGAAGGCGCTCACCCCCAGCGCCGCGCTCGCGTCGATCGTCGGAGACAAGCCGCTGCCGCGCACCGAGGTGGTCAAGCGGATGTGGGAGTACATCAAGAAGGGCAACCTGCAGGACAGCGTCAACAAGCGGCTGATCAACGCCGATGCGAAGCTGCGCGAGGTGTTCGGCAAGGCGCAGGTCAACATGTTCGAGATGACCGCGCTGGTCGGCAAGCACCTGCGCGACACCACCGGATCGTCGGCGCCGTCGCGCTGAGTCGTTTCCGGCGCGTTTCCGGTTGTTGCCAAGGGCGGCCCGCGGGCCGCCCTTTCGCTTCCTGCGGCCCGCGGGCCGTCCTTTCGCTTCCTGCGGCCCGCGGGCCGTCCTTTTCGCCTCCGGCGAGCGGCGCGTCGACCGCGCGACGGTCATCCGCCTCTCATCCCCGCCCCCTCATCCGCTCCAGTAAGCCGGATTCCCGTACGTGTTCTTCAGTTGATCGATGAAGGTGCGCACGCGCAGCGGCAGGTGCCGGCGCTGCGGAAACACCGCGTGGATCGCGTTCGGCGGCGCGGCGTAGTCGTCCAGCACGCTGCGCAGCCGGCCGCGGCGCAGATCCTCTCCCACCTCCCAAAGCGATCGCCACGCGAGCCCGCGACCGGCGAGCGCCCAGTCGTGCAGCACTGCGCCGTCGTTGCATTCGATGCTCGCCGGCACGCGCAGCGAGACGACGCTGCCGTCGACGGTGAACTGCCAGCCGCGCGCCTGGTTGCCGTAGCTGCCGAAGGTCAGGCAGTCGTGCTGCGCGAGATCGTCGGGCGTGCGCGGCTCGCCGCGCCGGGCGAGATAGGCGGGGCTGGCGACGACGACGCGCCGGTTCTCGGCCAGGTGCACGCCGACCAGGCTCGAGTCGTCGAGCGTGCCGATGCGCACGGCGACGTCGATGTTCTCGTTGACGATGTCGGTGATGCGGTCGGTGAGTTCGAGCGAGATCGACACCTCGGGGTGCGTGTCGAGGAAGGCCGGTATGAGCGGCGCGACGTGCACGCGGCCGAAGCCGGCCGGAGCGGTGACGCGCAGGTGCCCGCTCGCCTTCACGCCGCCCAGCGACACCGACGCCTCGGCGTTGTGCAGGTCGCGCAGCAGGCGCTGGCAGTCTTCGAGGAAGGCGCTGCCCTCGAAGGTGAGGGAGATCCGTCGCGTCGTGCGCACCAGCAGGCGTACGCCCAGGCGCGCCTCGAGCGCATCGATGCGCCGCCCGATGACCGCGGGAGCCACGCCCTCGGCGCGCGCCGCGGCGCTCAGGCTGCCGCGGGTGGCGACCGAAACGAAGGTCTCGATCTGGCGAAATCGCGCCATCGCAGAACCGCAAGTGGACCGGAACCGGTCGATTATTGCAAAAAAGTAAAAGCTGAAGCGCTTCGCCCCGGGTTTTATCGAAGCTGCGCTGCGCCTATCCTTGCGTCATGGCTACACCGCTACGCGCCGTTGCCTTCGACGCCTACGGCACGCTGTTCGACGTGCACTCGGTCGCCGCGCTCGCCGAGCAGCGCTTTCCGGGGCAAGGCGCGCGCCTGTCGAATCTGTGGCGCAGCAAGCAGCTCGAGTACACGTGGCTGCGCACGCTGTCCGGCCGCTATGCGCCCTTCGATGCGGTCACGCGCGACGCGCTGCGCTTCTCGGCGCGTGCGCTCGGCCTCGCGCTCGGAGGCGACGACGAGGAGCGCCTGATGGCGCAGTACGCCAGCCTGTCGGCCTTTCCGGAGAACGTCGCGGCGCTGCGCGCATTGCGCGAACTCGGCGTGCCGCTGGCGATCCTGAGCAACGGAACGGCGGCGATGCTCGAGATCTCGGCCCGCAGCGCAGGCATGCGCGACCTGTTCGATCGCATCCTGTCGGCCGACTCGGTTCGGCGCTACAAGACCCATCCCGACGTCTATGCGCTGGCGACCGAAGCCTTCGCCTGCGAGCCCGCGGCGATCGTCTTCGTCTCGTCCAACGGCTGGGACGTTGCCGCCGGCGCCTGGTTCGGCTTCGACGCGTTCCGCGTCGACCGCTCCGGCGCGCCGCCCGAAGAGCTCGATGCCGGGCCGGTCGCCACCGGCCACAGCCTCGCCGACGTCGTCGAACACGTGCGCGCGCGCCTCGAGCGCGAGAAAGACATCGCGCAGGCGCGAGGCCTCGCGCCCGCGCGAAACGGCAAGCGACGCCGATCCTCATCCGCAACCGGAGCCTCGAAATGAACGCGAAAGCCTCCCTGAACCTGCCCGAAGGCGTCACCATCGACGCGACCGTCACCCCCGAGTTCGCCGGGATCCTCTCGCACGACGCGCTCGCGCTCGTCGCGCAACTGCATCGGCAGTACGAGCCGCGCCGCCGGCAATTGCTCGCCGATCGCGTCGCTCGCGCCAAGCGCCTCGACGAAGGCGAGCGCCCGCATTTCCTGCCGCAGACGAAGCACGTGCGCGAAGGCGACTGGACGATCGCCCCGATCCCGAAGGCGCTCGAGTGCCGCCGCGTCGAGATCACCGGCCCGGTCGAGGCGAAGATGATCATCAACGCGTTCAACTCGGGCGCGGACAGTTACATGACCGACTTCGAGGACTCGAACGCGCCGAACTGGACGAACCAGATCCAGGGCCAGGTGAACCTGCGCAAGGCGATCCGCCGCGAGCTGGTGCTCGAGCAGGGCGGCAAGACCTACAAGCTCGCCGACAAGATCGCCACGCTGCAGGTGCGCCCGCGCGGCTGGCACCTCGACGAGAAGCACGTGAAGGTCGACGGCCAGCGCGTCTCCGGCGGCATCTTCGACTTCGCGCTGTTCATGTTCCACAACGCGAAGGAGCAGATCGCTCGCGGTGCCGGCCCGTTCTTCTACCTGCCGAAGCTCGAGAGCCATCTCGAGGCGCGGCTGTGGAACGACATCTTCGTCGCCACGCAGAAGGCGCTCGGCATCCCGCAGGGCACGATCAAGGCCACCGTGCTGATCGAGACGATCCTCGCCGCTTTCGAGATGGACGAGATCCTCTACGAACTGCGCGAGCACAGCGCCGGGCTGAACGCCGGCCGCTGGGACTACATCTTCTCGTGCATCAAGAAGTTCAAGGTCGATCGCGATTTCTGCCTGGCCGATCGCGCGAAGGTGACGATGACCTCGCCCTTCATGCGCGCCTACGCGCTGCTGCTGCTGAAGACCTGCCACAAGCGCAACGCGCCCGCGATCGGCGGCATGAGCGCGCTGATCCCGATCAAGAGCGACCCGGAGAAGAACGAGATCGCGATGGCCGGCATCCGGGCCGACAAGGCGCGCGACGCCACCGACGGCTACGACGGCGGCTGGGTGGCGCACCCGGGGCTGGTCGACGTGGCGATGGAAGAGTTCGTCAAGGTGCTCGGCGACAAGCCCAACCAGATCGACCGCAAGCGCGACGACGTGCAGGTCGGCGCCGCCGACCTGCTGAACTTCCAGCCCGAGCAGCCGATCACCGAGACCGGCCTGCGGATGAACATCAACGTCGGCATCCATTATCTCGGCGCGTGGCTAGCAGGCAACGGCTGCGTGCCGATCCACAACCTGATGGAGGACGCCGCCACCGCCGAGATCAGCCGTTCGCAGGTCTGGCAGTGGATCCGCTCGCCGAAGGGCAAGCTCGACGACGGCCGCAAGGTCGCGCCCGAGCTGGTGCGCGAGCTGATCCCGCAGGAACTGGCCAAGGTGAAGGCCACCGTGGGCGGCGACACGAGCACCTACGAGCGCGCCGCGCAGATCTTCGAGCAGATGAGCACGCAGGAGTCGTTCGCCGAGTTCCTCACGCTGCCGCTGTACGAGGAGATCGAATAGTCGGCGTACCGGCGGCGCCGAACCGGCGGCAAACCGGCGGCAAACCGGCGGTAACAAGGGGCGGGGGCGGGCCGGCAGGCCCGTCCCGTGCAGGCACTACGGCGTCATCGACCCGGAGGCTGCCCGAACATGGAAACGAACCTTCCCGAGCGCGTGAGCATCGTCGACATCCGCATGCCGTTCTGGTCGATGGTCGTGTTCCTCGTCAAGTTGTCGATCGCTTCGATTCCCGCGTTCATCATCCTCTCGGCGCTCGGGGCGGCGGTGTTCGCGCTGCTCGGCTGGCTCGGCACGATCACCCGCACCTGGGTCTGAGCCCCGTTCAGTGCGTGCGCGCCCGGTAGGCGCGCACCTCGCCGGGCGACAGGTCGCGACTTCGCTGGAAGGCCACCGTCGATGGAGTGACGGCGTGCCCGTCGTCGGCGTCGCGCAGGTAGTTCACGACGGCCGCGATCTGCGCATCGGACAGATGATCGAAGGGCGGCATGCTCGAATCGAAATGCCTGCCTTCGACGTCGATCGGTCCTGCGAGGCCGTTGAGCACGACGAGCACCGGCAGCAGCGGATCGCGCTGCAGGTCGTCGTTGCCGGCGAGCGGCGGCACGCGCTGCGCGTCGCCCTGCGCCTCGGCGCCGTGGCAGCTGGCGCAATTGCGTTCGTAGACCGCATGGCCGTCGATTCGCGCCGTCTTCGCCGTTGCGGTGTCGGCTCCCGCCTTCGCCGTCTGCGTGGACGGCGGCGGATTCGGGCCGAGATATTTCGTCAGGTAGCCGAGGATCTCCTGCTGCTCGGCGTCGCTCAGCTTCAGCCCGTAGTCGTGCATCGACTGCAGCACCGAGACCCACTGCGCCGGCAGCAGCCCGGCGGAATCGACCAGGTACTGCAGGTCGTGGCAGGTGCGGCAACGGGCATAGACGAGGTCGACGCCGGGACCCTGCGGCAACGAGATCTCCGCGCACACGGTCGGCGCGGCGGCGAGCGCCGCGCAAAGCGCGCCCGCCGACGCGACGCGCGCGACCGCCCGCATCAACCCACCGCGAAGCCCAGGCGCGAGCCCGTCCGCATCACGCCACCTGGAAACTCACGCGATCCACGCCGTGCCAGTCCCAGCCGCCGGGGTTCCAGGTGGTGAGCCCGTCGATCGGCTGCGAGCGGCCCCATGCGTCGATCGCGCGCACCCAGACCTCGTGCGAACCCGGCGGCAGCGAAGCCTGCAGCTGCCACGGATGCCAGGCGTAGGGACCGTCCGGTTCATCGATCTCGGCGGCGCGCCAGGTCCTGCCCTGGTCGAGCGAGACGCGCACCTCGGTGATCGGTACCACGCCGTCGTTCCAGGCGACTCCCCGGAACGGCACGTTGCCGCCGCGTACCGTCTCGCCGGCGAGCGGCGCGAACACGACGCTCATGATCGCGAAGCCGTAGGTGGGGTCGCTGTTCTGGCGGGTGAGGTCCTGCGTGGTGAACTTGCCCGGCTGCACCTGCCGGTGCGGCATCCGGTAGGTCTTCTGCATCAGCGCGCTCGGCGTGGGCTCGGCCATCAGCATCAGGTCGGTGACCCACTTGACGTTCATGTTGCCGTAGAAGCCCGGGACGATGAGCCGCACCGGACCGCCGTGGATCAGCGGAATCGGCTCGCCGTTCATCTTCAGCGCGAGGATCGCGTCGTCGAGCTGCGGCGCCGCCAGCGGAATGCTCTTCACGAGATCGGCACCGCCGGCCACCGGCGGGACGTCCTTGCCGTTCGCCGTGAGGAAGCGCACGTGCTCGCTCGGACCGAGTTCGAGGCCGTCGAGCAGCGCGCGCAGCGGCACGCCTTCCCAGCGCAGATTGCCCATGCCGCCGTGCTTCCATCCCGAACCCGGCGTCTTCGCTTCGGCCCAGTAATAGGAACGCCCGTTGCCGGCGCACTGCATCACCGAGCGGCGCTCGACCTGCGGCATGCCGGCGAGATCGGCGATGCGCAGGCTCTTCGGACGCTGCACCAGGCCGCCGACGAGGATCTCCCACTGATCGACCCTCTCGCGCGACGGCGCGTCGGTGGTGGCCACCCAGGCACCCGCGCCGTCCACCGGAAAGTGCGTGCGGTTGTAGAGATACTCCTTCGGCGTGAAATGCGACTCGCGCAGCGCCTGCAGCGGCGTTTCCATCACGCCGAGCTTCGCGTTGTGCACGATCATCTCGGGGCGCTTGCCGTGGATGATCGAGCCGGCCGAAGGCGCCTCGGCGGCGTGCGCGGCGCGCAGCGCGGAAGGCAGGCCCGGCACGCGGATCAGCCCGGCAGCGCCCGCCGCGCCGGTGAGTTGCAGAAAGGAGCGGCGATCGATCGGCCTCATTTCGTGAACCCCCGGCTTTGCGAAGTACGGAGGCAGTCTAGGAGCGCCGCCGCGCGCGACCTGCAGTACATTCGCCGCCGATGCAGCCTTGTCAGACCGCCACGTAGCGTCCCGGGCGGTGGTTCACGGCGAGCGTCACGTTCAGCGCGGTAACGCCCAGCAGCGACAGGACGACGGTCCCCGCGCCGACCATGCCGAGCGACAGCAGCAGGATCGCCGCATCCAGGCCGAGTTGCACCCAGCCCGCGCGCCAGCCGCGGCGCTCCTGCAGCCACAGGGCGAGGACGTTGAATCCGCCGAGGCTGCAACGATGGCGAAAGAGGATCAGCAGTCCGACGCCGACGAGCAGGCCGCCGGTGAGCGCGGCCCATGCCGGCTGGACCGCGTCGAAAGCGAGCCATCGCCGCTGCAATGCGCTGATCGCCGAAACGAGCAGCACGGCGAATCCGGTGCGCAGCGCGAAGGACGCGCCGAGCTTCGCCCAGCCGAGCGCGAAGAACGGCAGGTTGATCACCAGGAACACCGCGCCGAAAGGCACGCCGAGTCCGTACGAGACCAGCAGCGCGAGACCGGCGGTGCCCCCGGTCACCAGCCGCGCCTGCTCGAAGAACGCGATCCCCAGCGCGATCAGGATCGCCGCCGAAGCGAAGGCGACCGTGTCGTCGATCAGCGAGTGCCGGGTCGCGGGCGGCGGGGCGTCGAGGGGCGTTTCACGGGCAAGGCGCATCGCTCGCGATTCTGACATCGGCGCCGATCGCGCACGCCGTCGCGTTCGAGCCACGCGGCGTGGATATTCGACACGCAGTCGCGTTGGCGTCCTACCGTACGGCCTTTGTTCATGCGAAAGGGAGAGACGGGATGGCCGATGCCTGGTTGCAGTCGCTGCAGACGAACACCGCGCAGGAAGGGTTCGAGCTGGCGATCAAGCTGTCGCGGATGGGCGTGAAGTACACGCAGCCGTCCGACGAAGTGCGCGCGCGGCTGCGCCCCGAGTACGAGCAGAACGCCGACAGCCTGATCGCGTCGTCGCAGGTCATCGCGATCCATTTCCAGACGATCGCCGCGGCGAACGGGTACTGGAAGCGCTGATGGCCGCTTCGGGCGGGACGCCGGGAGGCGGTCCATCGTGACGCGGGCGGACCGATCGCCGCGGGTCGACCCGGCGGAGATCGAGTTCACCGCGATCCGCGCGCAGGGCGCCGGCGGGCAGAACGTCAACAAGGTCTCCAACGCGGTGCAGCTGCGTTTCGACGTCGCGCGCTCGTCGCTGCCCGCCGACGTGAAGGAACGGTTGCTCGCGCTCGACGATCGTCGCATCAGCTCCGAGGGCGTGGTCGTCGTCAAGGCGCAGCGCTTTCGAAGCCTCGAGAAGAACCGCGACGACGCGATCGCGCGACTGCAGGCGATCGTCGACGCTGCGGCGCACGTGCCGAAGGCGCGCCGGGCGACACGGCCCACGCTGGCGTCGCGCGCGCGCCGCGTCGACGAGAAGACGCACCGGGGCCGGATCAAGTCGCTGCGGCGCACGCCCGAGTCTTCGTGATCGGGGATCGCTCCGCGACGGCGGCCATTTGGTACCCTGTCCGGTCAACCGGAGGTATGCCGTTGGCCAAGCCGAATTACGCATTCCAGAAGAGACAGCGAGAACTGGCGAAGAAGCAGAAGAAGGAGGAAAAGCGCCTTCGCAAGGCGGAATCGCCGCCCGGGCACGACGAGGCGGGTGCCGGCGCGGACGAGGACGATGCCGCAACGACCCCGGCGACCCCCGCGCCGCCGGCGGCGAGCGGCGACGAATCGAAGGGCTGACGGCCCGTCGGGGCCGACTCGGCCCGCGTCGCCGTCTCCCCGGCGAACGCGCGCCGGGCGCGCGTCAACGCGGCGCAGGCGCCTTCAGCAGCTCGCCCAGCTCGCGCAGCACTTCGAGGTCGCCGCGCCGATCGAAGCGCAGCGGAAGGCCGCTCCATCCCCACGTAGCCGATCCGCTGAGCCGGTAGCTCCATTGCGCCGGCTCGGCGCTGCGCAGCAGCCGCAGCAGCCGCGAGGTGGGCACGGTGAACTGCACGGGGATCGTGCGCGCGCCGAGCGCCGGCAGCGTCACCTCGCGATCGAGCACCTTGCCTTCGGCGAAAGGCCGATCGAGCAGCTCGAGCGCGAAATCGACGTTGCGCAACGGGATCTCGACGTCGTTCGGGTTCTCGGTGTCGACGGCGAGCAGGAAGCGGATCTCGTTCAGCCCGAGTTCCTCGATGCGGAAATCGGCGAAGGCCAGGCGCGGCGGCTTCAGGTCGGCGGGCGGAAGTGCGTTGCAGCCGGCGAGCAGCGCGACGGCTCCTGCCGCCGCTGCCGCCGACAGACACGTGCGTCGGCGCGGATTCACAGCGCGGACAGCCGCGACAGCGCGCGCTCGAGCGTGGCGTCGGTCTTCGCGAAGCAGAAGCGCACCACGCGGTTCTCGGTGCCCTGCTCGTAGAACGCCGACAGCGGAATCGCGGCGACGCCGACCTCGGTGGTCAGCCACTTCGCGAAATCGGCCTCGCGAAGGTCGGAGATCGCGCTGTAGTCGACCAGCTGGAAGAAGGTTCCCTCGCAGTCGAGCAGCCGGAAGCGCGTGCGCGCGAGGCCTGCGCGGAAGAGGTCGCGCTTGCGCTGGTAGAACGGCGCGACCTCGCGCCACGCCTGCCGCTCGGCCATGTAGCGCGCGATGCCGTGCTGCGTGGGCGCGTGCGCGGTGAACACGTTGAACTGGTGCACCTTGCGGAATTCGGCCGACAGCGGCGCGGGCGCGGCGCAGTAGCCGAGCTTCCAGCCGGTGACGTGGAAGGTCTTGCCGAACGACGAGACGACGAAGCTGCGCGCAGCCAGTTCCGGATAGCGGCTCACCGATTCGTGCGGCTGGCCGTCGAAGACCATGTGCTCGTAGACCTCGTCGGAGATCACGATCAGGTCGTGCGCGCAGGCGATCGAAGCCAGCTCGCGCAGGTCGTCGGCGCGCAGGATGGTGCCGGTGGGGTTGTGCGGCGAGTTCACCAGGATCGCGCGCGTGCGCGCGGTGCAGGCCGCGCGCACCGCCGGCCAGTCGATGCGGAAATCGGTGCGCATCGGCACGGCAACGGCCGTGCCGCCGGCCAGCTCGATAGCCGGCACGTAGCTGTCGTAGACCGGCTCGATGACGACGACCTCGTCGCCCGGGCGCACGACGGCGAGCACCGCGGTGAAGATCGCCTGCGTGGCGCCCGCCGTGACGGTGATCTCGTCGCGCGGGTCGTACCGACGTCCGTGCACCGCCTCGATCTTGTCGGCGATGCGCTCGCGCAGCGCGGCGACGCCCGCCATCGGCGGATACTGGTTGTGTCCGGCGCGCATCGCGTCGGCCACCGCCTCGACCAGCGCCGGGTCGCAGTCGAAGTCCGGAAAGCCCTGGCCGAGGTTCACCGCGTCGTGCTCGACGGCGAGCGACGACATCACGGTGAAGATCGTCGTGCCCACCTTCGGCAGCTTCGTGGCGAAGCGGGGACTTGCGGGGCCGGCGGATGCGTTCATGGCGGAGACGTCGGGGGGTCGGCGACGATTATAAGGAGCGGCGCGCGCGGTCGAAGAGCGCCGGCGCCGCAGGTCCGGTCGAGCGCCTTCGCTTTCGTGCCATCATCGCGTGCCATGCTGATCGTCCTGTCCCCCGCCAAGCGGCTCGACTTCGAATCGGCGCCGCACATCGCCGCGCATACGCAGCCGCGCTTCCTGTCGCAGGCGCGCCCGCTCGTCGAGCTGCTGAAGAAGATGGACACGCGCGAGCTCGCTTCGCTGATGTCGATCAGCGATCCGCTGGCGGCGCTGAACGCCGCCCGCTTCGGGCAGTGGAAGCCGCCGTTCACCACCCGCAATGCGCGGCAGGCGGTGCTCGCCTTCGCCGGCGACGTCTACGAGGGGCTCGACGCCCCGAGCCTGGATGAATCCGATCTCGGCTGGGCGCAGGACCACGTGCGCATCCTCTCGGGGCTCTACGGCGTGCTGCGCCCGCTCGACCTGATCCAGCCGTACCGGCTCGAGATGGGCACGCGGCTGCGCAATCCGAAGGGCGCCGATCTCTACGCGTACTGGGGCGAGCGGCTGTCGAAGGCGATCGACGAGGAGCTGGCATCGCATCGCACGCCGGTATTGGTGAACCTGGCGTCGGTCGAGTACTTCAAGGCGCTGGCCGGCCTGCGCTCGCGCGTGGTGCAGCCGGTATTCCAGCAGCGGCGTCCCGACGGATGGAAGGTGGTCGCCTTCGCCGCCAAGCGGGCGCGCGGCGCGATGACGCGCTATGCGATCGAACGGCGCATCGACGATCCGGTGCAGCTGCAGGGCTTCGATGCGGACGGCTACCGTTTCGAGCCGGGAGCCTCCACCGAATCCAGCTGGGTGTTCCGCCGCGGCTGATCAGACGATCGTCGGCTCGGGTTCGAGCACGATGCCGAAGCGGTCGCGCACCGATTCGGCGATGCGCGCGGCGAGCGCCGCGATCTGCGCGCCGCTCGCCGCGCCGTGGTTCACCAGCACCAGCGCGTGCCGCTCGTGCACGCCCGCATCGCCTTCGCGATGACCCTTCCAGCCGCAGCGCTCGATCAGCCAGCCGGCGGACAGCTTGACCGCGGGCCTGGCGTTTTCCGCAGAAGCGCGCGCGGCGGCGCCTGCGTCGGAGGGCGAAACCGGGAAGCGCGGAAGACCGGGCTCGCGCGCCGCGAGCGCGTCGGCGACGGCCGCGTCGACGATCGGATTGCGAAAGAAGCTGCCGGCGTTGCCGAGCACGTTCGGGTCGGGCAGCTTGCGCCGGCGGATCGCGCACACCGCGCGCGCGACGTCGTGCGCCGAGGGTCGGGCGATCCCCTGCGCGCGCAGTTCTTCGCGGATTTCACCGTAGTCCAGATGCAGCGGCGCCTCGCGCGCGAGGCGCAAGCGCACGGCGACGATCGCCCAGCCGCGGCCTTCGTCGTGACGGAACACGCTGTCGCGATAGCCGAAGCCGCATTCGGCGGCGTCGAAGCGCCTGCGCGTGCCGTCGCGCAGCGAGACGGCGTCCAGCGAATCGAAGCGTTCGCGCATCTCCACGCCATAGGCGCCGATGTTCTGGATCGGACCGGCGCCCACCGTTCCGGGGATCAGCGACAGGTTCTCGAGCCCGACGAGCTCCTGTGCCAGCGTCCACTGGACGAAGTCGTGCCAGGGCTCGCCCGCCCCGGCCTCGACGAGGACGCTGCCTGCATCGTCGGCCAGCAGCCGGCGGCCGGGCACCGCGATGCGTACCACCGGCATCGGCGGATCGCGCGTGAACAGGATGTTGCTGCCGCCGCCGAGGACGAGCGGCGCGGGGCCGTCGCGCAGGCGTTCGGCGAGCGCGGCCAGGTCGCCGGCATCTTCGACCTCGATCAGGCGCGCCGCGCGCGCCTCGACGCCGAAGCTGTTCGACGCACGCAGCGACACGCCGGTGCGTTCGGCGAGCGCCATCGCGAACCGCCTAGGGCCTGTTCACCCTACGATCGTCCCCGCGCCGGGGCCTGCCGAGCCGCCAAACGAGGCGCTGGCGACGCGCGTGGCGGTGCCACGCAAGGAGCCAGCAACGAAGTGTGGCGGCTCGGCAGGCCCCGGCCCGAAGGGTGAGCCCGAAAAAAGCGCGCACTCGGCGTTGCAAATGCTCGCCGTGGCACCGCCACGGCTGCGCTTTGCGCCTTGATTGCGCGCTTTTTTCGGGCTCACGCGGGGACGATCGTAGTGTGAACAG
>QEVN01000030.1 GCA_003576795.1 Burkholderiales bacterium
GCGGGCGTCGGCCGCGGCGCCCGGCGCCTCGCCGGCCGCGCGCTCCGAAGCACCGCGCGCCGCACCGCCCGGCAGGCAGGCCTTCGACGGCGACTGGCCCGCACTCGCCGCGCGCCTCGGCGTCAGCGGCTTCATCCGCCAGTTCATGGAACAGAGCGAGCTGCTCGAAAGCGACGGACTGCGGCTGCGCGTGCGGGTGCCGATCCGCCCGCTCGCCGAACCCGGTACGGTGCGCCGCGTGCGCGAGGCGCTCGCTGCGCATTTCGGCGCCGACGTGCGCCTGGACGTCGAGGTCGGTCCCGTGCAGGGCAGGACCGCCGCGGTCGTCTCGGCGCAGGAGCGCGCCGATCGCCAGGCGCAGGCACAGGCGGCGATCGAGTCCGATCCGTTCGTGCGTACGCTGATCGACGAGTTCGACGGCTCGATCGTGCCGGGCTCGGTGCGCCCGCGCGAGCATCGACAGACCCCAGGAGGTAGCGAATGATGAAGGGACAGCTCGCGGGCCTGATGAAGCAGGCCCAGCAGATGCAGGAGAACATGAAGAAGGCGCAGGAGCAGCTCGCGCAGATCGAGGTCGAGGGGCAATCGGGCGCCGGTCTCGTCAAGGTGACGATGACCTGCCGCAACGACGTCAAGCGCATCGCGATCGACCCGACGCTGTTCGAGGAGGACAAGGACATGCTCGAGGACCTGCTCGTCGCGGCGATGAACGACGCGCTGCGCAAGGCCGAGCAGACGGCCTCCGAGAAGATGGGCGCGATGACGGCGGGCCTGCCGCTGCCGCCCGGCTTCAAGATGCCGTTCTGAAGGGCGCCGCTCCAGGCAGGGTGCGCTCGCGATGAAGCAGCCTGCGCCGCTCGACGCGCTCACGGCCGCCTTGCGCCGCTTGCCCGGCGTGGGTGCGCGCACCGCGCAACGCTTCGCCTACCACCTGCTGCAGCACGATCGCGAAGGCGCGACGCAGCTCGCGCAGGCGCTCGGGCAGGCGTGTGCGCGGATCCGCCACTGCGCGCGCTGCAACACCTTCACCGAGCTGGAGATCTGCGAAACCTGCTCGTCGCCGCGACGCGATCCGTCGCTGCTGTGCGTGGTCGAGACGCCGGCCGACCAGCTGACGATCGAGCAGACGCTCAGCTACCGCGGACTGTATTTCGTGCTGATGGGGCGGTTGTCTCCGCTCGACGGCATCGGGCCGCGACAGATCGGACTCGAGCGGCTGCTCGAGCGCGCCGGCGACGGCGTCGTGCGCGAGGTGATCCTCGCGACGAACTTCACGCAGGAAGGCGAGGCCACCGCGCACTACATCGGCGAGCTGCTGCGCGCGCGCGGCCTCGCGGTCACGCGGCTGGCGCGCGGCGTTCCGGTGGGCAGCGAGCTGGAATATGTCGATCCGAGCACGGTGGCGCAGGCGCTGCGCGATCGTCGGTCGGTGGCCGAGGACGACGCGCGCGGAGGAACATCGGCATGAGCGACGAGAGGGCGAAGGCCGACGCGGGCCCGCGCGAGGCCGGGGAGCGAGGCGCCCACGCGCGGGACAGCGCGGGCGCGGCGCGCGGAACAGGCGCGAGCGGTCCGCTCGCCGGCCTGCGCGTGCTCGAACTCGGCCAGCTGATCGCCGGGCCCTTCGCCGGCCGCATGCTCGCCGACTTCGGCGCCGACGTGATCAAGGTCGAGCCGCCGGCGCGCACCGGCGCCGAAGGCGGCGATCCGCTGCGCAAGTGGCGCAAGCTGCATCCCGACGACGCGAGCGGCACCTCGCTGTGGTGGTACGTGCAGGCGCGCAACAAGCGCTCGATCGCGCTGGACCTGCGAAACGCCGAGGGCCAGCGCATCGCGCGCGAACTGGCCGCGCGCAGCGACATCGTCATCGAGAACTTCCGGCCCGGCGCGCTCGAGAAGTGGGGCCTGGGCTACGACGAGCTGGCCAAAGGCAATCCGGGACTGATCCTGCTGCGGCTGTCCGGCTACGGCCAGAGCGGGCCGTACCGCGACCGCCCCGGCTTCGGCGCGATCGCCGAGTCGATGGGCGGGATGCGCTACGTCACCGGCTTTCCCGATCGTCCGCCGGTGCGGCTGAACCTGTCGATCGGCGACTCGCTCGCCGCGCTGCACGGCCTGGTCGGCGTGCTGATGGCGCTGCACCACCGGCGCGAGACCGGCCGCGGCCAGGTGGTCGACGTCGCGCTGTACGAAGCGGTGTTCAACCTGATGGAGAGCACGCTGCCCGAGTACGACCGCTACGGCATCGTGCGCGAGCGCACCGGCACGAACCTCACCGGCATCGTGCCGTCGAACACCTATCCGACGGCCGACGGCCGGCACATCGTCATCGGCGGCAACGGCGATTCGATCTTCAAGCGGCTGATGCGCGCGATCGGCCGCGCCGACCTCGCCGACGATCCGACGCTCGCCGACAACGCCGGCCGCGCGGCGCGCGCGCAGGAGATCGACGACGCGATCGCGCAATGGACGTCGTCGCAGTCGCTCGAGGCGGCGCTCGACGTGATGGCGAGGGCCGAGGTGCCGAGCGGGCGGATCTACAGCGCGGCCGACATGGTCGACGATCCGCAGTATCTGGCGCGCGCGATGATCGAACGCACGACGCTACCCGACGGAACACCGCTGGCGATTCCCGGCATCGTGCCGAAGTTCTCGGAGACGCCGGGCGAGACGCGGTGGGTAGGGCCGGCGCTGGGAGAACACACGGCAGAGGTGCTGGCCGAGCTGGGCTACGACGAGGAGGCCCTCTCGAGACTGCGCGAGTCGAACGTCATCTAGAACGGCTCCGGCAGATCTCGCAAGCCGTGCTCGACCGGTCGGCCGATCAGCGGATGGTTCTCCAGGATCTGCAACGCTTCCACGATCAGCTCGACGGTTTCCAGCGCCGCCAAGGGTTCCGACGCACGAAGAAAGTCGGTAACCCGCTCGAGATCGGCGAGCGCTCTTCGCGGGTAGATCAGCCGCGCCAGGACCGGGCTCGAGGCTTCGGCGCGGGCTTTGCCTGCACCCGGGCTCGCAGGTAATCGTGTACGTCGGCTGGGTCGTATCCTCGGCCCGATTCGACCGCTTCCGCTCCTTTCGCCGTTTCGTCATCGGCCCGATCGGTTAACCTGATGGTTATCCGAACGCTTGGCGCTCGCAACACGATCCGGCCATTCGAGGAGACCCCAAATGCGCAGACGCTTTCTCGCTTGCACGCTCGCCGCAACCGCGCTCGCCGTCGTTCCCTTCGCCGTGCATGCGCAGGGCAAGCCCGAGAAGCCGAAACTCACGATCGCCGTCGGCGGCAAGGCAGCGTTCTACTACCTGCCGCTGACGATCGCCGAGCAGCTCGGCTATTTCAAGGAGCAGGGCCTGAACGTCGAGATCCTCGATTTCGCGGGCGGCTCGGCGGCGTTGCGCGCCGTCGTGGGCGGCTCGGCCGACGTCGTCTCCGGAGCCTACGAGCACACGATCAGCCTGCAGGCGAGCAACCAGTACTTCAAGGCCTTCGTGCTGCAGGGGCGAGCGCCGCAGATCGCGATCGGCGTCTCCACGAAGGCGAAGTACTCGTCGCCGGCCGACATGAAGGGCATGAAGATCGGCGTCTCCGCGCCCGGCTCGTCGACCAACATGGTCGCCAACTACTTCCTGTCGAAGCACGGGCTGAAGGCCTCCGACGTCTCGTACGTGGGCGTGGGCACGGGCAACGGCGCGATCGCCGCCATCGAGTCGGGCCAGATCGACGCGCTGTCGAACGTCGACCCGGTGATGACGATGCTCGAGCAGCGCGGCACGGTGAAGATCGTCGCCGACACGCGCACGCTGAAGGGCACCGAGGCGCTGTTCGGCGGCCCGATGCCGGCCGGTTGCCTCTATGCGCCCGAGGACTTCGTCAAGCAGAACCCGAACACGGTGCAGGCGCTCGCCACCGCGATGGTCAAGGCGTTGAAGTGGCTGCAGCAGGCCGGTCCGTCGGACATCGTCAAGACCGTCCCCGAGGCGTATCTGCTGGGTGATCGCGCGCTCTATCTCGCCTCCTACAACAACGTGAAGGACGCGATCAGCCCGGACGGCCTGATTCCGGACGCGGGCGCGAAGACGACGCTGAAGGCGCTGGCGAGCTTCAATCCGAAGATCCAGCCCGAGAAGATCGATCTCTCGCGCACGTACACGAACGAATTCACGCGCAAGGCGCTCGCCGCGCTGAAGTGAGCGCGCGGCCGATGGCGGCGCCCGCGCTCGCGCTCGAAGGCATCACCTGCACCTTCGTCTCGCGCGACGACCCGGGGCAGCGGCACACCGCGGTGCGCGAGGTCACACTGCGCGTAGCGCCCGGCGAGTTCGTCTCGGTGGTCGGTCCCACCGGCTGCGGCAAGTCGACGCTGCTCAACGTCGGCGCCGGGCTGCTCGCGCCGTCGTCGGGCCACGTGGAGGTGTTCGGCGAGCGACTCGACGGCATCAACCGGCGCGCCGGCTACATGTTCCAGACCGATGCGCTGATGCCCTGGCGCAGCACGATCGACAACGTGATCGCCGGACTGCAGTTCCGCGGCGTGTCCGACACCCAGGCACGCGAGCGCGGCGAAGCGTGGCTCGCGCGCGTGGGCCTGCGCGGCTTCGGCGATCGCTATCCGCACCAGCTCTCCGGCGGCATGCGCAAGCGCGCCGCGCTCGCCCAGACGCTGATCCTCGATCCCGACATCATCCTGATGGACGAGCCCTTCTCGGCGCTCGACATCCAGACGCGGCAGCTGATGGAGAACGAGGTGCTCGAGCTGTGGGCCGCGCAGCGCAAGGCGGTGCTCTTCATCACGCACGACCTGGACGAGGCGATCGCGATGAGCGATCGGGTGGTCGTGCTCGCGGCCGGCCCCGGATCGCATCCGATCGGGGAATTCCGCATCGACCTTCCGCGCCCGCGCGACGTCGCCGAGATCCGCTCGCAGCCCGCGTTCCTCGACCTGCACGACCGGATCTGGGGCGTGCTGCGCGAGGAGGTGCTCAAGGGCTACGCACAGCAGAAGCGAGCGAGCTGAAGTGAACGCCGCTTCGCCGCGCCTGCGCCTGTACCAGTTCCTCGTGCTCGCCGCGGGGATCTTCCTGTGGTGGGCGCTGACCAGCCCCACGCTGCTGCCGAACTTCTATTTCTCGAATCCGCACCAGGCGGCGTTCTTCTTCGGCGAGCCGCAGAAGGTGTTCCTGCGCATCGTCGACTGGTTCGTCAGCGGCGAGATCTGGATCCACCTCGGGGTGACGCTGTTCGAGACGGTGATGGCCTTCGCCATCGGCACCGTGGGCGGGCTCGCCGTCGGCATGTGGCTGGCGTTGAGCCCCACGGCCGCGGCGATCTTCGATCCCTACGTGAAGGCGGCGAACTCGATGCCGCGCGTGATCCTCGCGCCGATCTTCTCGATCTGGTTCGGCCTGGGCGTCTGGTCGAAGGTGGCCCTCGGCGTCACGCTCGTCTTCTTCATCGTGTTCTTCAACGTCTACCAGGGCGTGCGCGAGGTGAGCCCCAACGTGCTCGCCAACGCGCGGATGCTCGGTGCGAGCCAGCGGCAGCTGCTGCGCCACGTCTACCTGCCGAGCGCGACGAGCTGGGTGTTCTCCAGTCTGCACAACTCGGTGGGCCTGGCCTTCGTCGGGGCGGTGGTCGGCGAATACCTCGGCTCGGCGCGCGGCGTCGGCTACCTGATCCTGCAGGCCGAGGGCACTTTCGACATCAACACCGTGTTCGCCGGCGTGGTGGTGCTCACGCTGTTCGCGCTGGTGCTCGATGCCGTCGTGGGGGTGGCGGAGAAGCGGCTGATGAAGTGGCAGCCGCGCAGCGGCGAGACCGAGAAGCTGTAGGGGAGGAAGCACCGATGTCGCGCATTCGACTACGAACTCCGGCAGGCGCCTTCCCAGGCGCCTTCCTTCACCGCGCCTTCCTTCGCGCCGCCCTTGCCGCCGCGCTCGCCTGCGTCGTCCCCGCGTTGTCGGCGGCGCCCGCATCGCCCGCGCCGGGCGTCGACTGGAACGCGGACGTCGTCGCGGCGCAGGCCGCGTTCGAGAAGGCCACCGGCGCCCCGCTGCGCCCCGGTTTCCGTGTGGAGCCCACCCTCTTCCCCCACTACTACGCGCTTCGCAATGCGTCGGGGCAGAGCGCGTATTTCCGCGACGACCTGCGCTGGACAGCCAACGTGCGCTCAGCCGGCTGGTCGATCGACGAGGGGCGACGCCCGAGCGCGGCCGAGTTCGCGCAATGGCAGCGTTCGCTTGCGGGCTCGATCCCGACGGGGTCGGCGATTCCGGTCCGGCGCGAGACGCGCTTCCTCGCCGTCGTGTGGTCGGCACCCGATTGCCCGTTCTGTCGACGCCTCGAGCAGTTTCTCGACGACGAGGGGATCTCGGTGTACGTCGTGCCGGTCGGGTTGTCGGAGCAGGGTTTCGCGCGCGCTGCCCGAGCTTGGTGCTCGGAGGACCCGGCCGCCGCCTGGCGTGCTGCCTTCGCGGTCGATGCGGCTCGGCCGTCGACCGCCACGCGCGAGCGCAGCGGTTGCTCCTATCCCCGGAACGCGTTCGTCGACGTCGGCTTCTTCCTCGGTCGGGGAAGGCTCGCCACGCCGATCATCGTCTTCGCCGACGGATCGAGCATCTCGGGCTGGGACGGCGAGCGGGGCGCGGCGCGGATGCGCGAAATGCTCGGGCGGGGAGTGTTCTTCGCGTCGCCTTGAAAAGGCCGCGTTGCGGGTCGAGCGTGCGGTCGCGCACGCCCGGGCTTCAACGTCCTGAAAAAGGAAACGCCGGCTCGCGCCGGCGTTTCGATACTGCGCCTCCCCGGAGGGAGGGTGCATCACGCCTTGCGGCGCGCGAAGCCCAGCGCGAGGGCGCCGGCGCCGAGCAGGGCGAGGCCGCCGGGAACGGGCACGCCTCCGGGCGGGGGCGGGGCCGCGCCGAAGCCGTCGAGATAGACGTATCCCGCATGGCCGGTCTGCTGGCAGTCGGCCGCCAGCAGGCTCAGGGTGAACGTGTCGCCGGAAAACTGGCTGACGTCCAGGCTCTCGATCTGCCAATCGGTGTAGTAGAAGTTGTCGCTGGAGAGCGTGAAGCGCGAGTCGACGCCGCCGCCGCCGCTGGCGGCGTTGTATTGGCGGCGTACCAGCTCGGTGCCCGTGGTGTCGTTCCGCAGCGTCAGGATGAACGTGGCCGCATCTTCCGCGCCGTGCGCACCTTCGAGCACGGCCGCCCATGCGAAGTAGATGTTCGCGTCGGTGTAGTTCGTCACCGTCTGGGTGATCGCCGAGGCATAGCCGCCGGTGAAGATGTCTTCGGCGCGGAACGAGTAGGTTCCGCTGTAGACCTGCTTCAGGTTCCCGTCGGTATGGGGTGCGACTCCCTGGGTGACGACCGCGGAGTGGTTGTTGTATGCCGCGTTGTAACGCGTGCCACCCGGGAGGTAGTTCGCCGGCGTCAGGGCGCTGTTGTATTCGACGGCCCGGTAGCCGGCACCGGTCGTCCACCCGTTCGTCGTCCCGTCTTCGAAGCCTCCGTTGACGAAGGACGCGCCCCAAGCCGGGCTGGCGAGCCCGACCACGGCGAGTGCCGCCGCCATCTGCTTGAGCTTGAGCATGTTCTTGTTCCCTGTTTCCGAAAATGCGAGCCCGCGTATCGGCTCGTAGTTGCTGCAAAGCAGGGTTTGTGCCAGTTGCTGCTACTTCCTTGAATCGCATGAAAAAAAGGCCAACTTTCGTCGCGGCTCCGTCCCACACTGTAAAAAACGGCGACACCGACCTCAGTTCTCGATTCGTGCTAGGCGCGGCCGCCGTCCATTCCCCGCGCTGCACGATGCAGCGATTTCGGCTACGCAAACCGTTTCGTGTGCGGAAATGCTGTGTCTCGCAGATTGCTCGCCGCGCTGGAGGGCACCGTATACTCGGGCGGGGGCGGATCGAGCAGGGCAGGAGCGCTCAGCGTGCGGACTCGATGTCCGTCTGTCCGAAGTCGTCGCCCTTGAAGAGCAGCGGCACGCCCCTCGTCTTCGCGAGCGCGTAGCTGAACACGTCGCCGAAGTTCAGCGCCGCCGGATGGCCGCTGCCCTTGCCATAGACGACGAAAGCGGCGTAAGCGGCATCGGCATCCTCGGCGGTGGTCGGAACGACCTCGAAGATCGGCAGCCGAAGGAGGTCGTCCAGCAATGCGACGGCTGCCTGCCCCCGGCGTCCGTGCACGACGAGCCGCGCTTCGACGACCGATACGCTGCTGACGAGCGCCTTTCCCGCTCTCGTGGCGATGTCGAGGAATTCGTGCCGTTCGTCTTCGTCGAAAACGATTGCGACGATCGCAGAAGTGTCGACGGCAATCACTTCGGCAGGCCCTGCTCGTCCCATTCGAGCGGGTCGAACGCGTCGCTGCGATCCGGGATCCGGTCGATCTGCTCGAGCAGCGACTCGATGCGGTCGCGCAACTTCCCGGGGCGGCTGCGTTCGACGAGCAGGCGATCGACCGCTTCTTCGACGGCAGCGGTCTTCGTCGTACCCATCGCCCTGGCGAGGCGCTCGACTTTCTCGACGACCTTGGGGTTCGCGATCTGCAGGGCCATGGCGATCCATAAACAGATGTATATGGTAAATATACATGCCTCGTTGCGGATCGTGCCAGCCTCGTCGCCTGAAGGCGGGCCGTGGCAGGTGCTATCCTTCACAGGTTTTGCAGCTTCCACCGGCTAGCGCCTGACTTCCCCCGCTCATCGCGCCGAATCCGTCGTTCGCGGCGTCCTTCGATGCCGGGCCGATCGTCTTTCCGTCCGGGGCCGTCTCTCCGGTTCGATTCGGCCCGAGGTGCACCGGTGACCATCCAGGAGTCTCCGTTGCCCGCCGAGCCCACGACACAGCCTGCCCGGTCTACCGGCGCGGGCCTCATTTCCCCGTATGCGCCCGCCGTTCTCGCGCTTGCCGACGGCACGGTCTTTCGCGGCCGATCGATCGGCGCGGCAACGCAGGCGGTGGGCGAGGTCGTCTTCAACACGGCGATGACCGGCTACCAGGAGATCCTCACCGATCCCAGCTACTGCCGGCAGATCGTCACCCTCACCTATCCGCACATCGGCAACTACGGCGTCAACGCCGAGGACCTCGAGGCGGCGAAGATCCACGCTGCAGGCCTCGTCGTGAAGGACGTTCCCGAGCGGTTGTCGAACTGGCGCAGCGTCGAGTCGCTCTCCGACTACCTGCGGCGCGAGGGCATTCCCGGCATTGCCGGCATCGACACCCGCAAGCTCGTGCGACGCGTGCGGGAGACCGGCGCGCAGGCAGGCTGCCTCGTCGCCGCGGCGAGCCCCGGAGACGCGCTCGACGAGCGCGCGGCGATCGACGCGGCGCGCGCCTTCCCCGGGCTGAGCGGCATGGACCTCGCGAAGGAAGTCTCGTCGACCGAGCCCTACCGCTGGTCGCAGGGGTCGTGGCGGCTCGGCGCCGGCTTTACCGTGCCGGCCACCGACGCGTCCCGGCGCCGCTACCGCGTCGTCGCCTTCGACTACGGCGTCAAGCGCAACATCCTGCGCCTGCTCGCCGACCGCGGTTGCGACGTGATCGTGCTGCCCGCGCAGGCGAGCGCCGCCGAAGCGCTCGCCGCCGAACCCGACGGCATCTTCCTGTCGAATGGGCCCGGCGACCCCGAGCCCTGCGATTACGCCATCCGCACGATCCGCGAGCTGATCGACAGCGATCTGCCGGTGTTCGGCATCTGCCTCGGGCACCAGCTCGTCGGCCTCGCCTCGGGCGCGAAGACGATGAAGCTGAAGTTCGGCCATCACGGCGCCAACCATCCGGTGCGCAACCTCGACACCGGCAAGGTGCACATCACGAGCCAGAACCACGGCTTCGCGGTCGATCCGGAATCGCTTCCGTCGAACCTGCGCGTGACGCACGTGTCGCTGTTCGACGGCTCCATTCAGGGACTCGAGCGCACCGACCACCCGGTGTTCTGCTTCCAGGGCCACCCGGAGGCGAGCCCCGGCCCCCAGGACATCCACTACCTCTTCGACCGCTTCATCGACGCCATGGAGCAGCGCCGCCGCGCGCTCCGCTGATCCCTCTTCCGCACCATGCCCAAGCGCACCGACCTCCAGAGCGTCCTCATCATCGGCGCCGGCCCGATCGTCATCGGCCAGGCCTGCGAATTCGACTACTCCGGCGTGCAGGCCTGCAAGGCGCTGCGCCAGGAAGGCTTCCGCGTCGTCCTCGTCAACAGCAATCCGGCGACGATCATGACCGACCCGGAGATGGCCGACGTCACCTACATCGAGCCGGTCACCTGGCAGATCGTCGAAAGGATCATCGAGAAGGAGAAGCCCGACGCGATCCTGCCGACGATGGGCGGGCAGACGGCTTTGAACTGCGCGCTCGATTTGCACCGGCACGGCGTGCTCGCGAAACACGGCGTGGAGCTGATCGGCGCCTCACCCGAGGCGATCGACAAGGCCGAGGACCGGCAGAAGTTCAAGGAGGCGATGACGCGCATCGGCCTGGCCTCGGCGCGCTCGGCGATCGCGCATTCGCTCGAGGAGGCGTGGGTCGCGCAGAAGGAGATCGGCTTTCCGGCGATCGTGCGCCCGAGCTTCACGCTGGGCGGCACGGGCGGGGGCATCGCGTACAACGGCGAGGAGTTCGACGCGATCTGCAAGCGCGGGCTCGAAGCCTCGCCCACCAGCGAGCTGCTCATCGAGGAGTCGCTGATCGGCTGGAAGGAATTCGAAATGGAAGTCGTGCGCGACCGCGCCGACAACTGCATCATCGTCTGCTCCATCGAGAACCTGGATCCAATGGGCGTCCATACCGGCGACTCGATCACGGTGGCTCCGGCGCAGACGCTCACCGATCGCGAATACCAGCTGATGCGAGACGCGTCGATCTCGATCCTGCGCGAGATCGGCGTCGAGACCGGCGGCTCGAACGTCCAGTTCGCGATCAGTCCCGTCGACGGGCGGATGATCGTCATCGAGATGAACCCGCGCGTCTCGCGTTCGTCGGCGCTGGCTTCCAAGGCGACGGGCTTTCCCATAGCGAAGATCGCCGCCAAGCTCGCGGTCGGCTACACGCTCGACGAGCTGAAGAACGAGATCACCGGCGGTGCGACGCCGGCGTCCTTCGAGCCGACCATCGACTACGTCGTCACCAAGGTTCCGCGCTTCGCCTTCGAGAAGTTCCCGCTCGCCGACCCGCATCTCACGACGCAGATGAAGTCGGTGGGCGAAGTGATGGCGATCGGCCGCACTTTCCAGGAGAGCCTGCAGAAGGCGCTGCGCGGGCTCGAAACCGGCATCGACGGGCTCGACGAGCGCAGCGACGATCGCGACGAGATCGCCACCGAGCTGGGCGAGCCGGGCCCGGAGCGCATCCTCTACGTCGCCGACGCCTTCCGCGTGGGCATGAGCGTCGAGGAGGTGCACGAGGAATCGGACATCGATCCGTGGTTCCTCGCGCAGATCGAGGAGCTGGTCGCCATCGAGCGTCGCCTGTCCGCAGTGCCGCTCGACTCGCTGTCGAAGGAGGAGCTGCACTGGCTGAAGGCGAAGGGCTTCTCCGACCGGCGCCTGGCGCGGCTGCTCGACACGAACGCCGATACCGTGCGCGCGCGTCGCTGGGCGCTCGGCGTGCGACCGGTCTACAAGCGCGTGGACACCTGCGCCGCCGAGTTCGCCACCGACACCGCCTACCTGTATTCCACCTACGAGGACGAGAACGAGGCGCAGCCCACCGACCGGCGCAAGATCGTCGTGCTCGGCGGCGGGCCGAACCGCATCGGCCAGGGGATCGAGTTCGACTACTGCTGCGTGCACGCCGCCTTCGCGCTGCGCGACGACGGCTACGAGACGATCATGGTCAACTGCAACCCCGAGACCGTCTCCACCGACTACGACACCTCCGACCGCCTGTATTTCGAGCCGCTCACGCTCGAGGACGTGCTCGAGATCGTCGCGCTCGAGAAGCCGGTCGGCGTCATCGTGCAGTACGGCGGGCAGACGCCGCTGAAGCTCGCGCTCGCGCTCGAGGCCAACGGCGTGCCGATCGTCGGCACCTCGCCCGAGTCGATCGACATCGCCGAAGACCGCGAGCGCTTCCAGAAGCTGCTCGTCGATCTCGGCCTGAAGCAGCCGCCGAACCGCACCGCGCGCACCGAGGCGCAGGCGCTCGCGCTGGCCGGCGAGATCGGCTACCCGCTCGTCGTGCGCCCGAGCTACGTGCTGGGCGGGCGCGCGATGGAGATCGTGCATGAGCAGCGCGACCTCGAACGCTACATGCGCGAGGCGGTGAAGGTCTCCGAGGACAGCCCGGTGCTGCTCGACCGCTTCCTGAACGACGCGATCGAGGTCGATGTCGACTGCATCGCCGACGGCGAGCAGGTGTTCATCGGCGGCGTGATGGAGCACATCGAGCAGGCCGGCGTGCACTCGGGCGATTCCGCCTGCTCGCTGCCGCCGTATTCGCTGTCGATCGCGGTGGTCGCCGAGATGAAGCGGCAGACTGCGCTGATGGCGCGCGCGCTGAACGTCTGCGGACTGATGAACGTGCAGTTCGCGATCCAGCACGAGGCCGGCATCGACGGCGACGGCACGGTCTACGTGCTCGAGGTCAACCCGCGCGCGTCGCGCACCGTGCCTTTCGTCTCGAAGGCCACCGGCCTGCCGCTGGCGAAGATCGCGGCGCGCTGCATGGTGGGCCGCACGCTCGCGCAGCAGGGCATCGCGCGCGAGGTCGTGCCGCCGTACTACTCGGTGAAGGAGGCGGTCTTCCCGTTCGTGAAGTTCCCCGGCGTCGACACGCTGCTCGGCCCCGAGATGAAGTCCACCGGCGAAGTGATGGGCGTGGGCTTCTCGTTCGGCGAGGCCTTCGTCAAGTCGCAGCTGGGCGCCGGCGTGCGCCTGCCCGAGTCCGGCACGGTGTTCATTTCCGTGCGCAACGCCGACAAGCCGAAGGCGGTCGCGCTCGCCCGCCAGTTGCACGAGATGGGCTTCGCGCTGGTCGCGACCAAGGGCACGGCGGCTGCGATCGCCGCTTCCGGCGTTCCGATCACCCCGGTGCACAAGGTGCAGGAAGGACGTCCGCACGTCGTCGACCTGCTGAAGAACGGCCAGGTTTCGCTCGTCTTCAACACGGTCGAGGAGAAACGCGGGGCGATCTCCGATTCGCGCGCGATCCGCACGACGGCGCTCGCGCAGCGCGTCACCTATTTCACGACGATCGCCGGCGCGATCGCCGCCGTGCAGGGAATGCGCACGATGAGCGATCTCGACGTGCATTCGCTGCAGGAGCTGCACGAGCGCCTGGCGCACTGAGCGCCGGGCAGGCGCACCGGACAGGCTCGGGTCGGCGCCGGCAGGCGCGGATCGGTGCGTCGATGGGCACGCCTGGCGCTCTTTTGCGTTAGAGTGGCGAATACAACGGATCGCCCGGTCCGGCGCGTCGTTCCTTTCGATGCCGCCCGCCCCGGCGATCCGCATTCTTTTGAAGACGCGCGCTGCGCGTCCCGCTCCGGGGAACTCCGATGGCCACCATTCCGCTCACGCTGCGCGGCGCAGAGTTGCTGCGCCAGGAGCTGCAGCGACTGAAGTCGGTCGAGCGCCCGAACGTGATCCAGGCGATCGCCGATGCGCGGGCACAGGGCGACCTGTCCGAAAACGCCGAATACGACGCGGCGCGCGAGCGCCAGGGCTTCATCGAGGGGCGCATCGCCGAGATCGAATCGAAGCTCGCCAATGCGCAGATCATCGATCCGCGACAGCTCGACGCCGACGGCCGCGTCGTCTTCGCCGCCACCGTCGAGCTGGAGGAGCTGTCGTCGGGCGAGAAGGTGCGCTACCAGATCGTCGGCGACGACGAGGCCGACATCAAGGAGGGCCGCATCTCGGTGTCGAGCCCGATCGCCCGCGCGCTGATCGGGCGCGAAGTCGGCGACGTGGCGGAAGTGCGCGCGCCGGGCGGCACCCGCGAATACGAGGTGCTCGGCGTCTCCTACGAGTGACCGCGCCGGGCGGCTGGAGCCTTGCGAGCGGCGGCGGCCACTTTGCGGCCGGCGGGGGCCTTGCGCGCAGCGGGGGCCTTGCGCGTAGCTTCCTTGCGGGCCGTGGGACCCTTGCGATCGGCGGGGGCCTTGCGGTCGGCCGGGGCCTTGCGGGCAACGGGGGCTTTGCGACCGACGGGAGCGTTGCGGCCGGCGGAGGTTTTACGGCCCGCGGGGGCTTTGCCGTTGGCTGCGGCCTTGCGCGCGACCGAGCCCTTGCGCGCCGCGGAGCCCTTCTTCGCCGCCGCGCCCGCGCCTTGCGCGGCACGCTTCTTCGGGATGTGGGGGCCGGCGTTGTCCTCGATCGGCCGGGGCCGATACAGCACGAGCAGCTTGCCGATCGACTGCACCGCCGTGCAGCCGAGGGCCGAGCAGATCTCGGTGGACATCGCCTGGCGCTGCTCGCGGTCGTCGCCGAGCACGCGCACCTTGATCAGTTCGTGCGCCCGCAGCGCGCGCTCGGTTTCGTCGAGAACCGCTCGCGTCAGCCCCGCTTCGCCGATCATGACGACCGGGTCGAGGTTGTGCGCGCGCGCCCGCAGCGCCTTGCGATCGGCGGCGTCCAGCATGATGGGAAGGGGGAACGGAGTCGTGCTCATCGTGGGTTCGCGTCGATCGGCTGCCGTTCGGGCGGGCGCGAGGCGCGCCGACGGGATCCGCAAGTGTGGGCTGTGCGGGCGCGCGTCGCAAGTGCGGCGGCGTCTCCGGCACGACTCGCCGTTGCGAATGCACAAGCGGGGGACAACGGCGTGACAGGCGCGGGACAACCCGGGGACGAGTGGCGGGAGAACCACGGGACGTGGCGGTGAACACCCAGCGGAAGACCGGTGGAGGAAGCGGACGCAAGAACCGGACGAACCGCGCCTGGGTCGCGCGGCACCTGGACGATCCCTACGTCAAGCTCGCCCAGAAGCACGGCTATCGCTCCCGGGCGGCGTTCAAGCTGCTGGAGATCGACCGGCGCGACGCGCTGCTACGCCGCGGCATGACGATCGTCGACCTCGGCAGCGCGCCCGGCGCGTGGAGCCAGGTGCTGCGCGAGCGCCTGGCGCGGCCGGGGCCGCAGGCGGGCATCGACGGGCGGATCGTCGCCGTCGACCTGTTGCCGATGGACTCCATCCCGGACGTCGAATTCCTGCAGGGCGACCTGCGCGAGGCCGAAACGCTCGAACGGCTCGAGTCGATGCTCGGCGACGCGCCGGTCGACCTTGTGATTTCCGACATGGCCCCCAACCTGAGCGGAATCGCGGCGGCCGACGCCGCGCGGATGAGCGACCTGGCCGAGCTGGCGATCGATTTCGCGGTGCACCACCTGAAGGACGAAGGCGCGCTGCTGGTCAAGTGCTTCCACGGCAGCGGCTACAGCCAGATCGTCGAGGCTTTCCGCCGGCACTTCGCCGAGGTGCAGGTGCGAAAACCCGAGGCATCGCGCAGCGCCTCGGCCGAGACGTACCTGTTGGGGCGACGCCCGCGTCGCCCGTCCGTCGGCGCCTGATGCGGCGGCGACGGACGGGGCGGGGCAGCAGCGGGCGGCGCGCCTACCGTAATGAGCGGGCGCTCGTCAAGTTCCGCGTAGAATGCTCGTTCGAAACCGGCGGTCCCTGGAACTGGTCGGCAAGGGGCCGCCCGCCGGTCGGAAGGCCGCCAAGGAGTGGTGAGTGAACAACGTTTTCTCGAAAGCGGCGATCTGGCTGGTCATCGCGCTGGTGCTGTTCACCGTATTCAAGCAGTTCGACACGCGGCAGACGCGCGGCGTCGACATGCCCTATTCGCAGTTCATGGCCGAGGCGCGCGACGGGCGCATCGACAGCGTCGTCGTCGACGGCCGCACGCTGCGCGTGCGCACCAAGGACGGGCGCAACGCCGTCGTCTATTCGCCCAGCGACATCTGGATGGTCGGCGACCTGATGAAGTACGGCGTGCAGGTCAACGCCAAGCCCGAGGAAGAGCAGTCGCTGCTGCTGAACATCTTCGTGTCGTGGTTCCCGATGCTGCTGCTGATCGGCGTCTGGGTGTTCTTCATGCGCCAGATGCAGGGAGGCGGCCGGGGCGGGGCGTTCTCGTTCGGCAAGTCGCGCGCGCGCATGCTCGACGAGAACAACAACACCGTCACCTTCGCCGACGTCGCCGGCTGCGACGAGGCGAAGGAAGAAGTGCAGGAGCTGGTCGAGTTCCTGCGCGACCCGTCGAAATTCCAGAAGCTCGGCGGGCGCATTCCGCGCGGCGTGCTGATGGTGGGTTCGCCCGGCACCGGCAAGACGCTGCTCGCGCGCGCGATCGCCGGCGAAGCGAAGGTGCCGTTCTTCTCGATCTCGGGCTCCGACTTCGTCGAGATGTTCGTCGGCGTGGGCGCCGCGCGCGTGCGCGACATGTTCGAGCAGGCGAAGAAGCACGCCCCGTGCATCATCTTCATCGACGAGATCGACGCGGTCGGCCGCCAGCGCGGCGCCGGCCTGGGCGGCGGCAACGACGAGCGCGAGCAGACGCTGAACCAGCTGCTCGTCGAGATGGACGGCTTCGAGGCCGGGCAGGGCGTCATCGTCATCGCGGCCACCAACCGCCCCGATGTGCTCGACCCGGCGCTGCTGCGCCCCGGGCGCTTCGACCGGCAGGTGGTCGTGCCGCTGCCCGACATCCGCGGCCGCGAGCAGATCCTCAACGTGCACATGCGCAAGGTGCCGATGGGCCCCGACGTGCGCGCCGACGTCATCGCGCGCGGCACGCCCGGCTTCTCGGGCGCCGACCTCGCCAACCTGGTGAACGAGGCGGCGCTGTTCGCCGCGCGGCGCAACGCGCGTCTCGTGGAGATGCACGACTTCGAACGCGCGAAGGACAAGATCATCATGGGCGCCGAGCGCCGCTCGATCGTCATGCCCGAGGACGAGCGCCGCAACACCGCGTACCACGAGTCGGGCCACGCGGTGGTCGCGCGCATCGTCCCGAAGACCGACCCGGTGCACAAGGTCACGATCATCCCGCGCGGGCGGGCGCTGGGCGTCACGATGCAGCTGCCCGAGGGCGACCGCTACAGCATGGACCGCGAGCGCATGCTCAGCACGATCGCGGTGCTCTTCGGCGGGCGCATCGCCGAGGAGCTGTTCATGAACCAGATGACCACCGGCGCCTCGAACGACTTCGAGCGCGCCACGGCGCTGGCGCGCGACATGGTCACGCGCTACGGCATGAGCGACCTGCTCGGGCCGATGGTCTATGCCGAGAACGAGGGCGAGATCTTCCTCGGACGTTCGATCACGAAGACGACGAACATGTCCGAGGAGACGATGCGCAAGGTCGACAGCGAGATCCGCAAGATCATCGACGAGCAGTACGCGCGCGCCCGCTCGATCCTCGAGGAGCATCGCGACCAGGTCGAGGCGATGGCCAAGGCGCTGCTCGAATGGGAAACCATCGACTCCGACCAGATCGACGACATCATGGCCGGCCGCCCGCCGCGTCCGCCGAAGCAGTCCTCGAGCGGCGGCGGCAGCAGCGGTTCGAGCACGGGCGGCGTGATCGCGCCCACGCCGCAGCCCGCCGGGCCGGCCGAGTCGGCCGCTTCCTGAAGCACGTGTCTCGACGCCGGCGGAGCCTTCCGCCGGCCCGTTCCTCTCTCGCGTGTCGATGAATCCTTTCGAACCGGCCCTGCGCCTGCGCTGCGGCCGGTTCCTGCTCGATCTCGACAGGCCGCTCCTCATGGGCGTGGTCAACGTCACGCCCGATTCCTTCTCCGACGGCGGCCGCTACGCGACGCACGAGGCAGCGGTGCGCCATGCGCACCGTCTCGTCGAGGACGGGGCGGATCTGCTCGACATCGGCGGCGAGTCGACCCGCCCCGGCGCGGCGGAGGTATCCGCCGACGAGGAAATCCGGCGCATCGTTCCGGTGCTCGATGCGCTGCGCGATTGCGGGCTGCCGCTGTCCGTCGACACGCGTCGCCCGGAAACCATGCGCGCGGCGCTGGAGCACGGCGCCGATCTCGTCAACGACATCGGCGCGCTGCGCGCGCCGGGCGCCATCGATGCGGTGCGCACTTCCGGTTGCGCCGTGTGCCTGATGCACATGCAGGGCGAGCCGGGCACGATGCAGCAGCAGCCGAAATACGGCGACGTCGTCGGCGAGGTGGAGGATTTCCTGGCCGGGCGCCTCGCCGCCGCCGTCGAGCAGGGCATCGCGCGCGAGCGCATCGTCGTCGATCCGGGGATCGGCTTCGGCAAGACGCTGCGCCACAACCTGCAGCTGCTCGCGGCGGTGGACGAACTGGCCGCCCTCGCGCCGGTGCTGGTGGGCGTGTCGCGCAAGTCGATGATCGGAAGCCTGACCGGACGTGACGTCGATCATCGACTGGCCGGCAGCCTGTCTGCCATGCTCGCCGCGGCGATGCGCGGCGCGCGTATTCTGCGGGTGCACGATGTCGCGGAGAGCCGCGACGCGCTGCACGTCTGGCAGGCGATCGACGACGCGCAATAGCGAACCGCCCCGCTCGAAGCAGACTCCGGAAAGAGACGTACTCGATGGCACGCAAGCATTTCGGCACGGACGGCGTTCGCGGCCGCGTCGGCGAAGCGCCGATCACCCCCGATTTCGTCCTGCGACTGGGCTACGCGGCCGGCAAGGTGCTCGCGGGCGCCGCCGGCGCTTCGATCGCCGGCGCCGCGCAGCTGGCGGGCGCGAGCACGCGTCCCACCGTCATCGTCGGCAAGGACACGCGCGTCTCGGGCTACATGCTCGAGGCGGCGCTGCAGGCCGGCTTCTCCGCGGCCGGCGTCGACGTGCTGCGCTCGGGCCCGATCCCCACCCCCGCGGTCGCCTACCTGACGCGCGCGCTGCGACTGCAGGCGGGCGTGGTCATCAGCGCCTCGCACAACCCGTACGAGGACAACGGCATCAAGTTCTTCGCGGCCGACGGCAACAAGCTGCCCGACGAGGTCGAGGCGGCGATCGAGGCGCAGCTCGATGCGCCGCTCGAATGCGTCGCCTCCGCCGCCCTCGGCCGCGCCCGTCGCATCGAGGACGCGGCCGGCCGGTACATCGAGTTCTGCAAGAGCAGCTTCCCGAGCGCGCTCGACCTGCGGGGCATGCGCATCGTCGTCGACTGCGCGAACGGCGCCGGATACCACACCGCGCCGAACGTCTTCCACGAACTCGGCGCCGACGTGATCCCGCTAGCCGTCGCTCCTACCGGCACCAACATCAACGACGGCTGCGGCGCGACCGACACCGCGACGCTGCAGCGCGAGGTCGTCGCGCAGCGCGCCGACCTCGGCATCGCGATCGACGGCGATGCCGATCGCGTGATGATGGTCGACGACGCCGGCCGGCTCTACGACGGCGACGCGCTGCTGTACGCGATCGTGCGCGACCGCGCGCAGCGCGAGCGCGTCGAGGGCGTGGTCGGCACGCTGATGACGAACCTGGGCCTGGAGCAGGCGCTCGGGCGGATGGGCATCGGCTTCGCGCGTGCGCGCGTCGGGGATCGCTACGTGCTCGAGATGCTGCGCGCGAAAGGCTGGCGCTACGGCGGCGAGAACTCCGGCCACATCCTGTGCCTGGACTGCCATTCCACCGGCGACGGAACGATCAGCGCGCTGCAGGTGCTGGCGGCGATGCGCCGAGCGGGCGCGACGCTCGCGCAGGCCTGCTCCGGGCTCGAGCTGTTTCCGCAGACGCTGATCAACGTGCCGATCCGTCGCGACTTCGACTGGCGCAGCGATCGCTCGCTGCAGCAGGCCAGCGAGGAGGCCGAACGTGCGCTCGGCGAGACCGGACGCGTACTGATCCGTCCGTCGGGCACCGAGCCGCTGCTGCGCGTGATGGTGGAAGCGCGCGAGGCCGTGCTGGCGCAGCGAACGGCGCAACGGCTGGCCGACGCCGTGCGATCGGTGGCGTAGCGCCTCGTCGTTCGCCGGTCGGCACGGCCGCCCGGATGCTACAATTCGCGTCCTCCGGGGCGTAGCTCAGCCTGGTAGAGTGCTTGCTTTGGGAGCAAGATGTCGGAGGTTCGAATCCTCTCGCCCCGACCATCGCGTTCCCGATGCGCCGGCCTCACAGGGCATCGGACGCGCGATTCCCGGATAGCCCGACACGATTCTGCCCGTAGCTCAGTCGGATAGAGCATCAGCCTTCTAAGCTGAGGGTCACAGGTTCGAATCCTGTCGGGCAGGCCATCCCGATGGTGGGCGTAGCTCAGGGGTAGAGTCCCGGATTGTG
>QEVN01000031.1 GCA_003576795.1 Burkholderiales bacterium
CGAACAGCTCGTGCATCGCGCGCTCGCCGATGCGCGTGGCGCCGATCTGCGCCTTGATGTCCTCCTCGACGATCGGATAGCGGATGTTGGCGAAGACCATCCGCCAGACGTCGCGACGCAGCGTGCCGCGCTCGTACACCTTCAGCGGCGGGATGCGCAGCGCTTCCTGCCAGACCTCGCGCGCCTCGGGGTTGTAGCCGCCGGCCTGCGCGCCGCCGATGTCGGCCTGGTGCCCCTTGCACGCGGCCCACGCGAAGAGCTTGCCGCTGCGGAAGATCGGTCGGAACACCGCCACGTCGTTGTTCTGGTTGCCGCCCGAGAAGACGTCGTTGTGCAGGATCACGTCGCCTTCGTGGATGTCGTCGCCGAAGTGCGCGATGACCTGCTCGCAGGCGGGCTGCAAGGCGAAGGCGAGCACCGGAATGTATTCGGTCTGCTCGAGCATGCGCCCCTGCGCGTCGTACAGCCCGGTGACGAAGTCGCGCGCCTCGTTGAGGATCGGCGAACGCGTCGTGCGCAGCAGCGTCAGCCCCATCTCCTCGGTGATCGACTTCAGCCGGCGGTGCAGCACCGAGGCCTGGATCGGGTCGACCTTCCTGTTCATCGCTTCGCTTCCGTCGAGAGGTCTGCGAGGAGGAATCCGCCGAGCGAATCGACTTCGAGCTCGAAGCCGCGGGGCACGAAGACCGTCGTCGTGATCTTCTCGACGATCGCCGGGCCGCGGGCGCGGTTGCCGCATCTCAGCCGCTCGCCGTCGTAGACCGGTGTGTCGGCGAAGGCGCCCCGGTCGGGTTGCCACACTTCGCGCGTTCCCTTCAATGCGTGCTGCGCGCTCGCGCTGCCGGCGGCTTCGTGCCGCTGCGGCGGCTTGTCGGTTTCGCCGATCGCCGCCAGGCGCAGGCTGACCAGCTCGACCGGCGTGCCTTCCTCGCGAAGCGCGTATCCATAGAGCCGGTCGTGCCGGTCGTGGAAGGCTTCGCGTACCGCGGCCCAGTCGCCGGCGCGAACCGCCGCGAGCGGAATCCCGACCGGCACCTCGTGATACTGGCCGAGATAGCGCAGGTCCAGCGAGAGCACGAAGCGGCGCCGCTCGACGGCGATGCCTTCGACCGAGAGCGCCGACGCCGCCTCGTCGAGCATCGCGTCGACCAGCGCGACGAGCGGCGCGGGATCGGTTTCGTCGGCGAGCGTGACCGCGTGGCTGCGAACGAAGTCGTGCTTCAGGTCGCTGCGCAGCATTCCCGAGGCGCAGAAGATCGATGCCTCGCGCGGCACCAGGATTCGGCCGATGCCCAGCTCGCGCGCGATCATCGCGGCGTGGATCGCGCCGGCGCCGCCCGCGCAGACGAGGGGGAACTCGCGAGGATCGCGGCCCTTCTGCACCGAGATCTCGCGGATCGCCGAAGCCATGTTCACGTTCATCACGTGGTACATCCCGGCCGCGGCGCGTATCGCGTCCATGCCGAGCGGCCGCGCGATCTCGCGCTCGATCGCGTCGCGTGCGGCGCGTGCGTCGAGTCGGAGGCGCCCTCCGGCGAAGAAGTCCGCCGACAGGTAGCCGAGCAGCAGGTTCGCGTCGCTGCAGGTGGCTTGCGTGCCGCCGCGGCCGTAGCAGGCGGGCCCCGGATCGGCGCCGGCGCTCGCCGGACCCATGCGGAGCAGTCCGTGATCGATCCACCCGATCGAGCCGCCGCCCGCGCCGATCGTCGCGATGTCCATCGACGGCAGCGCGAGCGCGAAGCGGCTCACCGTCGCGCTCGTGGTGATCGAAGGGGCGCCGTCGACCACCAGTGCGGCATCGAAGCTCGTGCCGCCCATGTCGATCGTGATGAAACGATCGCCGCCGTGCGGCTCGATCGCGGCGAGTCCGGCCGTGGGAGCGGCGGCCGGGCCCGACAGCAGCGTGGAGGCGGCAAGCTCGGTGACCGCCTGCGCCGAAGTGACGCCTCCGTTGGATTGCATCACGCGCAGCACGCCGGCGAAGCCCGCGTCGGCGAGCCGGCGCTGAAGGTTGTCGAGGTAGCGGCGCAGGATCGGCCCGACCGCTGCGTTGAGCACCGTGGTGCTCGTGCGCTCGTAGAAGCGCAGCTGCGGCAGCACGCGGGCGGAAACCGACAGGTAGGCCGAGGGCAGGCGCCGGGCGACGCACTCCGCGGCCGCCTCCTCGTGCGCGGCGTTGGCGTAGGCGTGCAGGAAGCAGATCGCCACCGCCTCGACCTGCTGCGCCGCCAGGCATTCGATGGCGCGCTCGACGTCGTCGAGCGACAGCGGCTCGACCTCGCTGCCGTCGACGGCGATGCGTCCGCGCACGGGCAGGCGCAGGCGGCGCGGCACGATCGGCGTCGGCGCCGTGAACTTGTTGTCGTAGAACGCCTCGCGCATGCCGCGGCGCATCTGCAGGGCGTCACGAAAGCCTTGGGTCGTCAGCAGGCCCGTCTTGGCGGTGCGCCCGGTGAGCACGGCGTTGGTCGTCACCGTCGTGCCGTGCACGACCAGATCGACCTCGCCGAGGAAACGATCGAGCCGCAGGCCCTCGGCCGCGGCCAGCTCGGCCAGGCCCTGCAGGACGGCGCGCGACGGGTCGTCGGGCGTGGACAGGACCTTGTGCGCGCGCGTCCGGCCGGTTGCGCCGAGGAGCAGATAGTCGGTGAACGTGCCGCCGACGTCGATGCCGATCCGATAGCCCATGCGAATTCCGTCGATGCCTGCGGACGATGGTACCGGAATAGCAGATTTGGTACCAGTTATCCTGCGTGCCGTGCCCGATCCACGTCGCCTTCCCAAGACCACTCCGAGGCAGGAGCGCCTGCTCGACGCCCTCGAGAACCTGTTCCTCGACGAGGGCTTTCGCGAGGTGACGGTTGCCGCGCTGGCGAAACGCCTGCGTTGCTCGCGCCGCAGCTTCTACGAACTGGCCCCGAGCAAGGAGGCCCTGTTCCTGCGCGTGTTCGACCGCTACCTGAAGCGCTTGCGCGAGGCGGGGCGGCGCGCTGCGCAGGGCCTTCCGGCGGAAGAGGCGATCGCCGCGTACCTCGCGCCCGCGCTCGAGGCGGCGCGCAAGCTCTCGACCCGGCTGATGCGCGACGTGCAGTCGTATCCGCCGGCCCGCGCGATGTGGGAGCGGCACACGCGCGAGCGGATGACGGGCCTGCAGGCGCTCATCGACGACTGCGTGCGCACGAACGTTTTCCGCGGCGTGGATCCGTACCTGGTGGCGGAAGTGATGACCGCGTCGCTGCGGCGGATCGGCGAGCCGGATTTCCTGACGAAGGCGGGGCTCAGCTACCGCGACGCGGTGCAGGAACTGTACGGGCTGCTGCTGCGCGGGCTCGAGGCGCGCTGAAACGCGGTTCGTGCAATCATCGGCCATTGGATCCACGGACGAGGCACGGGAAGGCGGCGATGGACGCGGGACTCTTCGATTCGATGCTGGCCGAGCGCGCTGCACGGCGCCCGTTCGCGGTGGTCACGCGCCTGCGCGACGGCGCGCAGGCGCTGGTCTGCGAGGATTCGGTGCGCGGCGGCCTCGTCCTCGACGACGCGCAGCTCGACGAAACGCGCCGCCGCACGCTGGGCGATCGCAGCGGCGCGCTCGAAGGGGCCGACGAGGCGCTGTTCGTGCGCTGCCACGCGCGCCCGCCGCGGCTGGTCGTCGTCGGCGCCGTGCACATCACGCAGGCGCTCGCGCCGATCGCTGCGATGGCCGGCTTCGAGGTGCACGTGATCGACCCGCGCCGCGCCTTCGCCGCCGCCGAGCGCCTGCCCGGCGTCAGCGTGAGCACGGAATGGCCCGACGAAGCGATTCGGCGCATCGGCATCGATGCGCGCACCGCGGTCGTCACGCTGTCGCACGATCCGAAGCTCGACGATCCGGCGCTGATCGCCGCGCTGCGCAGCCGCGCCTTCTACATCGGAGCGCTGGGCAGCACGCGCACGCACGCCAAGCGCGTGGCGCGCCTCACCGAGGCCGGGCTCGGCGATGCGATCGGGCGCATCCACGCGCCGGTCGGGCTGGACCTCGGCGGCCGCGCGCCGGTGGAGATCGCGGTAGCGATCGTCGCGCAGCTCATTCGCGCACGCTATTCGAAGCCGGCGCAGGAGCCGGTTTCCGAGGCAGGCTCGGTGCGAGCAGCATAGGCGCGCAGCGGGCGAACCACGCCGAGAAGGCGAGCGCCCACAGCAGCGCCGACAGCGCCACCGGCGCATTGCCCAGTCCGTGCACGCTCGCCGCCAGGCGAAGCAGCGCCGCGGCGAACATCGACGCGCCGGCGGCGACGATCAGCGGCGGAACGGCCAGCGGTCGGCCGGTGTGCCGCAGCACGACGCGCGTCATCAAGCCGATCATCATCATGCCCAGGCTGCCTACGGTGAAGGCATGCACCCAGGCGTCGGCCGGAACGAGTCCGCCAAGCGCGGCAGCGGCGCGCAGCGCGAAGGCCGCGACGAGCCACGCGAAGCCCAGGTTCATGGCGAGCACGATCCGGTCGTCGGCCGCGCGCCAGCCGCGCCAGCGCGCCACGCGCCAGCCGTGCACGAGCGCGCAGGCGAGGGCGGCGATGCCGATCCACGGGTCGGACGCACCGCCGAGGTCGAGCGCAGCCAGCGCGACGACGAGTGCGACCGCCACGGCCTCGAGCGCGGGCAGGAACGGCGCCTGGTCGCCCCGGCCGTGTTCGCGCAGCGCGTTGCCGGTGAACACCGACGTGAACAGGCCGCCGACGAGCCCGTAGAGCACGACGATCGCGTAGACCGCCGCTTGCGACGCGACGCGCATTGCGCCGGCGCCGGCGCCGGAAGGATCGTCGACTTCGTGCGATGCGAGTTGCACCGTGAACAGTGCGGCGAGCACGGGCAGCAGCAGCAGGTAGCGCCGGTTCTTCACCCGCAGCAGCTGCGGCGCCACGATGGCGAAGAGCGCGGGAACGAACAGCAGGTCGACCAGCGCGATCCACGCGATGCCGGATGCCGAAGCAAGCCAGACGCCGGCGCGCCCTGCGGTCCACAGCGCGGCGAGCCACGCGAGCGGCGAGCCGTGCACCTCGTCGGTGCCCGCCCAGCTCGGCAGGCCGGTGAGTACGACGCCGGCGACGATCGCGACGGCGAAGCCGAAGAGCATCTCGCGCGCGTGCCAGGACCGCGCGGCGAAGGCCGGCCAGGGCACCGCGTCGGGGGCCGCCAGCGCGAAGGCCCACGCGAACATCAGCGCCGCGCCGTAGCCGACGCCGAGCAGGAAGAAGGGACGAAAGCCGCTCGCCCAGAGCGGCGCCGTGAAGCCTGTCCGAGGGGCGGGCAATCGCGCAGTGGCGGGCCGGGCGCCGCGCGGCGCCCGGCGAGGCCGATCAGTCGCGCACCAGCGAGAACTTGCCGCCCTTGACCGTCAGCAGCACGCGCCCGCGCTTGTCGTAGCCGGAGTGATCCTGCGGCGACATGTTGACGACGCCCTGCGCGGTGACGAGATCGTGCGTGTTCTCGAGCGCGTCGCGCAGCGCGGAACGGAACTCGGCCGTGCCCGGCTTGCCCTTCTTCGCCGCCTCGGGAATCGCGTGCTGCAGCAGCATGCCCGCGTCGTGCACGCCCGCGCCGAAGATCGGCGGGCGCTGGCCGAACTGCTTCTCGTACTGCGTGACGTACTCGAGGGCGACCTTCTTCGTCGGCACGTTGTCGGGGATCTCGTCGAGCACGAGCAGCAGCGGGCCGACGATCAGCGCGCCCTCGACCTTCTTGCCGCCGATCTGGATGAACGCGCCCGAGGCCGAGCCGTGCGTGTGGAAGATCGGTCCCTTGTAGCCCGAGTCGACGAGCTGCATGTGCGGCAGCGCGGCGCCCGCGGCCACGCCGGCGACCATCACCGCGTCGGGCTTGGCGGCGATCAGCTTGAGCACCTGGCCGGTGACGCTGGTGTCCTGGCGCGAGTAGCTCTCGTTGGCGACGATCTTCAGCCCCGCCTTCTCGGCCATCGGCGCGAAGACCTTGTACCAGTTCTCGCCGTACGGGTCGTTGTAGCCGATGAAGCCCACCGTCTTGACGCCGCGCGCCTTCATCGCCTCGACGAGCCCGTCGCTGATCACGTCGTCGTTCGGGTGCGTCTTGTAGGCCCAGCGCTTGTTGTCGTCCATCGGCAGCACCACCGCGCTCGTGCCCACCGGGGCGAGCATCGGCGTCTTCGCCTCGGCGATGAACTGCAGCACGGCCATCGCGTTGGGCGAGCCCGAAGGCCCGATGATCGCGTCGACCTTGTCTTCGCTGAGCAGCTTCTTCGTGAGCTGGACCGTCTGCGTCGAATCGCTCGCGTCGTCGTACGAGACGTACTCGACGCCGAGGTCGCCGACCTTGCGCGGCAGCAGCGCCACCGTGTTCTTCTGCGGGATGCCGACGAACGCCGTCGCCCCGGTTCCCGACGTGATCACGCCGATCTTCACCTGTGCCTGCACGGGCACGGACGCCGCCAGCAGCGCGCCCGCGAGCAACCAACCCGGATAGCGGAACTTCATTGTTGCCTCCTTCCCTCGATCGAACTTCGACTTGAAAAACCGTCCGGCCGGTTGCCGTCCGGCACCAGGGGCTCGCGCAGCCGCCCCGATCAATCGATACCGCCCAGATACGCCTCGAGCACCGCCGGGTCGTTCTGCACCTGCTCGGGCAGGCCTTCGGCGATCTTCTCGCCGAACTCCATCACGACGACCCGGTCGGCCAGGCCCATGACGAACTCCATGTCGTGCTCGACGAGCAGCACGCCCATCCCGTCGGCGCGCAGTCGCCCGAGCAGCTCGGCGAGCGCCTGCTTCTCACGATAGCGCAGGCCGGCCGCGGGTTCGTCGAGCAGCAGCAGGCACGGATCGGCGGCGAGCGCGCGCGCGATCTCGACGAGGCGCTGCTGGCCGAGCGCAAGGCTGCCCGCGGCCTCGAACATCCGCTCGCCCAGTCCGACGCGCTCGATCTGGCGCGCGGCCTCGGCCAGCAGGCGCCGTTCCTCGTCGCGCTCGGCGTGCAGCGACGCCGCGACGACGCCGCGCGTGCCGCGCAGGTGCGCGCCGATCGCGACGTTCTCGAGCACGCTCATCGCCGGCAGCAGCCGCACGTGCTGGAAGGTGCGGCTCATCCCCAGGCGCGCGATGCGGCGCGCGCGCGTCGCCTCGATGCGCCGGCCGAGGAAGCGCACCTCGCCTTCGGTGGGGGCGGTCACGCCCGACAGGCAATCGAAGAGCGTCGACTTGCCCGCGCCGTTCGGCCCGATCAGCGCGAGTACCTCGCCGGCGCGCACCTCGAGCGCGATGCGGTGGTTGGCGACGAGCCCGCCGTAGCGCTTGGTGAGGTCGCGTACCTCGAGCAGCGCCGTGCCGCGCGCCGGCAGCGCGCGTCGCGGCAGCGGCTCGCCCTGCGGCGCTTCGCGTGCGGCGGCGCGCATTCGAGACGCGAACAGGCGAGCGACGATCGGCCACAGGCCGTCGGGCGCGCGATGCAGCACCAGCACCATCAGCACGCCGAATACGATCACCTCGAAGTTGCCGGTCTGTCCCAGCAGCGCCGGCAGCAGGTCCTGCAGCCACTGCTTCAGGATCGTTATGACGCCGGCGCCGACGACCGCGCCCCAGACCTGCGAGGCGCCGCCGATCACCGCCATGAACAGGTACTCGATGCCGAAGCCCAGGCTGAACGGCGTCGGGTTCACGAAGCGCTGCATGTGCGCGTACATCCAGCCCGACAGCGCGGCGAACAGCGCGGCGATCAGGAAGGCGACGATCTTCGCGCGCGCGGTGTCGATGCCCATCGATTCGGCCATCGTCGCGCCGCCCTTCAGCGCGCGGATCGCGCGACCCTCGCGCGAGTCGAGCAGGTTGCTCGTGATCCAGATGGCGGCGAGCACGATCGCCCAGATCAGATAGTAGAAGCCGCGCGCGTCGCGCAACTGCACGCCGAAGATCTCGAGCGCCGGTATGCCGGTGATGCCGGTGTGGCCGCCGAGAATCTGAAGGTTGCCGAACAGGAAGTACAGGCTGACTCCCCAGGCGATCGTGCCCAGCGGCAGGTAGTGCCCGGACAGCCGCAGCGTGAGCGCGCCCAGCATCCATGCGACGGCGAGCGTGAGCGCCAGGCCGAGCGCCAGGCCCGCCCACGGCGAACCCGCGGCCCACGCGAGCCACGCCGGGGGCGAGGCGGTCGTCGTCAGCCAGGCGCTCGCGTAGGCGCCGATGCCGACGAAGGCCGCCTGGCCGAAGGAGGTGAGGCCGGCCACGCCGGTGAGCAGCACCAGTCCGAGGGCGACGAGCGCGTACAGCCCGATGTAGTCGAGCAGCGTGACGTGGAAGTCGGCGAGCACGAGCGGCGCCAGCGCGAGCAGCGCGACGAAGACGGCGAGCACCGTCGCACGCACCGGCAGCGGGCGCGCGCGCGACGACTGCGTTCCGATCGCCGGCGCCGTCACTCCTCGTCTCCGGTGGCGCGCGAAGTGAGCGAGCGCCACAACAGTACCGGAATGATGACGGTGAAGACGATCACCTCCTTGTAGGCCGACGCCCAGAACGACGAGAAGGATTCGAGCAGTCCGACGAGCAGCGCACCGGCGGCCGCCAGCGGATAGCTCGCCAGTCCGCCGACGATCGCCGCGACGAAGCCCTTCAGGCCGAACAGGAAGCCGGTGTCGTAGTAGATGGTCGTGATCGGCGCGACGAGCACGCCGGAGAGTCCGCCGATCAGCGCGGCGAGCGCGAACGAAAGCTTGCCGGCGAGCACCGTGGAGATGCCCATCAGCCGCGCGCCCGCACGGTTGATCGCGGTGGCGCGCAGCGCCTTGCCGTACAGCGTGCGCTCGAAGAACACGTAGAGCACCGCGATCAGCGCGATCGAGGCGCCGATCACCCACAGCGTCTGCCCGTTCACGCCGATCGGCCCCAGCTCGAAGCGCGCGTCGGAGAACGACGGCGTGCGCGTGCCCTCGGCGCCGAAGAAGAGAAGCCCGAGGCCGACCAGCGCGAGGTGCACGGCGACGGCGACGATCAGCAGCACGAGCACGGAAGCGTGCGCGATCGGCTGGAACGCCAGGCGATAGATCATCGGCCCGAGCGGGACGATCAGCGCCAGCGCGAGCGCGACCTGCAGCGGCAGCGCGAGTCGCGCGGGGTCGAAGGCGTGGAGCACGAGCGCGGCGAGCGCCGGATACGCGAGATTCCAGCCGACGATCGACGCGAAGCTCGCGTGGGCGGCGCCTTCGCGCGCGCGCCGCCACGCGGCCGCGCCGTCGACGATGGCCACCGCGATGCCGGCGCCGATCAGCAGCCACAACGTACCCGGGGTGCGCCCGGCCTGGAAGCTCGCCAGCGTGAGCGCGCCCATCGAGACGAATTCGCCCTGCGGGATGTAGATGACGCGCGTGACCGCGAACAGCAGCACGAGCGCGAGCGCGAGCAGCGCGTAGATCGCGCCGTTGGTGATACCGTCCTGCGACAGCAGCAGTGCGATCTGCAGGTTCATGCGGGGACGATCCGGAGGAGCATGCGATGAAGGCGGTGCGGGTTCACGCGTGGGGCGAAGCGCCGGTGATGGAAACCGTGCCCGCTCCGACCGGGTGCGAAGGTCGCAGCATCGTTCGCATCGAGGCGGCCAGCGTCGGCCACCTCGACCGCACGATCTGGCGCGGCGACTTCCTGCATCCGCCGTCGCTGCCGTACGTGCCCGGCGTGGAGGGCAGCGGCATCGTCGAGCAGGGCGAGGCCCTTCCGGCGGGCACGCGCGTCTGGTTTCGCGGCGGCGGCCTCGGAACGCGGGAGGACGGCACGTGGCGCGAGCGCTGCTCGGTGCCGGACGCGATCCTTGCGCCGTTGCCCGACGACGTCCCCTTCGACGCGGGGGCGAGCTTCTTCTCGCCGTGCACGTCGGCCTGGGTCGCGCTGCACGAAGTGGGCGTCGTGCGCGCGGGCGAGCGCGTGCTCGTGAGCGGGGCCACCGGCGCGGTCGGCGGCATCGCCTGCCAGCTCGCGCTGGGCGCCGGTGCGCGCGTCTTCGGCGCGGTGGGCAGCGCCGAGCGCATCGCGCAGCTCGCCGATGGCGTCGAGCCGATCGTCGTCGACCGCCGGGCCCCTCGCACGCCGAAGGACGTGCAGGCGGAACTGCTGATCGACACGGTGGGCGGTGCCACGCTCGCCGCGTTGCTGCCCTCGGTCGTCGCGGGCGGGCGCGCGGTGCTCGTCGGCTACCTCGGCGGCGCGCAACTCGCGCTCGACCTCACGCAGTTCATCCAGCGCGATGTTTCGCTGCTCCCGCTGAACATGTTGCGCCGCGAGGCCGCCGGACACGCCGCGGCGCCCGCCCTGCTCGCGCGCATCGCCGACGGATCGCTTCGCCTCGAGCGCAGGGTGTTCGATTTCGGGCAGGCGGCCGAAGCGCTCGAATGGCTCGGCTCGCCCGGTCATCGCGGGCGAGCCGTGCTGCGCTGGGGCGGCTGATCGCGCGGGGAGCCGGGGCACGGTTTCTCGCGCTTCAGCGCCCCGCCGGCTGGGCGCCGATCAGCGCGATGATGCGGCGGTACTTCTCGATGTCGCGGCGCACGAGCTGTTCGAGTTCGTCGGGGCTGCCGCCCGTCGCGTCGAGACCCGCGCGCGACAGGTGCTCGATGACTTCGGGCTCCTTCAGCGCCTTGCCGATCTCCCGATTCAGCCGGTCGACCACCGCCGGCGGCGTTCCGGCCGGCGCGAGGATCGCGTACCAGTTCACGATCGCGAACTCCGGATAGCCGCTCTCGGCGATCGTCGGCACGTCGGGAGCGATCGGCGAGCGTTTCGGGCTCGTCACGGCGAGCGCCGCCAGCTTGCCGGCCTGCGCATGGCGGATGCCGTTGCCGGCGACGATGAACGACAGGTCGACCTGGCCGCCGAGGTTGTCGGCGAGCGCCTGGCCGCCTCCCTTGTACGGAACGTCGACGACGTCGATGCCCGCCAGGCGCTGGAACCACTGGAAGCCCAGGTAGTGCGGGCTGGTCGTGCCGAGCGAGGCGAACGTGATCTTCCCGGGCCGTGCCTTCGCCGCCGCGACGAGTTCGCCGATCGAGCGCACGCCGAGCGAGGGATGCGCGACGAGCATCAGCGGCGAGGTCGTCAACTGCGAGACGAACGCGAAGTCCTTCACCGAGTCGTAAGGCATCGGCTGGCCCGACACCGCGTTGATCGCGTGGATGTCGGTCGTGAGAAGCAGCGTGTAGCCGTCGGGCTGCGCCCGGGCCACCGCCTGCGTGGCGATCACCGAGTTGCCGCCGGGCCGGTTCTCGACGACCACCGTCTGTCCGAGCGCGGGCGTCAACCGCTCGGCGAGGATGCGGGCCGCCGTATCGGTGCCGCCGCCCGGACCGAAGGGGACGACGATCCGGATCGGATGCGCCGGCCACGTCTGGGCGGCGGCCACGCCCGTGCCGAGCGCGGGGGCGAGCAGTGCGAGAGCGAACGCGAGGAGCCGCTTCATCTTCGAGCCTCCGACAGGGCGATCGCCCTTCAACCCGTACGCCCGAAATCCGGGCTGCGCCGCTCGCCGAATGCGGCGATGCCCTCGCGGGCCGCCGCCGTGCACGCGCTCGCGCCGAACGCCGCATAGCCCACCTCGAGCGCCTGCGCCAGCGTGGGCGCTGCAGCCGCCTCGCGCACCGCCTTCTCGATCAGGTCGATCGTCGTCGCGCTCAGCACCATGCCGTTCGAGGCGCGCTCGACGCGCTCGTCGAAGCCCGGCACGTCGACCGCCGCGTCGCCGATCGCCTGCAGGCGACCCGACAGCGCGTGCACGCGCTCGACGGCGCAGGCGAGCAGCTCGCGGTAGTCGCCGGCGAGCGCGTCGACGATGCCGAGTTCGTGCGCGCGCTCGGCGCCGAGCCGCTCGCCCTTGCGCAGCATCGCGTGGAACACCGGCGCCGCGCCCGGCCAGCGACGGTAGGGGACGACCATCGCGCCGATGCCCGGCACGATGCCGAGCGTGACCTCCGGCAGCTGCATAGACGCGCCGCGCACCGCGACGAGCGCGTGGCAGCGCATCGCCAGCTCGAAGCCGCCGCCGAGCGCCATTCCGTTGAGCGCCGCGACCACCGGCTTGCGCATCGCATCGAGGTGCACGAGCAGCCGCGAGCAGTCGCGCGCGTACTGCGCGGCGGCCTGCGCGTCGCCGAGCATCGACGGGAAGCGTCCGATGTCGGCGCCGGCGCAGAACGCGCGCGTGCCGTAGCCCACGAGCACGAAGCCGGCGACCGCAGGGTCGTCTTCGTGGCGCCGGATCACGCCGAGGATCTCGTCGGTCATCTCGTCGTGCAGCGCGTTCAACGCCTCGGGACGGCGCAGCGTGATCACCTTCACGTCGGCCACGTCGTCGACCAGCACGTGGCGCTCGAAGCGCTGGTACTCGCCGAGCGCGCGCCGCGGTTGCGGCATGCCGGGACGCTCGGCGACGAAGCGCCCGAGCACGCGCGCGGTTTCGGCCTCGCCCAGCCCGCGCATCAGCGCGAGCGGGCCCTCGCGAAAGCCGAGCGCGATCCGGCAGCCGAGGTCGAGGTCGGCGGGCTCGCCGATGCCGCGATCGAGGATGTCCACCGACTGGGAGAACAGCACGCCGAGCAGGCGGTCGCGCACCGCGGCAGCGGTTCCGGCTTCGACCGGCACCGACTTGCCCGGCGCGACGGTGAGCCAGCGCTCGACCGAGCCGAAGATCGACGCCGGGCGATAGTGCTCGCCTTCCTCTTCGGCCTGCAGCGTGTTCGTCTCGACGATGATCGGGTTGCCGCGCGCGAGGTTCAGCACGAAGAACGGGCCGGCGTGCACGTAGTCGGAGGCCACGGTGTCGACCTGCGCCGCGTTCGCGCGATCGAGCAGCAGCGCCGATTCGTTGCACCAGTTGTCGAAGATGCGGTCGAGCATGAAGCAGGGCGCATCCGCGGTGACCAGCGGCAGCTTGCCGGTCTCGCAGAAGAAGCGGCGCAGGTGTTCGACCAGGTCCTCGTCGGCGCGCTCCCAGTCGATGACCTCGACCGCCGGATTGCGCCAGGCCGGCGCGAAGAAGTGCGTGACCGTTGCGCGGCGCGGGTTGCGCAGCTCCGAGAAGATGCGCGCCGCGGGCAGCGAGCTGGTGTTCGACGTGATGATCGCGTCGTCGGCGACGCGCTTCTCCACGTCGGCGAAGATGCGCCGCTTCAGCGCGAGATTCTCGGTGGCGGCTTCGAGCACCCAGTCGCAACTCGCGATCGCATCGTAGTCGGTCGTGCCTTGCACGTCGCGCAGCACGCCTTCGGCCTCGTGCGACTTCATCTTGCCGCGCGCGACGGCTTTCTCCGCATAGCTGCGAAAGCGCGCGAGCGCCGCGTCGAGCGCCGGCTGCGCCAGGTCGACGAGCGTGAGCTTCAGCCCGGGCAGCGCGCTCTTCAGGTAATAGCCGATGTCGGGTCCGATCGAACCGGCGCCGATGATCCCGATGTGGCGCGGCATGGCGCGCGTGGGTTGGGCCAGCAGCGGGTTCGCGAATCGATGCTTCATGCCGAGATTTCCTTCCTTTCGTTCGTGCGGTTGGCCAGTCCGAGGTACGACTCGACGACCCGCGGGTTTCCGCTCAGCTCGGCCGAGCTGCCCTCGAGCACGATGTCGCCGGTCTCGAGCACGTAGCCGTGGTCGGCGACCTGCAACGCGGCGCGCGCGTTCTGCTCGACGAGCAGGATCGAGACGCCGGTCTTTCGCAGGTCGGCGACGATGTGCATGATCTCGCGCACGATGCGCGGCGCCAGGCCCAGGCTCGGCTCGTCGAGCATCAGCAGCCGCGGCTTGCCCATCAGCGCGCGGCCCAGCGCGAGCATCTGCCTCTCGCCGCCCGAGAGCGTGGCGGCGAGCTGCGTGCGCCGCTCGTGCAGCCGCGGAAAGCGGGCGTAGACCTCGGCGAAATCCGAGTCCGCGCCGCGCTCGCCGTTGCGCACGCGCTGGAAGGCGCCCAGGCGCAGGTTGTCTTCCACCGACATCTCGCCGAACAGCTCGCGGCGTTCGGGCACCAGGCATATGCCGCGCGCGACACGGGTTTCGATCTCGGACGTGCCGAGATCGCCGCCGGCATAGCGCACCTGACCGGTGGACGGCAGCAGTCCCATGATCGCGCCGAGCAGCGTCGACTTGCCCGCTCCGTTCGGCCCGATGACCGTGACGATCGATCCTTCGTCGACGCGCAGCGAAGCGCCGTGCAGCGCCTCGACCTTTCCGTAGCAAACCCTCAGCGCGTCGACTTCGAGCAGCGGCGCGGTCACTCGATCCCTCCCAGGTAAGCCTCGAGCACGGCCGCGTCGGACTGGATCGCCTGCGGGGCGCCTTCGGCGAGCTTCTCTCCGAAATCCATCACGACGAGCCGGTCGACCAGGCCCATCACGAAATCCATGTCGTGCTCGACGAGCAGCACGCTGATGTGTTCGTCGCGCAGCCGGCGCAGCAGCGCGGCGAGCGCCTGCTTCTCGCCGAAGCGCAGTCCCGCCGCGGGCTCGTCGAGCAGCAGCAGGATCGGGTCGGCGGCGAGCGCGCGCGCGATCTCGACGATGCGCTGCTGGCCGAGCGCGAGACTGCCGGCCGGCTCGAGCAGATGTTCGCCCAGGCCCACGCGCTGCAGCTGGCGCGCCGCTTCGGCGAGCAGCCGCTCGTTCTCGACGCGCTCGGCGTGCGCCATCGCCGCGAGCGTGCCGCTGCGCCCGCGCAGGTGCGCGCCGATCGCGACGTTCTCGAGCACCGACATCGACGAGACCAGGTTCACGTGCTGGAAGGTGCGCACGAGGCCGCGCTGCGCGATTCCGCGTTGCCCGAGCGTGTCGATGCGCTCGCCGAGGAAGCGGATACGGCCGCTCTCCGGCGGGAGTACCCCGGTGATCAGGTTGAACATCGTCGTCTTGCCGGCGCCGTTCGGGCCGATCAGCCCGAGGATCTCGCCGCTGCGCAGGGTGAACGACATGCGGTTGACCGCGACGAGGCCGCCGAAGCGCACGCGCACCGCGTCGAGTTCGAGCAGCGGCTTGCCGGGCTGCGGCTGCTCGCGGCGCGGCAGCGGCTGGGCCTGCAGCGAAGGGGGCCGGTGCTTCGGCGCCGGCAGCAGGCGGGCGAGCGCAGGCGCGATGCCGTTGCGCGTGCGCTGCAGCAGCACGAGCATCAGCACGCCGAAGACGACGATCTCGTAGTTGCCGGTGCGCTGGATCGCCGCGGGGAGCACGTCCTTGAGCCATTCGCGCAGCATCGTCAGCACCGAGGAGCCGATCACGGCGCCCCAGACGTGGCTCGCGCCGCCGATCACCGCCATGAAGAGGTAGTCGATGCCGGCGTTGACGCCGAAGGCGTGCGGGCTGACGAAGCGCAGGAAATGCGCGTGCAGCCAGCCCGAGAGGCCGGCGAGCAGCGCCGCGTACAGGAAGATCAGCACCTTCAGCCGCGCGGTGTCGACGCCGAAGCTCTCGGCCATCACTCCGCGAAAGCGCAGTGCGCGCAGCGCGCGTCCGGCGCGCGAGTCGAGCAGGTTCATCGCCGCCACGAGCGCGACGATCGTCACCGCCCAGATCAGGTAGTAGATGCGCGGGGCGGTGTCCAGGCGCCAGCCCGCCAGCGCGATCGGCGGAAGGCCGTCGATGCCGCTGTACTCGCCGAGCCCGGGCAGGTTGCCGAACACGTAGTAGAGCGCGATGCCCCAGGCGATCGTCGCGATCGACAGGTAGTGCCCGGACAGGCGCAGCGTGATCGCGCCGAGCACGAGGCCGAAGGCGCCCACGAGCGCCAGCGCCGCGGGCAGCGCCAGCCACGGGGAGAGTCCGGCGGCGGTGGTGATCACCGCCGTGGTGTAGGCGGCGATGCCGACGAAGGCCTGTTGACCGAAGGAGACGATGCCGGCGATGCCGGTGAGCAGCACCAGTCCGAGGGCGACCAGCGTCGCGAGCCCGATGTAGTTGAGCAGCGTGACGTAGAAGGCCGGGACGAAGAGCGGCGCGAGCGCGATGAAGAGCGCGAAGACGGAAACGGGCCAGGGAGCCGGCCAGCCGAGGCGCGTCATTCCTCCTCGTCCTCCACGTGGTGGCGCGAGGTGAGCGAGCGCCAGACGAGCACCGGGATGATGATCGTGAAGACGATGCTCTCCTTCAGGGCGCTCGCCCAGAACGACGAGAACGATTCGAGCAGGCCGACGCCGAGCGCGCCGAGCGCCGCCAGCGGGTAGCTCGTCATGCCGCCCAGGATCGCGCCGACGAAGCCCTTGAGCCCGATCATCAGGCCCGTGTCGTAGTAGATCGTCGCGATGGGCGCGATCAGGATGCCCGAGATCGCGCCGATGAATGCCGCCAGCAGGAAGCTCAGGCTGCCCGACATCTCCGTGCGCACGCCGACCAGGCGCGCGCCGATCCGGTTGATCGCCGTCGCGCGCAGCGCCTTGCCGTACAGCGTGCGCTCGAAGAACAGCCACAGCGCGGCCATCACGACGAGGCTCGCGACGACGACGAGCAGGCTCTGCGCGCTCACGTTCAGCGCCCCGGCGGTGAAGCTCGCGTCGGAGAACGCGTTCGCGCGCAGGCCCTCGCCGCCGAAGAAGACGAGCCCCAGGCCGGTGAGCACGTAGTGCGCCGCCATCGAGACGACGAACAGCACGATGACCGAAGCGTTCGCCAGCGGCTGGTATGCGATGCGATACAGGATCGGCCCGAGCGGCACGACCAGCCCGAGGACGACGAGCGCCTGCAGCCACGCATCCAGCTTGCGCGGCGCCGCCCACCAGGCGATCGCCGACATCACGATCGGCACGACCACGTAGAGCGCGACGATGCGCGGCAGGCGCCGCAGCGCGCGCTCGCGCCACGCCTTCGCCGCATCGAAGCCGGCGGCGAGCAGCCCGCCGCCGACGAGCACCCAGACGGTGCCCGGCAGCTGCCCCAGCTGCAGCAGCCCCATCGACAGCGCCGCATAGGAGATGAACTCGCCCTGCGGCACGAAGATGACGCGCGTGACCGCGAACACCAGCAGCAGCGCGAGCGCGAGCAGCGCATAGATGGCACCGTTGGTGATGCCGTCCTGCGTGAGCCACAGCGCGATATCGAAGGTCACGTGAAGGGTGAAAGGTGAAGGTGAAGGGGAACCGGGTGGGCTATGCGAGTCGCATGTCGGGGAGGGGGAAGGTCGGGGGCGGCACTACGCAGAAACCCGATCCGCAGACGGCGCAGCCCCCTTCACCCTTCACCCTTCACCCTTCACCCTTCATTTCATCAAAGTCCACTCCCCGTCCTTCACCTCCACGAGCACGCGCGCGCGTTCGTCGAGTCCGTTGTGGTTCGTCGGGCTCAGGTTGTAGACGCCGTGCGTGCCGATGACGTTCTGCACGTGCTCGAGCGCGTCGCGCAGCGCGGCGCGGAATTCGGGCGTGCCGGGCTTCGCC
>QEVN01000032.1 GCA_003576795.1 Burkholderiales bacterium
TCGCCTGGTCCTTGCTGCCGCTGGCGGCGCTATTCCTCGTCGCGTGCGGAAAGGACAACGGCGGATCGGCCCAGGCGCCGGCGCAGATGCCGCCCGCGCAGGTCACCTTCGTCACGCTGAGGCCGGAGTCGGTCGTGCTCACGCGCGAGCTTCCCGGGCGCACGAATCCCTTCCTCGTCGCCGAAGTGCGCCCGCAGGTCAACGGGATCGTGCGCGAGCGCCTGTTCACCGAGGGGGGGCACGTCAAGCGCGGCCAGCCGCTGTACCAGCTCGAAGACGCCACCTATCGCGCCGCGGTGCAGAGCGCGCAGGCGGCGGTGGCGCGGGCGAACGCCACGCTCGAGTCGGCGCGCCTGAACGCGCGCCGCACCGGCGAGCTGGCCAAGGTCAACGCGGTGAGCCGGCAGGACAACGAGAACGCGATCGCGGCGCTGCGCCAAGCCGAGGCCGACCTGAAGTCGTCGCAGGCCGCGCTCGAGAACGCCCGCATCACGCTCGGCTATGCGCGGATCAACGCGCCGATCGGCGGGCGCATCGGCAAGTCGTCGGTGACGGCGGGCGCGCTCGTTACCGCCAACCAGGCGGCGCCGCTGGCCACCGTGCAGCAGTTCGACCCGATGTACGTCGACGTGACGCAGTCGGCCACCGAGCTGCTGCAGCTGCGCCGCGAAGTGCGCGCCGGGACGCTGAATGCCGCCGAGAACCTGCCGGTGACCATCCTGCTCGAGGACGGCACGCGCTATACGCATCCGGGCAAGCTCACTTTCGCCGACCTGAGCGTCGATCCGAGCACGGGCAGTTTCCTGTTGCGCGTGCAGGTGCCCAATCCGGACGAGTGGCTGCTGCCCGGCATGTACGTGCGCGCCATCGTCAGCGTCGGCGAGCGGCAGAACGCGATCCTCGCGCCGCAGCAGGCGATCCTGCGCGACGCGAAAGGCAACGCGTCGGCGATGGTGGTCAACGCCGAGGGCAAGGTCGAGCCGCGCGCGGTGCAGGCGAGCCGCACGGTGGGCGACCGCTGGCTGATCGACTCCGGGCTCGCGGCCGGCGATCGCGTCATCGTACAGCCCGCCAACGGGAAGCCGGCGGGCCCGCAGGACGCCACCGGGAAGCCGGCGAACGGGAAGCCGGCGCAGGAGGCGAAGTCGGGCGGCGCGAACGCAGGCGCCGCCCCCGCGCCCGCCACCGCTTCGCGCTGAAGCCCGCAGCGCGCGATGTCCCAGTTCTTCATCAGCCGCCCGATCTTCGCGTGGGTGATCGCGATCGTCGTGATGATCGTCGGCCCGATCTTCGCGTGGGTGATCGCGATCGTCGTGATGATCGTCGGCGGCCTGTCGATCTTCACGCTGCCGATCTCGCAGTACCCGACGATCGCCCCGCCGTCGGTCGTCGTGCAGGCGAACTACCAGGGCGCCTCGGCGAAGGATCTCGAGAACTCGGTGACGCAGGTCATCGAGCAGAGCATGAAGGGGCTCGACGGGCTGCTGTACCTGTCGGCCACCAGCGATTCGAACGGCACGGCGCAGATCACGCTCACCTTCGACAACTCGGTGAACCCCGACATCGCGCAGGTGCAGGTGCAGAACAAGCTGCAGCTGGCGATGCCGCTGCTGCCGCAGGAAGTGCAGCGCCAGGGCGTGAGCGTGACGAAGTCGCGCACCGGCTTCCTGATGGTCGTCGGCTTCGTCTCCTCCGACGGCAGCATGGATCGCAACGACATCTCCGACTACGTCGTCGCGAACATCGTCGATCCGCTCAGCCGCGTGCCGGGCGTGGGCAGCATCCAGGTGTTCGGCTCGCAGTACGCGATGCGCATCTGGCTCGATCCGAACAAGCTCGAGACCTTCGGCCTGACGCCCACCGACGTCATCGCCTCGATCACCGGACAGAACCAGCAGCTGGCCGTCGGCCAGCTCGGCGGCGTGCCCTCGGTGGAGGGCCAGCAGCTCAACGCGACGATCACGGCGCAGGGAAGGCTGCAGAGCGCGGAGCAGTTCGGCCGCATCGTCGTGCGCAGCCAGCCCGACGGATCGTTGCTCACGTTGAACGACATCGCGCGCGTCGAGCTGGGCGCCGAGAGCTACTCGTTCGTGAGCCGCTACAACGGCAAGCCGGCCACCGGGGTCGCCGTCTCGCTCACTTCCGGCGCGAATGCGCTCGACACCGCCCGCGGCGTCGAGCAGCGGCTGGCCGAGCTGAAGAACTTCTTTCCGCCGGGGCTCGAGGCGGTCGTTCCCTTCGACACCACGCCTTTCGTGCGCGTGGCGATCGAGGGAGTCGTCAAGACGCTGCTCGAAGCGATCGTGCTCGTCTTCCTCGTGATGTTCCTGTTCCTGCAGAGCTTCCGCGCGACGCTGATCCCGACGATCGCGGTGCCGATCGTGCTGCTCGGAACCTTCGGCGTGCTGGCGGCGCTGGGCTTCTCGATCAACATGCTGACGATGTTCGCCACGGTGCTGGCGATCGGCCTGCTGGTCGACGACGCGATCGTCGTCGTCGAGAACGTCGAGCGCGTGATGAGCGAGGAGAAGCTCGGGCCGGTCGAGGCCACGCGCAAGTCGATGAAGGAGATCAGCGGCGCGCTCGTCGGCATCGGTCTCGTGCTGTCGGCGGTGTTCGCGCCGATGGCCTTCCTCAGCGGCTCCACCGGCATCATCTATCGGCAGTTCTCGGCGACGATCATCGCGGCGGTGGCGCTGTCGGTGCTGGTCGCCCTGATCCTCACGCCGGCGCTGTGCGCGACGATGCTCAAGGCCTCCGACATGGAGCACGCCCCGCGGCGCGGCTTCTTCGGCTGGTTCAACCGGGGCTTCGAGCGCACCAGCGCGCGCTACCGGCGCGTGGTGAGCGCGATGATCGCGCATCGCTGGGCCGGGCTCGTCGTGTTCGCCGCGCTGGTCGCGGTCGCGGTGTTCCTGTTCTTTCGCATCCCCACCGCGTTCCTGCCGCAGGAAGACCAGGGCGTCCTGTTCACGCAGGTGCAGGCGCCGGTGGGCGCGACGCAGCAGCGCACGCTCGAATCGGTGCAGAAGATCGAGAGCTACCTGCTCGACAAGGAAAGCGACGCGGTCGAGTCGGTGTTCGCGGTGCTGGGCTTCAGCTTCGCGGGCACCGGACAGAACACCGGGATGGCCTTCGTCAAGCTGAAGGACTGGAGCGAGCGCACGGCCGCTTCGCTGCACGCGTCGGCGGTCGCGCAGCGCGCGATGGGGGCGTTCTCGCAGATCCGCGATGCGATCGTCTTCGCGTTCACCCCGCCGGCGGTTCCCGAACTCGGCCGCGCCGGCGGCTTCGTGTTCTTCCTGAAGGACAACGGAGGGCGCGGACACACCGCGCTGCTCGACGCGCGCAACCAGCTGCTCGGCGCGGCTGCGCAGGATCGGCGCCTGGCCAACGTGCGGCCGAACGGGCAGGAGGACAGCCCGCAGCTGCAGCTCGACATCGACACGCGCAAGGCGGGCGCGCTCGGGCTGTCGATGAGCGACATCAACACGACGCTGTCGGTGGCCTGGGGCGGCCGCTACATCGACGACTTCATCGATCGCGGGCGCGTCAAGCGCGTCTACCTGCAGGCCGACGCGCCGTTCCGGATGGTTCCCGAAGATTTCCGGCTGTGGAGCGTGCGCAATCGCGACGGCGAGATGGTGCCGTTCTCGGCCTTCGCCAACTGGCGATGGGAGTACGGCTCGCCGCGTCTCGAGCGATACAACGGCGTGTCGGCGGTGGAGATCAACGGCGATGCCGCGCCGGGCGTCAGCTCCGGCGAGGCGATGCAGGCGATCGAGGAGATCGTCGCGAAGCTGCCGCAGGGCTTCGGCATCGAGTGGAGCGGGCTGTCGTACCAGGAGCGGCAGGCGGGCGCGCAGACGCCGCTGCTGTACACGCTGTCGCTGATCATCGTGTTCCTGACGCTGGCCGCGATGTACGAGAGCTGGACGATCCCCACCGCGGTGCTGCTCGTCGCGCCGCTCGGCGTGCTCGGCACGACGCTGTTCGCGTCGATGCGCGGCCTGGAGCGCGACGTCTATTTCCAGGTGGCGCTGCTCACCACCGTCGGCCTCACCAGCAAGAACGCGATCCTGATCGTCGCCTTCGCGCAGGAGAACCTCGATCGCGGAATGGCGCTGGTCGACGCGACGATGCAGGCGGTGCGCGACCGGCTGCGACCGATCGTGATGACCTCGCTCGCCTTCGGCCTGGGCGTGCTGCCGCTGGCGCTGGCCAGCGGCGCCGGTTCGGGCGCGCAGAACGCGATCGGCACCGGCGTGATCGGCGGGATGCTGTTCGGCACCTTCCTCGGGATCTTCTTCGTGCCGATGTTCTTCGTCGGCGTGCGCAGGGTGTTCCGGCGGCGCGGCGCGCCGAAGAGGGCGCAGCCGCCCGGCGAGGCGGGGCCGCCCGAAGGGAGCGAATCACCATGAGCGCCGCACGCTTCGGGGCACGCTTGGCTGCGCGGCGTCTCGCCCCGCTCGCCGCCGCGCTCGCGCTCGCCGCCTGCACGACGCTCGAGCCGCCGCTGCCCCCGGCCGACCCTTCGATCCCGGCGCAGTGGCCGCTGCCGCCGACGACGGCCGGCGCCGCGCAGGGCGAGAGCGCGCAGGGCGCCTTCGACGCGCAGCGCGGCATGATCGACGTCGGCTGGCGCGACTTCTTCGTCGACCCGACGCTCGAGCGGCTGATCGAGCAGGCGCTCGTCAACAACCGCGACCTGCGCGTCGCCGCGCTGAACGTCGAGCGCGCACAGGCGCTGTACCGCGTACAGCGCGCCGAGCAGTTGCCGGCGGTCGGCGTGCAGGGAACCGCCACGCGCGCGAGCGGCACCGGTCCCCAGTTCAGCGACCAGTATTCGGTGAGCCTGGGCCTGGCCGCTTTCGAGATCGATCTCTTCGGGCGCGTGCGCAGCCTGTCGCGCGCGGCGCTCGAGCAGTATCTCGCCACCGAGAGCGCGCAGCGCTCGGTGCAGCTGACGCTGGTCGCCGAAGTGGCGAACGCCTACCTGACCTGGATGGCCGACCGCGAGGCCACGCGGGTGGCGCAGGCCGCGCTCGTGAACCGCGAGCAGGCGCTCGATCTCACGCGCAAGCGCTACGAGTACGGTGCGGTGGGCGCGCTCGACGTCAACCAGGCCGAGACCTCGGTGGAGCAGGCGCGCACCGACGCGTCGCGTTTCGCCGGACAGGCCGCGCAGGATCTGAACGCGCTGCGCCTGCTCGTCGGCGCGACGATCGACGAGGCGTCGATTCCCGATCGCTTCGATCCTGCCGTCAGCGGCCTGCGCGCGTTGCCCGCCGGCGTACCGTCGGAGGTGCTGCTGCGTCGCCCCGACGTCGTGCAGGCCGAACATCGCCTGCTCGCGTCGAACGCGAACATCGGCGCGGCGCGGGCGGCGTTCTTTCCGTCGATCCAGCTCACCGGCGCGATCGGCACGGCGAGCAGCGAACTGTCCGGGCTCTTCGGCTCGGGTTCGCGCTTCTGGACCTTCGGCCCGCAGCTGAACCTGCCGATCTTCCAGGGCGGCGCGCTGCGCGCGAACCTGCGCGTCACGCAGGCCGAGCGCGACATCGCGCTCGCGCAGTACGAGCAGGCGATCCAGGCCGGCTTTCGCGACGTCGCCGACGCGCTCGCGCTCACCCGCACGCTCTCCGAGCAGAAGGCGGCGCAGCTTGCGCTCGTCGCCGCCGCCGGCCGCGCCGAGGAGCTTTCGCGCGCGCGCTACGAAGCCGGGCGCGACAGCTATCTGGTGCTGCTCGATGCGCAGCGCACGCTGTACGGCGCGCGCCAGTCGCTGATCGCCACGCAGCTCGCCGAGCAGGCGAACCGCGTGAGGCTGTACCGCGTGCTCGGCGGCGGATGGAACGAACGGACGCAGTGAGAACCTGAGTTTCTGGCGGCCGGCGTGGCGCCGTTCTATCCTTGCGTCAGACAGGAACAAGAAGGGAACGAGAGGTGCCACCGATGACCGTCGATCGCCGCAGCTTCCTCGCCGCCGCCGCTTCCGCTACCGCTTCCGCCGCCATCTCCGCCGTGGGTCTTTCCGCCGATCCTTCGACGGCACGCGCCGCCGAGGCCGGCGCCGACCTCGCGAAGGCGCGGGCCGAAGGCAGCGCGGTGTTCTACGCGAACATCACGTCGGTCGAGCCGATCATCGAGGCGTTCAGCGCCGACACCGGCATCCCGGCGCACTACACGCGGGTGTCGAGTTCGAAGTTCGTCTCCACGGTGGCCACCGAGTCGCAGGCGGGCAAGCTGCTCGCCGACGTGCTGCAGGCGCCGCTGCCGGTGCTCGAGCTGCTGCGCGACAAGGGCGTGCTCGCGCCGTACCGCTCGCCGGCCGCCACCGGCTATCCCGACTGGGCGCGGCCCGACGACACGATCCAGCTCTTCGGCGTCGAATACGTCTCGTACCTGTTCAACACGAAGCAGGTCGCGGCTGCCGATGCGCCGAAGCGCTACGAGGATCTCGCCGATCCGAAGTGGAAGAACCAGATCGTGATGGCGAATCCGGCGAGCCACTCGTCGACGATCTCCTGGCTGGTCGGCCTGAACGAGAAGAAGATCTTCGCCTCGGAAGCCGACTGGATGAATTTCGTGAAGGCGCTCGCGGCGAACCGGCCGATGTTCGTCGCTTCCTTCGGTCCGACGCCGGCGCCGATCGAAAGCGGCGAGAAGCGCATCGGGATCTCGATGCCGAAATACATCGTCACGAAGAAGCCGGCTCCGCTCGACTGGGGTCCGCGCGGCGGCCAGCCGCTGCTCGGCACGCCGCGCGCGATGGCGCTGGCGGCGAAGGCGCCGCATCCGGCGGCCGGGCGCGCCTTCGTCGATTACTGGCTGTCGAAGAAGGCGATGCAGCTGCTCGCGACCGACGTGGGCGAATACGTGCTCGCGCCCGGCGTGCATCCGCCGATCGACGGCATCGACCAGGCGAAGGTGCTGCCGATCCGAGATCTGTCGGACGACGAGATCCGCAAGTGGGGAGCGGAGTTCAAGAAGATCTTCGCCGCCTGAACGTGCGAAGGAAGCCGTTGCGCATCCTTCGCACGTTCTGATCATGCGCATTCGCGTCGAGGGCCTGCGCAAGCACTACGTCTCCGAGGGCAGAACGATCGCCGCGCTCGACGGCGTGGATCTCGACATTCCGGCGAACTCGATCTTCACGCTGCTCGGCCCCAGCGGCTGCGGCAAGACCACGCTGCTTCGCTGCATCGTCGGCCTCGAGACGCCCGACGGAGGCGAGATCGCGATCGGCGACGACCTCGTCTTCTCGTCGAAGCGCGGCATCGCGGTGCCGACCGAGAAGCGCGGTCTCGGCATGGTGTTCCAGACCTACGCGATCTGGCCGCACATGACGGTGTTCGACAACGTCGCGTATCCGCTGCGCGTGCGCAGGGCGTCGAAGGCGCGCATCGCGCAGAAGGTGGCCGAAGCGCTGCGCTTCGTGCAGCTCGAAGGGGTGGAGCGCCGTTCGGCGACGCGGCTGTCGGGCGGGCAGCAGCAGCGCGTGGCGCTGGCGCGCGCGCTCGTCGCCGAGCCGAAAGTCATCCTCTTCGACGAGCCGCTGAGCAACCTCGATGCGAAGCTGCGCGAGGAGACGCGCAAGGCGCTCGAGCGCTTCCTCGGCGAGCTGGGGATCACCGCCGTCTACGTCACGCACGATCGCGTCGAGGCGCTCGCGCTGTCGGACTCGATCGCGGTGATGCGCGCCGGGCGCATCGTCGAGATCGGCTCGCCGCAGCAGGTCTATTTCGACGCGCGCACGCGCTTCGTCGCCGACTTCATCGGCCGCGCCAACCTGGTTCCCGCGACGGTGCGCGCAGAGGAGGGCAGCGAGCTGCTCGTCGACAGCGCGCTCGGCACGCTGCGCTGCGCGCGGCGCGACCCGGTGCGGCTCGGCGAGGCGACGCTGTGCATCCGGCCCGAGTTCATGCACCTGCGGCGGGGCGACGGCGAGCCCGCGCCGAACCGGGTGCGCGGTCGCATCGAGTCGCTCGCCTTCGTCGGCGAGTTCTACGAGGCGGAGATGCGCGTGGGCGACACGCTGCTGCTCGCGCGCACCGAGCCCGAGGTCGAACTGCGGGTGGGCGACGCGGTGCATTTCGCGCTCGATCCCGCGCATTGCCTGCTGCTGTGGCAGTAGCGCGGCGCTCGACGTCGACCGCGACGCTCGTCCTGATCGTCGTCGTCGGGCTGCTCACCGTCGCGCCGGTGGCGATGCTCGCCTTCGGCAGCGTCTCCGCCGGCCTCGACCGCTTCGGCGAGTTCACGCCGGCAAAATACGTCGCCGCCTACACCGACCCGGCGCTGCTGCGCGTGGCGCTCGACACCGCCGTGTTCGTCCTCGGCTCGACGCTGTTCTCGACGCTGCTCGCGCTCGTGCTCGCGTACCTGAACACGCGCACCGACATCCCGTTCAAGTTCCTGTTCAACGTGCTGGCGATCGTCCCGATGATGATCCCGCACCTGCTGTTCTCGGTGAGCTGGGCGCTGCTGCTGAACCCGTCGAACGGGCTGATCAACGTCGCCCTGATGCAGGCCCTCGGGCTGGAACAGGCGCCCTTCGACGTCTACTCGATGGGCGGGATGATCCTCGTCGAGGGCCTGCTGAACATGCCGGTCGCGTACCTGATCCTCGCGCCGGCGATGGCGTCCTTCGACGTCTCGCTCGAGGAGTCGTCGCGCGTGTTCGGCGCCGGCGTCTGGCGCACGCTCGTGCGCGTGACGCTGCCGGTGCTGCGTCCGGCGATCCTCGCCGCGCTGGTGCTCGGCATCGTGCGCACGCTCGCTTCGTACGCGGTGCCGCGCGTGCTCGGGATGCCGGGACGTGTGGAAGTGCTCGCTACCTGGCTTTACGAGATGATCGCTACGGGTTTCGATCCGGACTACGGCGAGGCCGCCGCGCTCGGCATGAGCGCGCTGGCGGTCTCGGTGGCACTCATCGTCGTCTACCGCCGGCTCACCGCCGAAAGCGAGCGCTTCGTCACCGTATCGGGACGCGGCTGGCGCGCCTCGACCGTCGCGCTCGGGCGCTGGCGCTGGCCGCTGTTCGCGGCGGTCGCCCTGCTGTCCTTCGTCGTCGTCGTGCTGCCGGTGGCGGTGCTGCTCTACACCTCCTTCGTGCCCTACGCGATGGTGCCGAGCGCGGAGGCCTTCGCGCAGATGAGCTGGCGACACTGGATCGAGGCCTTCGAAGACCCGATCTCGCAACTCGCGCTGCGCAACAGCCTCTTCCTCGCCGTGGCCGGCGCGACGCTCGGCGTGGCCCTGTCGCTGTTCATCGCCTACGCCACCGTGAAGTCGAAATCGCGCGGTGCAGGTTTGCTGGAAGCGCTCACTTTCCTTTCGTTCTCGTTTCCCGGCATCGTCATCGGCATCGGCTTCATGTGGCTGTTCGTGCAGACGCCGATCTACGCGACGCTGACCGCGCTGTTGATCGGCTATGTGGCCACTTACTTGCCGTATGGCGTCCGCCCCCTGGCGAGCGCCTTCGTGCAGGTGCACCCGCACCTGGAGGAGTCGTCGCGGGTGGCGGGGGCCGGCGCGGCGACGACGATGCGCAGGATCGTCGTGCCGCTGCTCGTCCCCGGCGTCGTGTCGGCGTGGATCCTGATGGCGACGATGTTCCTGCGCGAGCTGACGCTGTCGGTCGTGCTGTCGAGGCCGGGCAGCGAGGTGCTGGCGACGCAGATCCTCGCCTTCGCCGACGACGGGCTGTGGGGGAAGCTGTCGGCACTGGGGATCGTGATGATCGCGATCTCTACCGGGCTGGTCGTGCTGGCAGCGACTGTGGGTGCTCGCTTACGCCCGACCGGGGCTGCTGCGGGTTGACGGCTTCGTCCGGAACCCGCGGGTACGCGGAATGCGACATGGAGCGGTGCCCGCCGGAAGGCGCCTTGCCGCATCGCAACGGAGGATGCCCATGCCCGATCCGAACGCCGCGCCCCGCGCGCAGGAAATCGAGGACATCTATCGCGCGCTGACCCGTGGACTGGGTCACGAGCGCGTCAACGACGACAACGTGTTCGATCTCATCCGTCGCGCCGAGGAAGACGGCCGCATGGTGCTGGCGCAGGAACTGCGCGAATGGCAGGCTCCGTGCAATCCCGACGCGCCGAGCACGATCGCACCGACGCCCGGCTTCGATCGGGAGAACAGGAAGCACTGACAGAACGGCGGGGCGGCCCGCAGGCCGGCGCCCGCCCTGGGAAGGAGATCGCTACGATGCCTGCGCGAACCACCTGGATCGTCGTCGCCGACGAGGGCCTGGCCCGCATTCTCGAGATCCCGGGCCGCGACGAGGATCTCGTCGAGATCGAGACGCTCACCTTCGCGTCGGCGCGTGCCGACGCCGCCGACCTTCGCCGCGACGCCTATGGACGTCGCGCCGGGTCGGGAACCCTGTCCGGCTCGTACCCGACGACGTCCGCCGGCGAGGACGAACTGCATCGCGAAGCGGAGCTTTTCGCGCGCCGACTCGCGCAGTGGCTGGTCGAGAAGAAACGCGCGAATCGCTTCGACGCGCTGAAGATCGCGGCGGCGCCGCGCTTCCTCGGACTGCTGCGCAAGGCGCTCGATCCGCAGGTCGCGGAAGCGGTGGTCGAGGAGTACGACAAGGACCTGATCAATCTCGACCGGCGCGCGCTGAAGCAGCGCCTCGGATCGCCGCGCCCGCCGCTGCCGCCGGGCTGAGGAACGCGCGCGGGCTGCCGCGCATGCATCCCCCGTGCGCAGCCGCGCGTGCATCCCTCGCACGCAGCCGCGCGGTGGCGCCGTTCCCGCCTTTCCGCGCTGCAAGATGCTGCAATTCCGGGTGCGCAAACCGCTTCGCGCGCGCAAACGCCGCTTTTCGCAGCGCTCGATTTTCAGGGCTGCGCGACCGCCTCGATCTGGATCAGCAGCCGCACGCGATCGGGCACGCCGCGGTCGATGCCCCAGTTCATTCCCCACTGGCTGCGATCGATCTTCGTTTCGAAGTCGCCTCCGCAGACGCGCGCCTTGACCACCGGCGAGTCGTAGCAGTTGAAGTTGCTCGCATCGAGCCGCACCGGCAGGGTCTTGCCGAGCAGCGTCAGTTCGCCGACGAGCGAGACGACGCGGTCGCCGAAGAAGCGGAAATCGGTGCTGCGGAAGCGCGCGGTCGGGTGGCGCTCGACGTCGAGGAAGTCCGCGTTGCGCAGGTGTGCGTCGAAGGCCGCGATGCCCGAGCTGATCGAGGCCGTGTCGATCGTGATGTCGGCCTCGCCGCGCCGGGTCGCGAGGTCGACGGTCACGAAGCCGTCGACGCGGTCGAAGCGCGCGCGCACCGTCGAGGTGTCGAAGTGCTTGACCTCGAAGTTGACGAAGGTGTGGTTCGGTTCGACGACGTAGCGCACCGGCACTGCGCCGGCCGAAGCGCAGCCGAAGGCGGCGGCCAGGCCGAAAGCCGCTGCGGCGATGACGTTCCTGGCGTACGAGGGTGCAGGCAAGAGGATCTCCGGTGAAATCGTGGGCGAATGCTCGATGGCCGGCGCGCAGCTCAGCCGGCTGCCGGCATTCCGGCCACTGGCGCCTTGGGCCCCGGTTCTCCGAGCAGGCGGGCCAGCGCGGCGATCAGCACAAGCGTGACGGCAACGCGCCCGACCAGCACGACCCACACGTCGGCGCCCAGAGCGAGCAGCAGGATCGTGTCCTCGATCAGCGAGTGCGACAGGCACAGCCAGGCGAGCGCGAGGAAGCGCGTGCGCGCGTCGAACTTCTGCCGGTCGGACTCCTCGATGATCAGCGCGCCGCCGTAGGTGAGCCCGAGCAGTACGCCCACGGTGGTCACCGGCGCGGCGCGCGCGTCGAGCCCCGAGAAGCGCAGCAGCGGCGTGAGCATCGACGTGATGCGACGGGTGACGCCGGTACGCTCGAGCACGTCGAGCAGTACGAGCAGCGCGACGAGGATCGCGAAGGTCATCGCGAGCGACAACGCGGTCGAGTACGCCCACCCGAGGAGTCCGCCGGGGTCTGCGCCCTCCGAAGACGCCTGCATCCAGGCGAGCGACACCGGGTCGTCGAGCACGCCGGTGAGCCGGCTCCCCCAGGCGACCGCGCCGCCGTAGGCGAGGGCGACGCCGACGCGCAGCGCGCCGGTGGCCCAGAAGCTCGCGCCGGCGCGGCGCACGATCGACTGCTCGACCGGCAGTCCATGCGCGAACAGCAGCATCGCGCACAGCGCGCTCAGCTGCCCGGTGCTCAGTTCGAGTTGCGACGCCAAGCCGATCATCGCGGCGATCGCACCGTAGATGCCGACGAAGGCACCGGTGATCCAGATGAGACCGGCCTCGGGCGGCAGCGCGAGCCAAGCCATCGCCGGTGCGATCGCATGGCCGAGCGCCTCGATCCAGCCCCAATGCTCGGCGAGCTGCACGGCGATCATCACCGGCAGCATCACTTTCATCAGCGTGACGAAGAGGCGGCGACTGCGCGCAAGTAGCCGCATGGCGTAGGAGAACAAGGGGAACCTGCCGGGATGCGACGGTGCAGACTGCGAGGATAGCCTGCTGCGGCCCGATCGGCCGCGAAGGGTTCGCGCGCAAGCAACGCCGGCCGCCGCGCGCGAGGCCTGCCCCCAACCGCCGGCAGAGGAATCCACCGTGAAAGCGTCTTCCTCGTTCCCCGTTCTGTCGGCGATCGCGCTGGCGTTCGGCATCTCCGGCGCGTATGGGCAGCCGCAGTCGCCGGCAGCCCCGGCGTCGCCGGCGACACCGCCTGCGGCGGCCCCCGCTGCACCTTCCAGCAGCGCGTCTTCCTCCGGAGCGCCGCCGTCGGCGGGCGCCGATTCGGCCGCGAGCGATCGCAGCGGCAACCGCTACGGGCGCGGCTACCGGTCCGGCCCGGGAATGATGGGCGACGGCTACGGGCCGGGGATGATGGGCGGCTATGGGCCGGGAATGATGGGCGGCTACTGACCCGGCTATGGCGGCGGCGAAAGCTACGGCCCTGGAGGTTACGGCCCCGGCTACGGGATGGGCCGCGGCGGCTACGGTCCGGGGCCGGGTTTCGGCGGGCCGGGCGCCGGCTGCGGCTGGGGCATGGGACACGGGATGATGGGCGGCCCCGGCTGGGGAATGGGCCCGGGGATGATGGGCGGCCCCGGCCCCGGCTGGCACACGGGGCGGTGGGGCGCGCTCGGCTCGCTCGACCTCGACGATGCGCAGCGCAAGCAGCTGCGCGAGTTGCAGCAGCAGCAGCGACGCAAGAACTGGGCGCTGATGGGCCAGATCCAGGACGAAATGGACAAGCTGCAGGACGCGTGGGGTTCCGAGCCGGGTACGCGCAACCGCGCGGCGATCCTCGCGGCCAACCAGCGCATCGCCGAACTGCACCAGCAGATGCTCGAGTCGCGGCTCGACGCCGCGGAGCAGTTCGAAAAGATCCTCACGCCCGCGCAGCGCGAACAGTTGCACTCGCAGCGGGGGGCGGCTTCGGGCCGCGCGCGGCGGTGAAAACGGATCCCGGCGCCCGACACCGGGATCGCAGCAGCGTCGTGCGCTGACAAGGGGCGCGAGCGGCGGGGGGAGGCCCGGGGCGCGCCGGCCTCCATGCGAAGGCCGGCTTATAATACGTATTGCGTATTATCCGACGCCGCCTTCGCCGTGAACCGATCCCAGGACTCGCTCGGCTTCCTGCTCGCCGACGTCTCGCGCCTGATGCGGCGCGCATTCGCTCGCCGGCTCGAAGGCCACGAGTTGACCTTCGCACAGGCGCGCGCGCTCGTGCACCTGGCGCGCAGCCCCGGGCTGCGCCAGGTCGAACTCGCGAGCCGGCTGGAGATCCAGCCGATCACGCTCGTCCGGCTGCTCGACGAGCTGGCGCACCGCGGCCTCGTCGAGCGCCGCGTCGATCCCCGCGACCGGCGCGCATGGCGCGTATACCCGACCTCGCGCGCCGAAGCGTCGCTCGCCTCGATCGGGCACGTCGGCGCTTCGGTGCGCAAGGATGCCCTCGCCGGCATCGATCCGGCGCAGGCCGATGCGCTGCTGCGGACGCTCGCGTCGATGCGCCACAACCTGGCCGGCGACGGGGACGGCGACAGCGATGTCGAGGGCGGCAGCGACGGCAGGGCCCGCGATGTGCGGCGCTTGCCCGCGGTGCGGCCCTCGAAGGCGCGTACGAGCGCAGGCGCTGCGAGGCACGCGAAATGAACGACCGTACGGAGGCGCTTCGGCACACCGAGGCACGGGCGCGGCCCGAGGACGGCCGGCCGCAGCCTGCCGTGCCCGCTTCGCCGGCCCGCACGCAGGGCGAAGCCGAAGCGCGGGCCCCTGCCAACGAGCATCGGCGAGACCGCTCGCCCGACGCCACCCTGCTACGCCGCCGCCGCGCATTGCGCTGGACGCTCCTCGTCGTCGTCCCGCTCCTCGCGGTGATCGCCGGCGGCGCCTTCTGGCTGCTCGGCGGACGCTACGTCGAAACCGACAACGCTTTCGTCAAGGCCGACAAGGTGCCGGTGAGCGCCGAGGTATCCGGGGCGGTCATCGGGGTGTTCGTGCAGGAGAACGAGATCGTGCGGGCCGGCCAGCCGCTGTTCCGCCTCGACCCGGCGCCCTTCCGGGTCGCGCTGTCGAAGGCGGAGGCGAAGCTCGGCCAGGTGCGCACCGACCTGGCGGCGACGAAGGCGAGCTATCGCGAGAAGCAGGCGCAGATCGCGCTCGCGCGCACGCAGCTCGAATTCGCTCGCAAGGAGCAGGCGCGGCAGGCGGACCTCGCCGCGCGCAACTTCATCTCGGCGTCGAAGCTCGACGACGCGCGCAAGAGCGTCGAGATCGCGCAACAGCAACTGCAGGCGCAGCAGGAGGACCTGCAGCGCATCGCCGCCACGCTCGGCGGAAGCATCGACCTTCCGATCGAGTCGCATCCGAGCTACCGCGCGGCACTGGCCGAACTCGAGCAGGCGCGACTCGATCTGTCGCGCATCGAGGTGCGCGCTTCGATGGACGGCACGATCAGCCATCTGCCCAAGCCGGGGCAGTTCGTCGCCACGGGCGCGACGGCCGCGTCGCTCGTCGCCGACGCCCGTCCGTGGATCGAGGCGAACTTCCCGGAGAAGGACCTCACCTACGTGCATCCGGGCCAGCCGGTCGAGGTGCACATCGACACCTTCCCGGATCGCAGCTGGAGCGGCGTGGTCGAGAGCCTGAGCCCGGCCACCGGCGCCGAGTTCTCGATCCTTCCGCCGCAGAACGCGACCGGCAACTGGGTGAAGGTGGCGCAGCGCGTGCCGCTGCGCGTGCGGATCGACACGCCGTCCGACGCACCGCGCCTGCGCGCCGGGATGAGCGCGACGGTGCGGGTGGACACCGGGCATCGCCGCACGCTGTTCGGCCTCGGCTTCTGAAGCGATCGTCATGAACGCGGCGGCGAGCGCATCGGGCCCGGTCGCGCATCGCGGCGCGATCACCGTATCGGTGATGCTGTCGACGATCATGCAGGCGCTCGACACGACGATCGCCAACGTCGCGCTGCCGCACATGCAGGGAACGATGGGCGCAACCTACGAGCAGATCTCGTGGGTGCTCACCTCGTACATCGTCGCGGCGGCGATCTGCATTCCGCTCACCGGATTCCTCGCCGCGCGTTTCGGCCGCAAGCGGCTGTTCCTGTGGTCGGTGGTCGGCTTCACGATCACGTCGATGCTGTGCGGCGCCGCGCAGAACCTCGACCAGATCGTGCTGTTCCGCCTGATGCAGGGCGTGTTCGGCGCGAGCCTCGTTCCGCTGTCGCAGGCGGTGCTGCTCGACAGCTATCCGCGCGAGCAGCACGGCTCCGCGATGGCGCTGTGGGGCCTGGGCGTGATGGTGGGACCGATCCTCGGGCCCACGCTCGGCGGCTGGCTCACCGAGTACTACAACTGGCGCTGGGTGTTCTACATCAACCTGCCCTTCGGCATCCTCGCCTGGCTGGGTATCGCCACCTACGTGCACGAGACGCCGCAGCAACGCGAACGCCGCTTCGACTGGCTCGGCTTCGCGCTGCTCAGCGTGGCGATCGGCGCGTTCCAGATGATGCTCGACCGCGGCGGCACGCTCGACTGGTTCGCGAGCGCCGAGATCGTCGCCGAGGCGATTCTCGCGGGCGGAGCGCTCTACCTGTTCGTCGCGCACACGCTCACGCACGAGCACCCGTTTCTCGAGCCGGCGCTGTTTCGCGACCGCAACTTCGTCATCGGCCTGCTGTTCATCTTCGTCGTCGGCATGATCCTGCTGACGACGATGACGCTGCTGCCGCCGTTCCTGCAGAACCTGATGGGCTATCCGGTGGTCGACGTCGGACTGCTGCTCGCGCCGCGCGGCGTGGGGACGATGTTCGCGATGCTCGTCGTCGGGCGCCTGTCGGGGCGGGTCGACGTGCGCCTGCAACTGCTCGCCGGGCTGGCGCTCACCGCGATCTCGCAGTGGGAGATGACGCACTTCGACCTGGACATCAGCGGCTGGGACATCGTGCGCACCGGCATCGTCCAGGGGCTGGGGCTCGGCTTCCTGTTCGTGCCGCTGTCCACCGTCACGTTCTCCACGCTCGCTCCGGCGCTGCGCAACGAGGGCACGTCGCTGTACAGCCTGATCCGCAACATCGGCATGAGCATCGGCGTTTCGGTGGTCATCACGATGCTCGCGCGCTGGACGCAGTCGGGACACGCGGCGCTCGCGCAGTACATCAATCCGTTCAGCCTGCCGTTGCGCGCCGCCGTCGACGCCGGCGCGCTCGACCTGCACTCGCTGCAGGGCCTGGCGATGATCGAAGGCGAGGTCACGCGCCAGGCGGCCACGCTCGCGTACCTGGACGACTTCCGGCTGATGATGTGGGTGACGCTGGCGGCGACCCCGCTGATCGCGCTGCTGCGGCCGAGGAAGGCGCCGGCGGGCGCGCCGGGCGCGGCAGTAATGGAGTGAGCCCACGCGGCACCGCGGCGCCGCCGCTTGCACGTTCCGCTGCGTGACGCAGCATTTTTGACTACGCAAACCGTTTCGGGAGCGGAAGCGCTGTATTTCGCAGTGCGCTCGGGGCTGCGCGACTTTCATCGTCCGGATTCGTCGATTGCGAGCAGCGCTTCGAGGGCTTGCAGCGTATCCGCCTCCTCCACCGGCTTGTCCGGCCGCCGCCGCAGCATCCGCGGAAAGCGCACGGCGATCCCCGACTTGTGCCGCGCCGAGCGCTGGATGCCCTCGAAGCCCAGTTCGAAGACCATCGTCGGCGCGACCACGCGCACCGGGCCGAAGCGCTCGATCGTCGTGCGGCGCACCGTCGCGTCCACCTCGCGGATCTCTTCGTCGGTGAGTCCGGAATACGCCTTGGCGAAGGGAACGAGCGTGCGCGTCGCATCTTCCGGCGGCCCGCTCCAGACCGCGAAGGTGTAGTCGGTGTACAGGCTCGCGCGGCGGCCGTGCCCGGGCTGCGCGTGGACGAGCACGCAGTCGACCGACAGCGGATCGATCTTCCATTTCCACCAGTCGCCGACGGCCACCGATTTCGTGCGGCCGACGCCGTAGGCCGACTGCATGCGCTTGAGCATCATCCCTTCGACGCCGCGGCCGCGCGACTCTTCGCGCAGGCGCGCGAGCGCGTTCCAGTCCGGCGCTTCGATGCGCGGCGACAGTTGCAGCGATCCTGCCATCGCCGGTTCGACGAGCGCTTCGAGCCGCGCGCGGCGCAGCGCGAGCGGCATTCCGCGGATGTCGGCGCCGTCGTGCTCGAGCAGGTCGAAGGCGAGCAGCGCGACCGGCGCCTCGCGCAGCAGCTTCGGCCCGAGCTTCAGCCGCCCGATCCTTCGCTGCATCGTCGCGAAAGGCAGCGGGAGAGCTTTCTCTGCATCCCACGCGAGCAGCTCGCCATCGACGACGCTGCCGTCGGGCAGCCCGCGCGCCGCCTCGACGACCTCCGGAAAGCGCTCGGTGACCAGTTCCTCGCCGCGCGACCACAGCCAGGTCTGCCCGCCGCGCCGAACGAGCTGCGCGCGGATGCCGTCCCACTTCCACTCGACGATCCAGTCGGCGACGTCGCCGAGCGTCTCGGGCGCCTGCTGCAGCGGGTGCGAGAGGAAGAACGGGTACGGGTGGCCGAGCGACGCGCTGCCGTCCGCGTCGTCGGAAGACACCAGCGCGCGAAACGCGTCCGCATCGGGCTCGTGCGCGCCGTCGGCATAGCCGACGAAGCGGTGCGCGAGACGCTTCTCTTCGACGCCGAAGGCGCCGGCGAGCGCGCGCAGCACGAGCTGGCGCGAGACGCCGACGCGGAACTCACCGGTGAGCAGCTTGTTCAGCACGAAGCGTTCGTGCGCGTCGAGCCCCTGCCACATCGCGACGATCGCGCTTTCGATCTGCACGGGAGCTGCGTCGCGCAGCGGCAGCACGTGCTGCGTCATCCATTCGGCGAGACCCCGGTCGATCCGCCGTGCGGGCTCGGGCAGCAGCAGCGCCACCGTCTCGGCGAGGTCGCCGACTGCGTCGTAGCTCTCTCCGAACAGCCATTCCGGCAGGCCGCTCGTTCGAAGCGCAGCGTCGACCAGTGCGCGCACCTTGATCAATCGGCGGGGCCGTCCGCCGGCGAG
>QEVN01000033.1 GCA_003576795.1 Burkholderiales bacterium
CCGTGCGCGCGCGACGAGCGGATCGTTGCCCGAGCGCGCGACGCAGACGAGCAGCCGATCCGGCGCCAGCAGGCGCTCGGCGATCGCGGCGCCCAGGCCGCGCGAGGCGCCGGTGACGATCGCGATCTCGCGCACGGAACGCCCTCGGGAGTCAGAAAGCGTGCTCTGCCGCGGGAAAGGCCCGCGTCTTCACCGCGTCGCGATAGCGTTCGACGGCCTCGCGCACGCTGGACGCACCGGCCATGAAGTTGCGCACGAAGCGCGGCCGACGTCCCGGATAGACGTCGAGCATGTCGTGCAGCACGAGCACCTGGCCGGCGCAGCCGGCACCCGCGCCGATGCCGATGGTCGGCATCGTCAGGCGCTGCGTGAGCGTCTCGGCGAGCGTCGCGGGGACCATCTCGAGCACGAGCATCGTCGCGCCCGCCTGCTCGAGCGCGAGCGCGTCGGCGACGAGCCGGTCGGCTGCCTGCGCATCGCGCCCCTGCACGCGGTAGCCGCCGAGCACGTGCACCGACTGCGGCGTGAGGCCCAGATGCGCGCACACCGGAATGCCGGCGCGCGCGAACAGTTCCACCGTCGGCGCGAGCCACGCGCCGCCTTCGATCTTGACCATCTGCGCGCCGGCGCGCATCAGCGCGACGGCGTTGGCGAGCGCGGATTCGGGGCTCGCATGGTAGCTGCCGAAAGGCATGTCGGCGATGAGCCAGGCATAACGGGTGGCGCGCGCCACGCAGCGAACGTGGTAGGCGACTTCGTCGAGCGTGACCGGCAGCGTGGACGAGTGTCCCTGCACGACCATGCCGAGCGAATCGCCGACGAGCAGGCTGTCGATGCCCACCGAATCGAGCAGCGCGGCGAAGCTCGCGTCGTAGCAGGTGAGCATCGCGATCGGCTCTCCGCGTGCGCGCATCTCGGCGAGCCGCGGTTGCGTGACCGGACTGCGCCCGGCGTCGGCGGGCGCCGCAGGCGCGGCTTGGGAACTCATGCGTGGGCTCGCTTCACGGTCGCTTCGTGGGATTCGGTGGGTCGATTCTAACCTTCGTCCGAGCGTCGCCAGCGCACCGCGAAGAAGCCGTCGCAGTCGTCGCGATGCGGCAGCAGGCGAAGCGTGTCGTCCGCCGTGGCCTGCGCATGCAGCTTCGCCCCCTGCGCCTCGAGCACCGCGCGCGGACCGCAGCGCATCCATCGCGGATGGCGCGACTCGAAGGCGTCGCGCTGCTCGTCGTTCTCGGTGGCGAGCAGGCTGCAGGTGGCATAGACGAGATGCCCGCCGGGTCGCACCAGCGCGGCGGCGGCGTCCAGCAGCGCGCGCTGCTGCGCGACGAAGCCGTCGCGCTCGAAGGGGCCGATGCGCCATTTCAGGTCGGGTGCGCGGCGCAGCGTTCCGGTGCCGGTGCACGGAGCGTCGACCAGCACGACGTCGGCCCTGCCCCGCAGCCGCTCGAGGCGCGCGTCGCGCTCGCCGGCGATGACGATCGGGAACACGTTGTCGGCGCCGCTGCGCGCGAGCCGCTGCCGCATCCGCTGCAGCCGCTTCGCCGAAACGTCGCAGGCGTAGAGGTGCCCGGTCGAGCGCATCGCCGCGGCCATCGCGAGCGTCTTGCCGCCGGCGCCGGCGCACAGGTCGATCACCGTCTGGCCGCGACGCGGCGCGGCGAGCATCGCCAGCAGCTGGCTGCCGACGTCCTGCACTTCGAAGCGCCCGGCCAGATAGCCGGCCGTGCGTTCGAGCGCGGGCTTGCCGCTCGCCCGAAGCGCGTTCGGGCCGTGCGGCAGTTCGTGCGTCTCGATGCCGGCCTCGTCGAGCTCGCGACGCACGGCTGCGCGATCGGCCTTCAGCACGTTCGCCCGCAGGTCGAGCGGCGCCGGCTCGAGCAGCGCGGCGGCGAGCGCCTGCGCCTCGACCTCGCCGAACTGCGCGAGCAGCGCCTGCGCGAGCCAGTCGGGAAGGCTGCAGCGCAGCTCGAAGGGCAGTCCGTCCGGAACCTCGAGCCGGCCTTCGAGCCGCGCGTCGGCGACTTCGAGCAGCGCATCGAGCACAGCCTCCTCGGGCCGCTCCTGTATCGGCGCATGCACCGGCTCGCTGCCTGCGCCGAAAGCGATCCGCTCGTACAGTCGCCGCTGGCGCAGCACGTCGAACACCGATTCGGCGATCCGCGCCCGATCGCGCCGGCCGAGCGCGGGATGCGCGCGGAAGAAGGCGCGCAGGGCCACGTCGGCGGGACGATCGGCGCTGTGCAGCGCCTGCGCCAGCGCCTGCCGGCGCATCGCGCCGAAACGCATCAGGCTCCCCGCATCAGCCGCCCCATAGGCAGCGGGTCTCGCCCGGGCGGGGCTCGCGCAGCACGACACGCGCGTCCTGCACCGCGAGCCGCCCCTCGACGAACCAGCGCACCGCCGCCGGATACAGCCGGTGCTCGAGCGCGAGCACGCGCGCGGCCAGGCGATCCTCGTCGTCGTCGGGAAGCACGGCGAGCGCGGCCTGCGCGACGATCGGCCCCAGGTCGAGTTCGCGCCCGACCAGGTGGACCGTCGCCCCGTGCACGGCGACGCCGGCTTCGAGCGCGCGCCGATGCGTGTGCAGGCCGGGGAACGCGGGCAGCAGCGAAGGATGGATGTTCAGCATGCGATGCGCATAGCGGTCGACGAAGGCGTCGCCGAGGATTCGCATGAATCCGGCCAGCACGACGAGGTCGGGCGCATGGCGGTCGATCGCGGTGGCCAGCGCCGCCTCGAAGCCGGCACGCGAATCGAAGGCGCGGAAATCGACGACCTCGGTGTCGATGCCTTGTTCACGCGCACGCGCCAGGCCCGCCGCGCCCGGGCGGTCGGCGACGACGCAGGCGATGCGCGCGGGCCAGCGCTCGTCGCGCAGCGCCTGCGCGATCGCCGTCATGTTCGAGCCGCGCCCGGAGATCAGCACGACGATGCTCTTCATCGGCCAAGCTTATCATCGCGGGAAACGCGGCCGGCGCGCCTTATAATTCAAGGTTTTGCCGCGCCGCAAGCCCCCCGCAACCGCCCCTCCCGATGGAAATCTTCCGCCGCCAGCCGCCTCCCGACAGGCGCCGCCCGTGCGCGCTCACCATCGGCAACTTCGACGGCATGCACGTCGGCCATCGCGCGGTGATCGCGATGCTGCGGGAAAACGCGCATGCGCGCGGGCTGCCGGTCTGCGTGCTCACCTTCGAGCCGCATCCGCGCGAGTACTTCGCCTCGCTCGCCCTCGCCGCCGGCAGGCCCGATGCCACCGCGCCCACCCGCATCAGCACGCTGCGCGACAAGATCGATGCGCTGGCCGAGTGCGGCGTGGACCGCGTCTGCATCGCGCGCTTCGACCGCTCGCTCGCGTCGCTGTCGCCGCAGCGCTTCGTCGAGGAGATCCTCGTCGGCGGCCTGCAGACGCGCTACCTGCTGATCGGCGACGACTTCCGTTTCGGCGCGCGCCGCGCCGGCGACTACGCGCTGCTGCAGCGGCTCGCGCAGCCCTCGGGCTTCGAGCTGGAACGGCTCGCCACGATCGAACGCGAAGGCGAGCGCGTCTCGAGTTCCGCCGTGCGCGCCGCGCTGGCGGCCGCCGACTTCCCGCTCGCCGCCGCCCTGCTCGGACGGCCCTATTCGATCTGCGGACGCGTGCTCCACGGGCGCAAGCTCGGCCGCACGCTCGGCTTTCCGACGATGAACGTGCGCATCCCCTTCGCGCGGCCGGCGGTGCACGGCGTCTTCGTCGTGCGCGCGCACGGGCTGCGCGAAGCGCCGGTCCCCGGCGTGGCGAGCCTGGGCACCCGCCCCGCCGTCGAGCGAAACGGGCCGTTGCTGCTCGAGACGCATCTGTTCGATTTCGACGAGCCCGCCTACGGACGCCTGGTGCGCGTCGAGTTCGTCGCGAAGCTGCGCGACGAACGCAACTTCGATTCGCTGGACGCGTTGCGTGCGCAGATCGCGCTTGATGCCAACGACGCGCGCGAAGTGTTCGCGCGCGAGGCCCACGACGCGCGCGAAATGTCCGCACGCGAGGCGCGGGACGCCCGTCCCGCCGTCCCTCCCGATTTCGCCGATTGAGCCCCGGAGCACCGATGGCCGAAGGAAAACCTGCCGCGCGCCGCGACAAAGGGTGGCGAGACACCCTGAACATGCCCGAGACGCCGTTCCCGATGCGCGGCGACCTCGCGAAGCGCGAGCCCGCGTGGACGCAGCAGTGGCAGGACGAAGACGTCTACGAACGCATCCGCGTCGCCTCGAAAGGCCGTCCCGTCTGGGTGCTGCACGACGGCCCGCCCTACGCCAACGGCGACATCCACCTGGGACACGCGGTCAACAAGATCCTGAAGGACGTCATCGTCAAGAGCCGCAACATGGCCGGCTACGACGCGCACTACGTGCCGGGCTGGGACTGCCACGGCATGCCGATCGAGATCCAGATCGAGAAGCGCTACGGCAAGCACCTGTCGGCCGACGAGGTGCAGGCGAAATCGCGCGCCTACGCCACCGAGCAGATCGTTCGCCAGAAGCGCGACTTCATCCGGCTCGGCGTGCTCGGCGACTGGAAGGATCCGTACCTGACGATGGCGCCGGGCAACGAGGCCGACGAGCTGCGCGCGCTCGGCCGCATCCTTCGAAAGGGCTTCCTCTATCGCGGGCTCAAGCCGGTGAACTGGTGCTTCGACTGCGGCTCGGCGCTGGCCGAGGCCGAGGTCGAGTATCGCGACCGCACCGACCCGGCGATCGACGTCGGCTTCCCCTTCGCCGAGCCCGAGCGCCTGGCGCGCGCCTTCGGCCTGCCGAAGCTGCCGGTCGAGCGCGGCTACGCGGTGATCTGGACGACGACGCCGTGGACGATTCCCGCCAACCAGGCGCTGAACGTCCACCCCGATTTCGACTACGCGCTGGTGCGCGTCGACTGGCAGGGCGCGCCGGCGCTGCTCGTGCTCGCCGCCGAGCGCGTCGAGGCGTGCCTGAAGGCGTGGAAGCTCGAAGGCGAGGTGCTCGCCACCGCCAAGGGACGCGCGCTCGATCGCATCGCGTTCCGCCACCCTTTCGCCGAGCGGCTCTCGCCGGTGTACCTGGGCGACTACGTCACGCTCGAGTCGGGCACCGGCATCGTCCATTCGGCGCCGGCCTACGGCGTCGAGGACTTCCTGTCGTGCAAGGCGCACGGCATGCGCGACGAGGACATCCTGCAGCCGGTGCAGGGCGACGGCAGCTACGCCGCGTCGCTGCCGAACTGGGGCGGGCTGTCGATCTGGGACGCCAACCCGCGCATCGTCGAGTACCTGCGCGAGATCGGCGTGCTGTTCGACACCTGGGAATACACGCACAGCTACATGCACTGCTGGCGGCACAAGTCACCGGTGATCTATCGCGCGTCGAGCCAGTGGTTCGCCGGCATGGACGTCGTTCCCGCCGACGGCGGGCCCACGCTGCGCCAGTCCGCGCTGGCCGGCGTCGAGGCGACGCGCTTCTATCCGGCCTGGGGCAAGGCGCGGCTGCACGCGATGATCGCGCAGCGTCCAGACTGGACGCTGTCGCGCCAGCGGCAATGGGGCGTGCCGATGGCCTTCTTCCTGCACAAGGAGACGGGCGAGCTGCACCCGCGCACGCTGGAGCTGCTCGAAGCGGTCGCGCAGCGCGTGCAGCAGGAGGGCATCGAGGCCTGGCAGCGGCTCGATCCGCGCGAGCTGCTCGGCGACGAGGCCGAGCACTACGGGAAGAGCCGCGACACGCTCGACGTCTGGTTCGACTCGGGCACGACGCACCAGACGGTGCTGCGCGGCTCGCATGCGGCGAAATCGCATTTCCCGGCCGACATGTATCTCGAAGGCAGCGACCAGCACCGCGGCTGGTTCCACTCGTCGCTGCTCACGTCGTCGATGCTGAACGGCGTGCCGCCGTACAAGGCGCTGCTCACGCACGGCTTCACCGTCGACGGCCAGGGCCGCAAGATGAGCAAGTCGCTCGGCAACGGCATCGAGCCGCAGGAGGTCGCCGGAACGCTGGGCGCCGAGATCCTGCGGCTGTGGGTGGCCAGCACCGACTACTCGGGCGAGATGTCGCTGTCGAAGGAGATCCTCGCGCGCGTCGTCGAGGCCTACCGGCGCATCCGCAACACGCTGCGCTTCCTGCTGGCCAACGTCTCCGACTTCGACATCGCACGCGACGCGGTCGCCGCCGACGAGCTGCTCGAGATCGACCGCTACGCGATCGCGATGACGGCCGCCTGGCAGAAGGCCATCGAGGCCGACTACGAGCGCTTCGAGTTCCACCCGGCGATCGCGCGCATCCACACCTTCTGCTCGGAAGACCTGGGCGCCTTCTATCTCGACGTGCTGAAGGACCGGCTGTACACCGCCGCGGAGAACTCGCTCGCGCGCCGCTCGGCGCAGACGGCGCTGCACCACGTCACGAACGCGCTGCTGCGCATCGTCGCGCCGGTGCTGTCGTTCACCGCCGAGGAGGCCTGGCCGATCTTCGCGCCGCAGCTGCATCGCGACCAAGGCGGCACGATCTTCACGCAGACCTGGCACCGCTTCGAAGGCGTCGAGCGCTGGGCCGACGTCGAGGCGCCCGACACCGCCGCGCTCGTCGCGAAGTGGACGCGCATCCGCTCGATGCGCGCGGAAGTGACGAAGAAGCTCGAGGACCTGCGCACCGCCGGCGGCATCGGCTCGTCGCTGCAGGCCGAGGTCGAGGTGCGCGCAGCCGGCGAGACGCACGAGGCGCTCGCCTCGCTCGACGACGACCTGCGCTTCGTCTGGATCACCTCGGGCGCGAGGGTCGTGCGCGTGGCCGCTGCCGAGGACGAGGCGATCGAGGTGCGCGCCAGCGATGCGACCAAATGCGAGCGCTGCTGGCACTATCGGGACGACGTCGGCGCCGACCCCGCGCATCCGGCGATCTGCGGGCGCTGCGTGTCGAACCTGTACGGCGAAGGCGAGGTGCGGCGCTTCGCGTAGACGCTGGTACCCTCCCCCCGGGGCGCAACGGACCACGGGAGCGACGATGGCGCGAAGCGGCGGGGCCGCGATCGGAAAATGGCTGGGGATCGCCGCGCTGGTCGTGGCGCTCGACCAGGCGACGAAATTCGCGGTCGAGCGCGTCTTCTCCTATGGCGAGCGTCTCGCCGTCGTCCCGGGCCTGTTCGACCTGACGCTGGTCTACAACCGCGGCGCCGCGTTCAGCTTCCTCGCGAACGCGGCGGGCTGGCAGCGCTGGTTCTTCATTGCGCTCGGCGCGGCGGCCGCGGCCTTCATCGTCTGGCTGCTCGCCCGCCACGGCTCGCAGCGCCTGTTCGCGTTCGCGCTCGCGCTGATCCTGGGCGGGGCGATCGGCAACGTCGTCGACCGCATCGCGCGCGGGCACGTGGTCGACTTCGTGCTGCTGCACTGGCAGCGTTTCCACTGGCCCGCGTTCAACGTCGCCGACAGCGCGATCACCCTCGGGGCCGTCCTGCTCGTCGTCGACGAGCTGCGGCGCGTGCGGCGCCATCGATGAAAGACAACGGATGCTCGAACGGCTGAATCAGCTGCAGTGGCTGGGCAATCCGGTGGCGAACTGGCTCATCGCCGTCGCGGCCGCGCTCGTCGGCTTCGGTATCGCGAGCACGGTGCTCGGCCTGCTGCGCTCGCATCTGCGCCGTCTCGACGAGCGCCTGCCGGAGCCTGCGGCGCGTGCCGCGCGTCCGCTGCACGTCATCGTGCGCACGACGCGCAACTGGATCCTGCTGCTGCTCTCGCTGGTGTTCGCCGCCGAGTTCCTCGATCTTTCGCGGCGCGCCGGGACGATCCTGCACAACCTCACCTTCGCGCTGATCGGCGTGCAGATCGCGCTGTGGATCAACGCGCTGATCGAGCTGTCGCTCACCCGCCCGAGCGCGGCCGACGGGAAGATGCGCGGCAATCCGGTCCTGGCCGGCATCCTCCGCTGGACGGCGCAGCTCTTCGTCTGGACGACGCTGCTGATGGCGATGCTCGCCAACGCGGGCGTCGACATCACCGCCTTCGTCGCCAGCCTGGGCATCGGCGGCGTCGCGGTGGCCCTCGCGCTGCAGAGCCTGCTCGGCGACCTCTTCTCGTCGATCAGCATCGGCCTGGACAAGCCCTTCGAGGTCGGCGAGTTCATCGCCTTCGGCAACGACCTCGGCACGGTGCGCAACGTCGGCATCAAGAGCACGCGCATCGACTCGCTGCGCGGCGAGCAGCTCGTCATCGCCAACTCGAAGCTGCTCGAGCAACTGGTGCGCAACTACAGCCGGATGCCGCACCGTCGAGTCGTCTTCGGCTTTCGCCTGCCCTACGGAACGACGAGCGAACGCGTGCGCCAGGTCGTCGAAGCGGTGAAGGAGATCATCCGCGCGCAGCAGGACGTGCGCTTCGACCGCGGACACCAGTCGGCCTTCGGAGAATACGGACTCGAGTTCGAGTTCGTCTACTACGTGCTCGCTTCGGACTACGCGCTGTACATGGACGTCCAGCAGCGGATCAACCTGGCGATCATCGACCTGCTCGAGCGCCTGGACCTCGAATTCGCCGTGCCCGTCCGGCACCTGCGGGCGGAGTTCGATCCGGTCCAGCGGCCGGGGCCGCGATCGGAGACTCGGGATCGCCGCACTCCGGTGCAGACCTGAGAAGACGCGAAACACCGGGCGATCGGCGCGCGAAAGCGCGCTACCCTTCACCCTTCACCCTTCACCTTCCTCCCAATGCTCAACGGCAAACGGATCGTGCTCGGCGTCACCGGCGGCGTGGCCGCCTACAAGGCGGCCGAACTCGTGCGCGAGCTGCAGCGCGCCGGCGCCCGCGTGCAGGTGGTGATGACCGATGCCGCGACGCGTTTCGTCGGCCCGGTCACCTTCCAGGCGCTGAGCGGCGAGCCGGTCTTCGTCGATGCATGGGATGCGCGCATCCCCGACAACATGGCGCACATCGAGCTGTCGCGCGGCGCCGACGCGATCGTCGTCGCGCCGGCCACCGCCGACTTCCTCGCCAAGCTCGCGCACGGCCTGGCCGACGACCTGCTCTCCACGCTGTGCCTGGCGCGCGAATGCCCGCTCCTCGTCGCGCCGGCGATGAACCGGCAGATGTGGGCGCATCCGGCCACGCAGCGCAACGTCGCGCAGATCGTCGCCGACGGCGTGCTCGTCGCCGGTCCGGGCAGCGGCGACCAGGCCTGCGGCGAGGTCGGCCTCGGGCGGATGCTCGAGCCGCTCGAGCTGGTCGAGGAGATCGCCGCGAGCTTCGTGCCGAAGACGCTCGCCGGCCGGCGCGTGCTGCTCACCGCCGGCCCCACCTTCGAGCCGATCGACCCGGTGCGCGGCATCACGAACCGCTCCTCCGGAAAGATGGGCTTCGCGCTCGCGCGCGCGCTGCGCGATGCGGGCGCAGAGGTCGTGCTCGTCGCCGGGCCCACTGCCCTCGCCGGTCCGCGCGGCGTCCTGCGCATCGACGTCGACACGGCGCAACGCATGCACGACGCGGTCATGGCACAGCTCGACGCCGGGCAGGGCGAAGAGCGCCGCTTCGACGTCTTCGTCGGCGTGGCCGCCGTCGCCGACTGGCGGGTGGCGAACGCGAGCGCGAACAAGTGGAAGAAGGACGACAGCGGCCGCGCGCCCACGCTCGAGTTCGCCGAGAACCCCGACATCCTGGCGAGCGTCGCGCGCCGGCCCGACGCGCCGTACTGCGTGGGCTTCGCCGCCGAGAGCGAGAAGCTCGAAGAGCACGGCGCGGCCAAGCGCGCGCGCAAGGGCGTCCCGCTGCTGGTCGCCAACCTCGGCCCCGAAACCTTCGGGCGCGACGACAACGAACTGCTGCTCATCGACGAGCACGGCTCGCAACGCCTGCCGCGCGCGGGCAAGGACGCGCTCGCGCGCGCGCTCGCCGACGAGATCGCGCGCCGGCTCGCTCGATGAGAAATCCGCCCGCCAGACACCCGCAGGCGGCGCAATCCAGGCGCATTCCGTGAAACTCGACGTACGCATCCTCGACCCGCGCCTGGCGGCGCAGATGCCCGCCTACGCGACGAAAGGCAGCGCCGGGCTCGACCTGCGCGCCTGCATCGACGCACCGCTCGTGCTGGAACCCGGCGCCGCGCAGCTGCTCCCCACCGGCCTGGCGATCCACATCGGCGATCCGCATTTCGCGGCGATGATCCTGCCGCGCTCGGGCCTGGGCGCGAAGCACGGCATCGTCCTCGGCAACCTCGTCGGACTGATCGACTCCGACTACCAGGGTCCGCTGATGGTCTCGTGCTGGAACCGCGGCCGCGACGCCTTCACGATCGAGCCGCTGGATCGCATCGCGCAGCTCGTCGTCGTCCCGGTCGTCCAGGTGCAGTGGAACGTCGTCGACAGCTTCGACGAGAGCGCGCGCGGAACGGGGGGCTTCGGCAGCACCGGTCGTTGAGATGCCCCGCCTGCTGATCGTCTGGTGGTCGATGACCGGCGGCACGCGCCAGCTGGCGGACGCGCTGGCCGAAGGGGCTCGCGAGGAACCGGGCGTCGAAGTCGTTTCGCTGCGCGCCGATCAGGCCGACGCAGCCGACGTGCTCGCGGCGCAGGCCTTCGTCTTCGCGACGCCGGAGAACCTGGCGTCGATGGCGGGCATGACGAAGGACTTCTTCGACCGCAGCTACTACCCGGTGCTCGGGCGAGTCGACGGCCTGCCCTATGCGACGCTCGTCTGCGCGGGCACCGACGGAACCGGCGCCGCACGCCAGATCGCGCGCATCGCCACCGGCTGGCGGCTGAAGGAGATCGCGCCGCCGCTCGTCGTCGTCGTCGGTGCGCAGACGCCCGAGGAGATCCTCGCGCCGAAGCGCATCGAGCCCGTGCAGCTCGAAAGCGCGCGAGAACTGGGCCGCGCGCTCGGCGCGGGCCTGTCGATGGGGATCTGGTGAGCGACGGCGGCAGCGCGCGGCACCAGGGCGCGCAGCGCGACGGCACCCGCCGCGATCAGCGCAGCTTCGCCACCAGCTGCTCGAGCTTCACGACGTCGGCGGCGAAGATGCGGATGCCCTCGGCGAGCTTGTCGGTGGCCATCGCATCCTCGTTGACCGCGTAGCGGAAGCTCTTCTCGTCGAAGGAGACCCGCTCGATGTCCTTGTCGTGCGCGGCCTTCGGGTCGAGCTTTCGCTCGACGCGCCGATCCGATTCGGCCAGCTGTCCGAGCAGGTCGGGGCTGATCGTCAGCAGGTCGCAGCCGGCCAGCGCGAGCACCTGCCCGGTGCTGCGAAAGCTCGCGCCCATCACCTCGGTGGCGTAGCCGAATTTCTTGTAGTAGTCGTAGATGCGACGCACCGACAGCACGCCCGGATCTTCCTCGGGCGCGTAGTCGCGGTTCTCGTGCTTGCGATACCAGTCGTAGATGCGGCCGACGAAGGGCGAGATCAGCGTCACGCCCGCCTCGGCGCAGGCGACCGCCTGCGGGAACGAGAACAGCAGCGTCAGGTTGCAGTGGATCCCCTGGCGCTCGAGCTGCTCGGCGGCGCGGATCCCCTCCCAGGTGGAGGCGACCTTGATCAGCACGCGCTCGCGCGAAATGCCCGACTCCTCGTAGAAGGCGACGATGCGCTGCGCGCGCGCGATGCTCGCCTGCGTGTCGAAGGACAGGCGCGCATCGGTTTCGGTGGACACGCGCCCCGGAACGACCTTCAGGATCTCCTGCCCGAAGCGCACGAGCAGGCGGTCGGCGAGCGACTGCGTGTCCTCCCTCGCGTGGTCGGTGACGCACTGCCGCAGCAGTTGCGCGTATTCGTCCTTCTGCGCGGCCTTGAGCACGAGCGACGGGTTGGTGGTCGCGTCGCGTGCGCCGTACTGCTGGATCGTGCGGAAATCGCTCGTGTCGGCGACGACGACGGTGAACTGCTTGAGCTGTTCGAGCGCATTCATGACGGTACCTCCGGAAGCGGCGAGCGCCGCGCGCGCGGCGCCTTCGACGACAATGCCGCGAACGACGCGCCCGCGGCGAGCAGCACGAAGGCCGCGACGCTCCACAGCGCGAAGGGCACGCCGAGCAGCGGCACGTTCGCCTCGCTGCACGACGCATCGGCGAAGAACAGCCACGGCAGCGTCTCGTCGAGCCGCAACTGCATCAGCACCCGATCGGCGAAGGTGAACGCGCACGACTGCGTCTGCGCGGCAACGAGCTGCTGGTGCAGCGCGGCCCACACGCCGGCCGCCGCAGCGAGCGCGGCAAGCGCCGCGAACGAACGCCGGACGCCCGCGCGCCCGCCGAAGGCCAGGCCGGCGAGCGCGAAGGCCGCAACCAGCAGGTAGAGCAGCCGCTGGAACACGCACCACGCGCAAGGACGCATGTCGAACGCGTGCTGCAGCACCAGCGCAACCCCTACCGCGGCCAGCGCGAACACCGCGCAGCCGAGCAACAGCGAGCGGCTTCGATCGCTCATCGAAGGACTATAAGGCGCCGAGAAAAAAGGGTGAAGGGTGAAGGGTGAAGGTCCAAGGGGAACAGCCCCGGCTGCTTTGCCCCTTCACCCTTGACCCTTCACTGCCTTCAGCCGAACACGTCGTTCGTGATGTTCTTGAACCAGCTATGCGCGTACGCCACTTCGCGGCGCCGGAACTCGGGCGAGGCGCCCAGCGGGCTGATGCCGCCGGAAACCGACTTGATCACCGGCGCGCCCTTGTCGTCCTTGCCCGGCCGGTAGACGTTGGCCACCGAAATCCCGTAGCTGTCGTTCAGCAGGCTGTAGCAGGTGTTGACGTAGGCCTGCGGCCCCGGCTCCTTGCCCTGCAGCAGCGCAACGATCGCCGCCGCGGTGACCTTCGCCTGCGAATTCGCCGCGTAGCCCGACTTCGGCATCGTCGAGGCGATCGACGCGTCGCCGATGACATGGATTCCCTTGTGGATCGTCGACTCGAAGGTCTCCACGTCGATCGGGCACCAGGCACCGCTTCCGGTCAGGCCGGCGTCGAGGGCGATCTTCCCCGCGGTCTGCGCCGGGATCAGGTTCAGGACGTCCGCCTTGTGCTTGTCGCCGAAGCGCGTGGTGACGGTGCGCGTGGCCGCGTCGAGCTTCGCGATGCCGCCGTCGGTCTGCTCGCCGCTGATCCATTCGATCATCGCGTTCGGCGTGCCGTAGCCGTACAGCGCCTTCCAGCCCTCGATGAACAGCGGCTGCTTCGAGAAGCCGTTGGCCGCGTCGACGATCAGCACCTTCGACTTCGGCTTGTGGCGCTTCAGGTACGCGGCGATCAGGCTGGCGCGCTCGTACGGCCCCGGCGGGCAGCGATAGGGCGCGGCCGGCGGGCAGATCATCACGGTGCCGCCGTCGGCCATCGCCTCGAGCTGCTGGCGCAGCAGCTCGGTCTGCGGCCCGGCCTTCCAGGCATGCGGGATCTTCTCGGCCACCGCCGCGTCGTAGCCTTCGATGCCGCCGAACTTGAAGTCGATGCCCGGCGCCACTACCAGCCGGTCGTAGCCGTAGCTCGCGCCGCCGGCGGTCTTCACCGTGCGGCCGGCCGGATCGATCGCGGTGACGCTGTCGTGCACGACCTCCACGCCGCGCTTGCGCACGCCGTCGTAGCCGAAGGTGATCGACTCCATCTTGCGAGCGCCGGCGATCACCTCGTTGCTCATGAAGCAGGTCTGGTAGCTCTTCTTCGGCTCGATCAGCGTCACTTCGATCGACGGATCGGCGAGCCGCAGGTAGTGCGCAACCGTGCATCCGCCGATTCCGCCGCCGACGACGACGACCTTTTTCTTCCCCTGCGCGATGGCGAAGCGCGGAGCGGCCAATGCGAAGCCGGCAGCGCCGGCGCCGAGGACGAAGTCCCTGCGTGCGATGTTCGTCATGGTCTTCCTCCTCATTTCTGGCTGGCGTAGAACTGCAGCAGCGCCTGGAAGTCCTTCTCGTTCAGGTCCTTCATCTTCGCGCGCATCTTCTTCGGCATCTGGCGATGGCCGGCTTCATAGTCGGCGAAGGTGAAGCCCAGATACGGCGTCCACTGGCCGGCCAGCGTTCCGGAGCCGTCGCCCTTGCGCCCGCCCTTCTCGTGGCACTTCTCGCAGGCATCCTCGTGCACCGCCTTGCCCTTGGCGGCGAGCGCCGCGTCGAAGGGCTGCTCGGCCGGCCGGAGGCGCTGGCGCTCGAAGTAGTCGGCCATCGCGCCGATCTCCTCGTCGCTGTAGCCCTTGGCGATGCGGTCCATCACCGTGGCCAGGCGCTCGAAGCCCTCGACGTCGTCCGGATCGAGCTTCAGCGTCTGCGCTGCTGCCTCGATCTTCGCCGTCTCCTTGCCGTACTTGTAGGCGAGCATCGCGTTGACGAAGTAGACCTTCGACAACCCGGCGATCGACGGCGTCGCCGGTCCGCCGCTGTTGCCGTCGGCGCCGTGGCAGGCGACGCAGTTCCCCACCAGTACGGGCACCGGCGCCGCCGACTGTGCCGACGCGCTCGCCGCCCACGCCGCACCGGCGAGCAGCAGCGCGCTTCCCCATGCCGTCTTCCTCATCGCTCTCCCCTTCGTGATCGTTTTCCCGCGGGATGCCTGGCCCCGCCTGTCGGGGCATCCCTCCCCTTCCGTACGCCGCTACAGTTCAGCGGCGTCCGGCGCCTTCGGACGCTTGTGCACCAGGCCCTTGTGGCACTCGATGCACGTGCGGCCTTCTTCCTGCGCCGCGCGATGCTTGCTGCGCGCACTGCGATCCTGCTCCTCGGCATTCATCGCTTCCCACGAATGGCAGCTGCGGCAGGTCATGGAGTCGGTGCGCTCCATCATCGACCAGACCGCGTTGGCCATGCGCCAGCGATGCGCCTCGAATTTCTCCGCCGTGTCGATCGTGCCGAGCATCTCGTGCCAGACGTCCTTGGCCGCCCGCACTTTCGCGATCAGCTTCGGAACGAAGGGCTTCGGCACGTGGCAGTCGGGACACCCCGCCCGCACGCCGGATGCATTCGAATAGTGTACGGAAGTGCGGTATTCGCGATATACCGTGGCTTCCATCGAGTGGCAGGAGACGCAGAATTCGGTGGTGTTCGTGCGCTCGAGCAGCGGATGCAACACCAGCCCGTACACGGCGAGCGCCATGACCACCGTTCCGACGATGCCGATGCCGACCAGCCGCCCGACCGTGGCGCCGGGCCCGGGGGAACTGCGTAGCGTGTGAAGGAGTCTGCGGACCGGCCTCACGCAGTGGCCTCGAAGCCACGCGCGTGCAGCGTCGACGGCGCCGGCGCCCATGGGCGCCGGCGCGTCGTCTCCCCTCGATTTCTTCTCGTCATGCAGTCAACGGTCAGCCCGGACTCCGATTCAGGCCTGCAGCACCTCGATGCGTTCCTCGCCCTCGCCGCCGGCGGCAGGCGGCGCTTCGGCGAACGATAGCGTGACTTCGCCGGCCTCGTCGACATCCACCGTGACGCGCCCGCCCGCGACGAGTCGCCCGAACAACAGTTCGTCGGCCAGCGCCTTGCGGATCGTGTCCTGGATGAGCCGCTGCATCGGACGCGCGCCCATCAGCGGGTCGAAGCCCTTCTGCGCGAGCATCGAGCGCAAGGCGTCGGTGAAGATCGCCTCGACCTTCTTCTCGTGCAGCTGCTCCTCGAGCTGCATCAGGAACTTGTCGACCACGCGCAGGATGATCTGCTCGTCGAGCGCGCCGAAACTGATGATCGAGTCGAGCCGGTTGCGGAACTCGGGCGTGAACATGCGGCGGATCTCGTTCATCTCGTCGCCGGCCTTGCGGCTGTCGGAGAAACCGATCGCGCGCTTCTGCAGCTCGGTGGCGCCCGCGTTCGTCGTCATGATGAGGATGACGTTGCGGAAGTCGGCCTTGCGCCCGTTGTTGTCGGTGAGCGTGCCGTGGTCCATCACCTGCAACAGGATGTTGAAGATGTCGGGATGCGCCTTCTCGATCTCGTCGAGCAGCAGCACGGCGTGGGGCTTCTTCGTGACGGCCTCGGTGAGCAGGCCGCCCTGGTCGAAGCCGACGTAGCCCGGAGGCGCGCCGATCAGCCGCGACACCGCGTGCCGCTCCATGTACTCGGACATGTCGAAGCGGATCAGCTCGATGCCGAGGATGAACGCCAGCTGGCGCGCCACCTCGGTCTTGCCGACCCCGGTGGGGCCGGAGAACAGGAACGCGCCGATCGGCTTGTCGGGCTTGCCCAGCCCGGAGCGCGACATCTTGATCGCGGCGGCAAGCGCGTCGATGGCCGGGTCCTGGCCGAAGACGGTGGCTTTCAGGTCGCGGTCGAGCGTCTGCAGCCGGCCGCGGTCGTCGCTGGACACCGACGCCGGCGGGATGCGCGCGATCTTGGCGACGATGTCCTCGATCTCGCCCTTGTTGATGACCTTCTTCTGGCGGCTCTTGGGCAGGATGCGCTGCGCCGCGCCCGCCTCGTCGATGACGTCGATCGCCTTGTCGGGCAGGTGGCGGTCGTTGATGTACTTGGCCGACAGCTCGGCCGCCGCCGACAGCGCCGACGACGAGTACTTCACGCCGTGGTGTTCCTCGAAGCGCGACTTCAGCCCGCGCAGGATCTGCACGGTCTGCTCGACGGTGGGCTCGACGACGTCGATCTTCTGGAAGCGACGCGAAAGCGCGTGATCCTTCTCGAAGATGCCGCGGTATTCGTTGTAGGTGGTGGCGCCGATGCACTTCAGCGTGCCCGAGGACAGCGCAGGCTTCAACAGGTTCGACGCGTCGAGCGTGCCGCCCGAAGCGGAGCCCGCGCCGATCAGCGTGTGGATCTCGTCGATGAAGAGGATCGCGCTCTGCGCCTGCTTCAGCTGCTTGAGCACGGTTTTCAGCCGCTGCTCGAAGTCGCCGCGGTACTTGGTACCGGCCAGCAGCGCGCCCATGTCGAGCGAATAGACGGTGGCGTCGGCCAGCACCTCGGGCACGTCGCCCTGCGTGATGCGCCAGGCGAGCCCCTCGGCGATCGCCGTCTTGCCCACGCCCGCCTCGCCGACCAGCAGCGGGTTGTTCTTGCGCCGCCGGCACAGCACCTGGATGACGCGCTCGACCTCGTTCTCGCGGCCGATCAGCGGATCGATGCGGCCTTCGCGCGCCGCCGCGTTCAGGTTCTGCGTGTACTGCTCGAGGGCACCCTGCTGCGTGCTGCCCGCCTCGGCTTCGGTCTCGGCCTGCTCTTCCTTGACCGGCTCCTTCGGCTGCGGCGCCTTGGTGATGCCGTGCGAGATGTAGTTGACGACGTCCAGGCGCGTGATGCCCTGCTGGTGCAGGTAGTAGACGGCGTGCGAATCCTTCTCGCCGAAGATCGCCACCAGCACGTTGGCGCCGGTGACTTCCTTCTTGCCGTTCGACGTGCTCTGCACGTGCATGATCGCGCGCTGGATGACGCGC
>QEVN01000034.1 GCA_003576795.1 Burkholderiales bacterium
GCTCTCTCCGAACAGCCATTCCGGCAGGCCGCTCGTTCGAAGCGCAGCGTCGACCAGTGCGCGCACCTTGATCAATCGGCGGGGCCGTCCGCCGGCGAGGAAGTATGCCGCCCACGCCGCGTCGCCGGCCGCAGCCTGCGCGAAGTAGCGCGCCATCGCCTCGATCTTGCGCGTCGTCGACGTCGTCGCATCGAGTTGCGCGTAGAGGTCGGCGAAGGCTTTCATCCAGCGTCGCGCTCCTCGTCGCCGGAGGTCGACGGGATGTCGCCCTCGTCGGCGGATGCCGTCGCCTGGCCCTCGCCCTTGCCGCGCGCCTCCTCGGCCTCGCCTCCTTCGTCCTCGTCCCCGTATCGCGTCGCGAAGCGGCTCGCGTCGAGCCCGCGCTCGCGCAGCCAGCGCACCAGCGCGTCCGCGTAGCCGTGCGTCGCGACTACGCGTGCAGCGCCGGTCGCGTCGATCGCGGCGTTCAGCCCCGGCCAGTCGGCGTGGTCCGACAGCACGAAGCCGCGGTCGATCGCACGCCGCCGCCGCGTTCCGCGCACCTGCATCCAGCCCGAGGCGAGGGCGTCGCTCGCGCTGCCGAAACGGCGCAGCCATGGCGAGCGCGCGGCCCACGGCGGCGCGAGCACGAGTGCGCGGCGCAGCGACGCCCGCTCGACGTCGCCGGCCGCAAAGGTCCCGGGCAGCGCGACGCCGCTGGCGCGATATGCGCGGTTCATCGATTCGACCGCGCCGTGGCAGACGACGACGCCGGGCAGCGCTTCGCCGGCCGCATCGGCGAGCGCGGCGAGGATGCGCTGCGCCTTGCCGAGCGCATGGCAGAACAGCACGCTCGCCCGCGAGACTTCGGCGTTCTGCGACCACCAGCGCAGCAGCTCGTCGATCACTTCGCGCTGCGGTCGCCACCGGTAGATCGGCAGCGCGAAGGTCGATTCGGTGACGAAGACGTCGCAGCGCACCGGCTCGAAGGCCGAGCAGCTGCGATCGGCCTCGAGCCGGTAGTCGCCCGAAACGACCCACGCTTCGCCGCCGTGCTCGAGGCGGATCTGCGCGGCGCCCAGCACATGGCCCGCCGGATGGAACGACACGCGCACGCCGTTCACGTCGATGCGCTCGCCCCAGTCGAGCGTCTCCAGCGCCACGTCGCCCAGCCGCGCGCGCAGCACCTGCCCGCCCTCGCGCGCGGCGAGATAGCGGTTGCTGCCGGCGCGCGCGTGGTCGCCGTGCGCATGCGTGATCAGCGCGCGCTCGACCGGCAGCCACGGGTCGACGAAGAAGCGCCCGGGCTCGCACCACAGGCCCTGCTCGCGCGCGACGATCAGTTCCGTCATTGTCCGAGAAGAGAAGGGAGAAGGGAGAAGGGGAAATTCAACGCCGCTCCGCTCGAAGGCTGCGGTGTTCCCCTTCTCCCTTCTCCCTTCCCCCTTCTCCTCCCGAGGGCTATCCCTTGCCGAGCATCAGGTCGGGCAGCAGCAGCACCGTGTCGGGCACCAGCCACATCAGCGCGATGCAGGCGATGTAGGCGAGCATGAAGTACATGACGCCGAGGAAGATCGTCGGGATCGGCACCTCGGGCGCGAGCCCGTTGACGATGAACACGTTCACGCCCACCGGCGGCGTCACCGCCCCCATCGTGGTGACGATCGTCAGCAGGATCGTGAACCAGGTCGGGTCGTAGCCGAGCGCCAGCGCCAGCGGAAAGAAGATCGGCACGGTGACGACGAGAAAGCCGAGCGCGTCCATCAGCGCTCCGCCGACCAGGTAGATGCCGACGACGACCAGCAGGATCACCGTCGGCGGCACCGGCAGCGCCGCGGCCCAGTCGGCCAGTTCGAAGGGCAGCCGCGAGACGGTGAGGAAGCGGCCGAAGAGCACGGCGCCGGTGATCAGCAGCACGACCATCGCCGAGATGCGCAGCGTCTCGGCGCTCGACTGCACGATCGACGAGAGCGACAGCTTGCCGCGCAGCAGGCCGATCGCCAGCGCGCCGGCCGAGCCGGCGGCGCCGGCCTCCGTCGGCGTGAACCAGCCGACGTACAGCCCGCCGATCACCAGCGCGAACAGCAGCAGCGTCTCGATCACCCCCGACAGCGACGCGATCTTCTCGCGCATCGTCGTGGCGGGCCCGGGGGGGCCGAGCGCCGGCTTGCGCACGCACATCCACAGCACCGTGCCGAGGAGGAGCGCCGTGAGGATCAGCCCGGGAACGATGCCGGCGAGGAACAGCCGCAGCAGCGACTGTTCCGTCTGCACGGCGATGACGATCATCACGACGCTGGGCGGGATGACGACGCCGAGCGTACCGCCGACCGCGACCGCTCCGGTGCTCAGCGCGCGATCGTAGCCGTAGCGGCGCATCTGCGGCAGCGCGATCGTTCCCATCGTCGCGGCGGTGGCCGAGTTCGATCCGCAGATCGCCGAGAAGCCCGCGCAGGCGGCGATCGTCGTTCCGGCGAGCCCTCCCGGCATCCGCCCGAACCACTTGTAGGCGGCGTCGTACAGCCGCTCGGTGATGCCGGCGCGGTAGGCGAACTGTCCCATCAGCACGAACAGCGGCACGACGCTCAACCCGTACGACGAGAACTGCTCCCAGACGTTCGTCGCGAGCAGGTGCGTGGTGGCCGGCACCGACAGCAGCCAGGCGTTGCCGAGCACGCCGGCCAGCAGCATCGCGAAGCCGATCGGCATGCCGAAGGCCATCAGCGCGAACATCAGGAGCAGGCCGAGAGCGGCTACCAGTGTGGGGTCCATGGGATGGAGGCGGTGAAGGGTAAAGGGTGAAGGGTGAAGGGGAAACTCAGCGCGGTGTTCGGCGAAGCCGGCTCGTCGCCCTTCACCCTTTACCCTTCACCCTTCCCGAAAGCGCGCGCCAGCGCGCGTACGAAATCCGCGAGCAATGCGAGCGCAAGACCCGCACATCCGATCGCCACGACGTACACCCACGGATAGACGATCGCCTTCAGCGTCTCGGACAGCGACCCGCTTTCGTGCAGGACGACGCCGTAGCTCGCGACGTACCAGGCCACGGCAACGAAGAGCAGCAGCGAGGCGAGGGTGGTGAGCGCCTCCACCGCGGCCCTCGCGCGCGGTCGCAGCCGCTCGACGACGAGGTCGATCGCGACGTGCCCCTTGTGCAGCTGCGCGTAGCCGAGCGCCAGCGCCATCGCGACCGCCGACAGCCAGCCGATCATCTCGTAGGAGCCGGCGAGCGGACGGCCGAAGGCGCGCAGCACCATGTCGGCCACCGTGAGCAGCATCATCGCGATCAGCGCAACGCCGGCGACCGCGGCCAGCGCGCGGTTGACGAAGGTCTCGAATGCGGCCAGCGCCTTCATCGCCGGGGCGCCATCGGAAGCGGTCGGGCCTGCATCGTCGTTGCCGCGGGAAGCGCGCAAGGCCGGTTCATTGCCGCGCGAACTGGTCGCGCAGCTCGCGCAGCCGCTTCAGGTACTGCTCGGCCGGCAGCCCCTTCGCCTTCATCTCGCCGACCCATTGCGAGACCATCGGCTCGAGCTTCGCGTCCCAACGCGCGCGTTCGTCGGCGGCCAGCGGAACGATCTGCAGCTGGTGCGTGCTCTTCGCCCAGTCGAGCGCGCGCGCGACGTTCTCCTTGTCGTGGTACTGGCCGGTCCAGATCGCCATCTCGGGGCCGAGCTCGTCGATGACCTTCTTCACGTCGTCGGGCAGCCTGTCCCAGCGCTTGCGGTCCATCACCGCGGCGAAGGTGACGACGACCGTCGGATAGTCGGTGACGTATTTCAGCGTCTCGGCGAGCTTGAAATCCTGCAGCACTTCGCGGGAGGTCATCGTGCCGTCGATGACGCCGGTCTGCACCGATTGCGGCACCTCGGGCATCGGCATGCCCACGGGCGCCGCGCCGAGCGCCTGCAGCACCGGCACGCCGGTGCCGGCCGCGCGCAGCTTCATGCCGGCGAGCTGCTCGGCGTTGCCCGCCGGCTTGCGCGACTGGATGTAGCCGGGCTCGGTGGTGAACATCGCGATGATCTTGAAGCCGTCGTACTCCTTCGGCTGGAACTCCTTCGTCAGCTCCCACAGCGTGCGGCTGGCGACGGTGGCGTTCGGAAAGCCCACCGGCAGCGAGACGCCCGAGGTCAGCGGGAAGCGCCCGGGGTCGTACGAAGGCGCACCCAGGCCGATGTCGGCGACGCCCTTGGCCACGCCGTCGTACATCTCGCGCGCGCCGAGCAGCGTGCCGCCGGGGAAGGTCTTCACCGCGACCTTGCCGTTCGTGCGCTTGGCCAGTTCGTCGGCCCAGTGCTGCATCTGCTTCCCGGGGAAGGTGCCGGCCGGCGCGAAGAACGCGTAGGTGAGCGTGACGTCGGCCGCGCCTGCGGGCGCGGCCGGCAGGAGCCCGCCGGCGACGGCGAACGCGGCGGCGAGCACGGGGGCGGTGAGCTTCGTGAACCTGCGGCGCTTCATGGAATCACCTCACTGGGATCGGGCGGCGGGATCGGGGACGTGGATGTCGAAGGCGTCGAGCGGAACCGCGCGCACTTTCGCGCGGTCGTAGGCAGGCGTCGGCGGGAAGGGCCGGGTCGCGTCGAAGCCCACCTTGCTGCCGAAGTAGTCGGGGAAGGAGGGATTCAGTCCGTGGCCGAAGACCTTGTCGATCCGCAATATCCCGTGCTCGGGGTTCAGCCGCGTGGCCATCGCCCACTCGACCTCGGAGGGATCGCGGATGTCGACGTCGTCGTCGACGACGGTGACCATCTTCAGCGGCGGGAACGCGGCGAAAGCGGCCATCAGCGCCTGCTTGGCCCAGCCGGCGCGCTTCTGCGCGATCTGCACGATCGCGTGGTAGAAGCCGCAGCCGCCGTGCGAGAAGTAGACGTCCGTCACGCCCGGCACCTGCTTCTGCAGCAGCGCGAGCACGTTCGCCTCGCCGAGCAGGCCCACCGAGTTGAACACCTCGACGCCCGAGAGGCCCGAGAGGATCGTCTGGAAGATCGGCTGGCGCCGGCGATGGATGCGGCGCACGTGCACCAGCGGGCGCGGCGCGACGGTGGCGTAGTAGCCGGTGACCTCGGCGAAGGGGCCTTCGTCGTGCAGCTCGCCGGGGATCATCTCGCATTCGAGCGCGAACATCGCGTGCGCCACCATCTCCACCGGCGAGACGGTGCCGGCGACCAGCTGCAGCGGCTGGCCGTGGAACTCGCTGGCGATGCCCAGCTCGTCGGTGTCGATCGGCGCGGCTTCGGCGGGCGTGGCCGCGCAGAAATGCAGGCCCGGGCCGACGCCGACGTTCAGCGTGAACGGCAGCGACTCGCCGCGCGCCGCCGCCTTCTCCAGATAGGTCTCGAGATGCCGGCCGGCGTCGATGTTGACCGCGAGCCGGTCGGGGCCGATCACCATGAAGCGCTGGATCGACGCATTGCGCACGCCGGTTTCCGGATCGCGTGCGATGACGACGCCCGCGTCGAAATACGGGCCGCCGTCCTTCTCGGCATGCACCGGGATCGGCAGCTTCGAGAGATCGACGCGCGGCTCGGTGACCTGCAGCACCGGCCCGGTGTCGACCATCACCGGCGCCACCGGCCGCTGCTGCCAGTCGCGGATGCACTGCGACACGTATTGCGGCAGCGAGCGCTCCGGGCGATCGAACAGCGCGCCGAGCAGCTCGCGCGACCAGTACAGGCCCGTGAACACCGGATAGCGGCTGCCCTTGACGCGCTCGAAGAGCACGGCGCACGGGCCGCCCTCGAAGCGCGACGCGATGCCGGCGAGTTCGTGCGCCGGGTCGACTTCCGAGCGAACGAGCACGAGCCGGCCGCGCCGGTCGAGCCATTTGACGATCGCGCCGAGATCGGCGACGACCGGCACGCCTGCCGCGTTGCCGGCCATGGTCTCCTCCATCGTGTTCGTCGTTGTAGGGAGAATCCTAGAGGATGCCCCTGCCCGCGGGAAGAGCGTGCAGCGATATCGCCTGCGTCGCGGCTACGATCGGCCGATGAATCCGACGACGAGGACCGCCCTGCAGGCGAAGGGCGAGGCGCTGCGCGCGCTGCACCGGCGCGAAGGAAAGGCCTTCGTGATCCCGAATCCGTGGGACGTCGGAACCGCCCGGCTGCTCGCGTCGCTCGGCTTCGAAGCGCTGGCGACGACGAGCGCCGGCTGCGCTTTCGCGCTCGGCGTTCCCGACAATCGCATCGATCGCGACACGGCGATCGAGCACGTGCGCCTGCTCGCCGACGCCACGCCGCTGCCGGTGAGCGCCGATCTCGAGAACGGCTTCGGCGACGACCCGGACACCGTCGCCGACACGATCCGGCGCGCCGCCGCTGCCGGCGCCGCGGGCGGCTCGATCGAGGACACGAACACGCGCAACGAGCGCCCGCAATACGAGTTCGCGCTCGCGGTCGAGCGGGTGCGTGCGGCCGCCGAGGCGGCGCGCTCGCTCGATTTCCCGTTCACGCTGACGGCGCGCGCCGAGAACTTCCTGGCCGGCAACCCCGACCTGCCCGACACGATCCGCCGGCTGCAGGCCTACCGCGATGCGGGCGCCGACGTGCTCTACGCTCCGGGCCTGCCGACGCGGGAGGCGATCGCCGAAGTCGTGCGTTCGGTCGACCGGCCGGTGAACGTGCTGATGGGTTCGCCTGCGCTGCGCCTGACCGTCGACGAACTCGCCGCGCTCGGCGTGCGGCGCATCAGCGTCGGCAGCGCGCTGTCGCGCGCGGCGCTCGGCGCCTTCCTGCGCGCGGCGCGCGAGATCCGCGAAAACGGAACTTTCGGCTTCGGCGCCGACGCGGTCGGCTACCCGGAGATCAACGCGATGTTCGCGGCGATGCCGGAAACCAGGAAAGCGTGAAGGAACGGTTCATGCCCCCGTTCTTCGGCTGCGGCGGAGGAAAGGCCCGAGCAACAACGGCGCGAAGTACATCGGAATCTGCGCGATTCCCGTGTACAGCGAGAACGCCTCGCCGGCGCTGCCGGCCGTGACGACGAGCATCAGGCCGACGTTGCGGTTGCCGCTCATCACCGCGCAGGTATAGGCGGTCGCGACGCCGAGTCGGCGAAACAGCAGCCAGCCGGTCGCGTGCATCACGACGGCGTAGGCGCAGGCGACGAACAGCAGCAGCGCGATGAAGGCCGGGTCGCGCAGCAGGCGATCGGTGACGCCGTCCATCACGGCGATCGCGAAGATCACCAGCAGCACCACGTTCAGTCCGCCCAGCAGCTCGTCGTGGCGCGCGAGCCGCGCGGCGCCCAGTCCGCGGCGCAGCAGCCCGGCGAGCACGAAGGGCAGCACGACGAAGATCGTCACGCGCGCGAAGAACGCGGCGAGGTCGACCTGCAGGCCGCTGCCGGGCAGCAGCGTGGCGACGATCGGCGTGAGCGTCAGCGGCAGCAGCAGCGTCGTCGTCACCGTGCCGATCACCGCGCCTACGCCGTCCAGCCCGAGAATCAGCGCGAACACCGCCGCCGAGCCGATCGGCGGCGCGGCGGACTGCAGGACGAGCACGCGGCGCAATTCGTCGTCGACGCCGGCCAGGCCGGTGAGCGCCCAGACGATCAACGGAGACGCTGCCAGCAGCCACGCCGCGAGCAGCACGGGCAAGGCCGGGCGGCGCGCGGCCTCGGCCATCTGCGACCAGTCCAGTCGCAGCAGCGCGCCGGTCAGCGTGCCGACGACCGCGACGGTGAGCAGCGGCCGCAGCAGTTCGGCGAGCGGCGGAGCGACGACGCCGACGAACACGCCGGCCGGCAGCGCCCAGCGCGCCTGCCGGCCGAGCAGCGCGAGCACGCGCGCCAGGGCCGTCACGGCGGCGAAGGTCTACGGGCGCTGCCGCGCCCGGCGATCAGCCGCGTCCCGGGCCGTGCCCCCTGTCGTGCCTCGGGTCGTGTCCCCGGCCCGGGTTGCCGCGGGGGCGCCCGTCGTAGTGCCTCGTGCGCTCGTGCGCCTCGTACCGCGGGCCGGGATGGGCGCTGCGATAGCGCGGCACGTAGACGTCCCGATACCAGCGGTCCTGCACGAAATACACCGGCTGGCCGCAGGCCGCATACCGGTGGCAGTACCTCGCCCAGTTCTTCGCCTGTCCGGGCGGCACGTGCAGGTAGATCGGCTGGCGCACCATTGCGACCGGCGCCGGCTGCACGATGATCGGCTGCGGGTAGACGAGCACCGGGGGCGGCGCGTTGCCGATGTCGATTCGACCGTAGAAGCCCGGCTGGCCGACCTGCACCGACACGCCGACGTCGGCGGCGAAGGCGGTCGGCGCGAACACCGCGCCGACCGAGAGGGCCGCGGCCATGGCGAGCGCCGCGCGAAAACGCTGGATCTTCATTCCCTTCCTCTTGCTTGCCTGTTTCGTACAGAACGCACGACGCACCCCGTCCGCCGACCGGAAAGCCCGGACGAGGGACGAACGGCGCCGCGCCGAGGACGGGCGCGCGCCTGGGCACCGGCCTTGCGCCACGTCCGCTCCACTCCCGGGAGCCGGACATGCAACGCTGCGAGAAATGCGGGAACGAGTACGACAAGACCTTCGACGTGGTGATGGCCGGAAAGACGCACACCTTCGACAGCTTCGAGTGCGCGATCGCGTCGCTCGCGCCCACCTGCAGCCATTGCGATTGCCGCATCATCGGCCACGGCCTGGAGGCCGACGGCCGGATGTACTGCTGCGATCACTGCGCCGAGCAGTCGGGCGTGACGCAGCTGCGCGATCGCGCCTGACGCCCGCGCAGCGCCCGGAACGCGTCGGCGCGCGCGTATCATCGCACGCGTCCGCGCCCGGGCCGCTCGCAACTCCGGTGCGCTCGTGCCATCGCATCCCGCATTCGCACAGGAGTTCCCGATGCCCGTTCTGCGTTCGGCCACCGCATTGGCGGGCCGCAACAACGCCGCCGCGCGCGCGTTGTTCCGCGCCACCGGCGTTGCCGAGAGCGACCTCGGCAAGCCGGTCGTCGCCATCGCCAACTCGTACACCCAGTTCGTTCCGGGGCACGTCCACCTGAAGGATCTCGGCGACCTCGTCGCCGAGCAGGTGGCCGCGGCCGGCGCGGTGGCGCGCGAGTTCCACACGATCGCCGTCGACGACGGCATCGCGATGGGGCACCTCGGCATGCTCTATTCGCTGCCCTCGCGCGAGCTGATCGCCGACAGCGTCGAATACATGGTCAACGCGCACTGTGCCGACGCGCTCGTGTGCATCTCGAACTGCGACAAGATCACGCCGGGAATGCTGATGGCCGCGCTGCGGCTGAACATTCCGACGATCTTCGTCTCCGGCGGACCGATGGAAGCCGGCAAGGTGCGCTGGGACGGCGCGACGACGAAGCTCGACGCCGCCTCGGCCTTCGTCGCCGGCGATCCGCGCGCCAGCGACGCGATGGTCGAGGCCTACGAGCGCAACGCCTGCCCGACCTGCGGTTCGTGCGCCGGCATGTTCACCGCGAACTCGATGAACTGCCTGGTGGAAGCGCTCGGTCTCGCGCTGCCCGGCAACGGAACGATGCTGGCGACGCACGCCGATCGTCGCGCGCTGTTCGCGCGCGCCGGACGGCGCATCGTCGAGCTGGCGCGTCGCTGGTACGCCGACGGCGACGCGAGCGTGCTGCCGTGTTCGATCGCCTGCTTCGAGGCGTTCGAGAACGCGATGCGCCTCGACGTCGCGATGGGCGGCTCGACGAACACGGTGCTGCACCTGCTGGCTGCCGCGCACGAGGCGGACGCGCCTTTCGGCATGGCCGACGTCGATCGCATCTCGCGCTCGACGCCGAGCCTGGCGAAGCTCTCGCCGTCGGACCCGAACTGGCACGTCGAGGACGTGCACCGCGCCGGCGGCATCTGGCGCATCCTCGGCGAGCTGGATCGCATCGGCGTGCTGAACCGCGAGGTACCGACCGCGCACGAGAAGACGCTCGGCGAAGCGATCGAGCGCTGGGACGTGCGTCGAGCGCCGGCGCCCGAGGTCGTCGAGTTCTTCCGTGCGGCGCCGGGCGGCGAGCGATCGACCAGCGCGTTCTCGCAGGATCGCCGCTGGGACTCGCTCGACCTGGACGTCCAGCGCGGCTGCATCCGCGACGCCGCGCACGCGCACAGCGCCGACGGCGGGCTGGCCGTGCTCTACGGCAACCTCGCCGAGCAGGGCTGCATCGTGAAGACCGCCGGCGTCGATGCGAAGCTGCTGCGCTTCCGCGGGCGCGCGGTCGTCTTCGAGAGCGAGGACGCGGCCCGCGAGGGCATCCTCGGCGATCGCGTGCAGCCCGGCGACGTCGTGCTGATCCGCTACGAGGGTCCGAAAGGCGGCCCCGGCATGCAGGAGATGCTCAAGCCCACGGCGTTCCTGAAGGCGCGCGGGCTCGATACGCAGTGCGCGCTCGTCACCGACGGGCGCTTCTCCGGCGCGAGCTCGGGCCTGTCGATCGGGCACGTGTCGCCCGAGGCGGCCGAAGGCGGCGCCATCGCCCTCGTGCGCGACGGCGACGCGATCGAGATCGACATCCCGGCGCGCACGATCCGGCTCGATGTGGATGAAGCCGAACTGCAGCGCAGGCGCGAAGACCGCCTGGCGCGCGGCGCCGGTGCCTGGCAACCCGAGCAGCGCGTGCGTCCGGTCTCGGCAGCGCTGCGCGCGTATGCGGCGCTGACGACGAATGCCGCGCGCGGCGCGGTGCGGGATTCGAATCGGCTGTGATGCGAACACGCGGCGCGGCGCTCGCCCGCTGCGCCGCGCTTCGGCGCGGTTTCGCGTCGTTCCGTTCAGGCGCCGGGCTGCGGATTCGCCGAGCCGCCGGTGCCCACCGTGCCGGGCAGCGCCCCGCCCTCGCCTTCCCAGCGCTCGATGCGCTCGCGCTTTTCGCCGTGACGCCGCCGCGCCTGCTCGTCGCGATACCACGACTGCGCGATCGCCGCGCCGGCCACGACGCCGGCGAACAGCGCGAGCGCCATCACCGGCGTGCTCGCGCCGCCGTCGGCCTCGGGAGTCGCGGCGTCCCCGGATGCTTTGCGACGGCATCTCATGCGCTTCGCCCTCCGGCGCGCGTTGCGGGATCGACCGGAGCCCGGTATGCCGGCGACTGCGGACCCGACATCATCGCGACGATGCGCGGAATGACGTTGGCCGCCAGCGGCAGCAGCACGGTGTAGTCGATGGCCTTCGACAGCCGCGAATTCGATCGACGGCCGCGACGCAGCAGCAGCGCGCCGACGACGCCGATCGCCATTGCCGCCGCGCCGATCTGCGCCAGCCGCGGCGTCGCGCCGCTGCTCAGCATCTGCACGGCATTGCGCACGTCGTGGTCGGCGGTGGTGACCGCCCGATCCGCGCGCGCGAGTCGTTCTTCGTAGTCGAGTTCCTTCATTCGCTGGCTCCGGCCGGATTCTTCACGTGCAGATGCTTCAGCGTGGCGGGGAACAGCAGTCGCTGCGCGAGCTTCTTCACGGCCACCACGCAGATCCAGGCGCCGATCAGGTTGGCCGCGATGACGAGGAGGATCGCCAGCCAGGGCGCGAGTCCGAGCGCCATCAGGCCCCAGGTGATGCCCCAGACGGCGACGAGCCAGGCCGAGATGCCGAGGATCGCGCCGATCACGCCCACCAGCAGCATCTGCGCCAGCGCGATGCCGGCGCGCCGGCCTTCGAGCGCGACCAGTTCGAGTCGCGTGGTGAGCGCAGCGCGCAGCGACTCGAACAGGTCGTACACCGCCTCGCGCAGCGAGACGGTGCTCGGCGAACCCGGATACCGGGCGGCCACGACTCAGTGCCTCATCCGGCCGAGCAGCAGTCCGGCCACGGCAGCGATGCCGATGGCTGCGATCGGGTTCTCGCGCACGTAGTTGCGCGTGGTCTCGAGCGCTGCTTCGCCCGACCCCCTGAGCTGGTCGGCCGTCTGCGAAACCGCGTCCACCGCCTGCGACGCCTTCTCGCTCAATGCGTCCATGGTCGGCTGCACTTTCTGCGACAGACGATCGACGGCATCGTGCGCCTTGTCGGCCATCCGGTCGACGCCGTGCTCGGCCTGGCGCTTCATCTCGTCAGTGGTCGGGAACGGACCCGCGCTGGGCGACGAGTTGCTTCCAGTGGTTTGCGTGCCGGTCTGCATGCTGCGCTCCTTCTTGCGACGTGAACGGGGGGGCCAAAGGTGGCGTGCACAGAGCAAGTCGCATACCCGAAGGAATCGTAGCGCGATAAGGCGTCGCGCGAAAACATGCAACGATGCGGGCGAAGGAGACACCGATGCCGGCACGACGTGCGACGAAGCGATGGACGCCCCGAACGCTGCCCGCGGCAGCCGCACCGGCGTCCGCCTGGCCCTGGCTGCAGGTGAGCCGGCTGTGGCTCGAGATCGGCTGGGCGGCGCCGCAGGTGATCGCGCACCGCACGCTGCGGATGCTGAACGGCGGCCCTTTCCCCGCCGGCGCCGACCGCGACGAATTCCGGCGCATGTTCGACGAGAAGGCCGAAGCCTGGCTCGAATCGACGTGGCGCATGTCGACCGAAATGGGGCGGCAGTGGTTCGCGATCGCGGGTTGGGCGATGCAGCCCTGGTGGCTCGCCTCGCTCGGTTCGGCGCCGGCCGCCCACTGGCGCTCCGCGTGGAGCGGCGCGGCGCGCCAGTGGACGCGCTCGGCGCCGCACATCGCGCATCTGGCGCTCGGCCCAGTGCATCGTCGCGTCACGGCCAACGCCCGGCGGCTCGGGCGCCGCAGCGGCTGAGCGCGGCGAACGAGCCTTCCTATCGATCGAGCGCCAGCAGCTCGGTGCGCATGCCGAGGTTGGTCAGCAGTTCGCCGAGCATCGCCGAGGTGACGGTTTCCTCGCCGATCGCGCGAATGCCGCGGCTCTCCATGCACAGGTGGCGACAGCGCACGACGACGCCGACGGCGACCGGCGACAGATGCGACATCAGCGCATCGGCGATCTGGCGCGTCATCCGTTCCTGCACCTGCAGCCGCTTGGCGAAGCAGTCGACCAGGCGCGTGAGCTTCGACAGGCCGACGATTCTCCCGGCGGGAACGTAGCCCACCGTCGCGCTGCCGAAGAACGGCGCGAGGTGATGCTCGCAGTGGCTGTACACCGGGATCCGCCGCACGACGATCAGCTCGTTGTACTGCTCGGCGCCGTCCTCGAACACCTTCAGGATGTCGGCCGGATCCTGCAGATAGCCCGAGGTCCAGTGCTCCCATGCACGCGCCACGCGGGCCGGCGTTTCGCGCAGCCCGGGGCGATCGGGATCCTCGTGCAGGTTGCGCAGCAGCCGGCGCCAGTCGGCGTCGGTGAACGGTCGATCCTCGGATATGTCCATCGCCCTGCCTCTCCCGTCGTTCGCGAAGCGCAAAGTCTAATCCGCCGCTCCCCCGTACAATGCCGGCTTCGTTGCCCGGTCACGCGCATGTCCGATCGCCTGTCGAGCCTCCTCGCGCGCTTCAGTCCGCGTGCGCACGTCGATCGCAGCGGCGTGCTGCAGTCGGCGATCCGCTTCGGCGACGAGGGCGACGCCGGCCGGCTGCACCTGCTGCGCGCCGGCGTGGTGCTCTCGCTGCATCCCGGCTGGTCGCCGCTGCGCCTCGCCCGGGCATCGCTGCTCTTCTATCCGCGTCCCTTCGCCCACGAGCTGCAGCCCGACGAGACCGCGCGGCCCGATCTCGTCAGCGCATCGATCCATTTCGACGGCGGATCGGTGGGCCCGCTCGCCGCCGCGCTGCCGCCGGTGCTCGTGCTGCCGCTCGAGGCGCTGGGCGATGCGCAGCCGACCATCGCGCAGCTCTTCGGCGAGGCCGATCGCGCGCTGTGCGGCCGGCAGGTGGCGCTCGACCGGCTGTGCGAACTGCTGCTCGTGCAGGTGCTGCGCCACGTCATCGATCACGGACTGGTCGGCGCCGGGATGCTCGCCGGGCTCGCCGACGCCCGGCTGTCGAAGGCGTTGGTCGCGCTGCACGACGAACCCGAGCGCGACTGGCGGCTCGAGGATCTCGCCGCGGTGGCCGGCATGTCGCGCGCCCGCTTCGCGGCGCGCTTCAAGCAGGTGCTGGGCGTGGCGCCCGGCGAGTACCTGACCCGCTGGCGCATCGCGCTGGCGCAGCATCTGCTGCAGCAGGGTCACGCGGTGAAGCAGGTGGCGGGAGAGGTTGGCTACGCGAGCCCGGCGGCGCTCGGGCGCGTGTTCGCGACGCGCACCGGGTCGTCGCCGAAGGCGTGGGCGAATACGCGCAGCGGAAACGGCGGCAGCGGCAACGGCAGCAATGCCGCGTCCGCTCGCCTGCAGGAAGCGGCTGCCGATTTCGCATCCACGGCGAGCGGGTAGAATCGCGCCGTGCCCGAACTCGCCAACGACATCTTCCTGCGCGCCCTGCGGCGCGAACCCACCGAATACACGCCGATCTGGCTGATGCGCCAGGCCGGCCGCTATCTGCCGGAATACAACGACACGCGCAGGCGCGCCGGCAGCTTCCTCGCGCTGTGCAAGAACCCCGAGCTGGCCTGCGAGGTCACGCTGCAGCCGCTCGAGCGCTTTCCGCTCGATGCCGCGATCCTGTTCTCCGACATCCTGACGATCCCCGACGCGATGGGTCTCGGCCTGTACTTCGCCGAGGGCGAAGGCCCGCGCTTCGAGCGTCCGGTGCGCGACGAAGAGGCGGTCGCGCGGCTGGCCGTTCCCGATCCTTCGCAGGAACTGCGCTACGTCACCGACGCGGTGCGCACGATCCGTTCGGCGCTCGCCGGGCGGGTGCCGCTGATCGGTTTCGCCGGCAGCCCGTGGACGCTGGCCTGCTACATGGTGGAGGGCGGCGCGAGCGCCGATTTCCGGCGCATCAAGACGATGCTCTACCAGCGTCCCGACCTGCTCGAGCGCATCCTCGCGATCAACGCCGACGCGGTGGCCGCATACCTGAACGCGCAGATCGATGCGGGCGCGCAGGTGGTGATGATCTTCGACTCCTGGGGCGGCGCGCTGGCCGACGGCGCGTTCCAGCGTTTCTCGCTCGAGCCGATGCGCCGGGTCGTCTCGGCCTTGCGCGGCCGCGGCGGTGCTCAGGTGGGTGCCCAGGGCGGTACACCGGCCGACCGCGGCGCCCGCGTTCCGGTGATCGTCTTCACCAAGGGCGGCGGCCCCTGGCTCGAGGACATCGCAGGCCTGGACTGCGATGCGGTCGGCGTCGACTGGACGGTGAACCTCGGCCGGGCGCGCGAGCGGATCGGCGAGCGCTGCGCGCTGCAGGGCAATCTCGACCCGATGGTGCTGATGGCCGGCGAGAGCGCGGTGCGTCGCGAGGCGCAGCGGGTGCTCGATTCCTTCGGGGCGCCGGCGCCCGGCTTCGGCCACGTGTTCAACCTGGGCCACGGCATCTCGCAGTTCACGCCCCCCGAGAACGTCGCGGTGCTGGTCGACGCCGTCCATTCCTGCAGTCGCCGCCTGCCCGCGAGCTGACGGGCGCCGCCGCCCGCCTCATTGCCGAAAGCCGCGGAAAACGGACCGCCCGATAGAGGGTGACCGCTGACTTATACACAGAACCCGCTTGACCTTTCGCCGTGGGCGTTGCACGCCTCCATCGCCGAAGGGCTCAAGCTAAGTCATTGATTTTCAAAGGAATGAGGTTGCTGAAAAAATGAGCAACCGACCGGGAAGCCCGATCCGACGCGGCCTTGCGAGCGGTGTCGGCGCCTTGTTCACAGTTTTGTCCACAGCTTTTGTGAACGACCCGGAAAAGCGCTTTGAAGGCGCGACATTGAGCGCCGAAGTTAAAGCGAATTGTGATGAGTGAGGCTGCTGACGGCGCTGTTGCGTGCGCCAGCACGGAGCGGATCGGCTACGTTCAAGTAGCACTGGACGTGCCTGCCGCGCAACTCGGTGTTTCGCTTTTCGATTACGCGCTTCCGCACGGAGGGGATGCGCCGACGGTCGGTTCGTGGGTGGTCGTTCCGTGGGGACGCGGGCGCCGCATCGGACTCGTCGCCGGATTCCGCGCGCAGCCCGAGATCGACGCTGCGCGCGTGCGGCCGATCGAAGGCGTGATCGGCGACGCGCCGGCGCTGCCGGCCGCGTGGTTCGAACTGGTGGCCTTCGCCGCGCGCTACTACCACCGTGGCGCGGGCGAGGTCGCGATGCCGGCCATTCCGAAACTGCTGCGCACGCTCGGCGCCACCGCAGCGCGTACCGACGACGAGGCGCGCACGAGCGCGCGCCGGCGCGGCGCGCGTGCTTCGGCCTTCGATCGCGCGCGCGAGCGCTGGCAGGCGCAGGTCCGGCGCGCCGAGCGCGTCGGCGACGACCGACCCGCCCCCGGCCTGACCGATGCGCAGCGCGGCGTCCTCGATGCGCTGCTGGCGCACGAGGGATTCGCCGTCCACCTGCTGCACGGCGTCACCGGCAGCGGCAAGACCGAGGTGTATCTGCACTGGCTGGCCGAGGTGCTCGCGCGCGATCCGGCCGCCCAGGTTCTGCTGCTCGTTCCGGAGATCGCGCTGACGCCGCGGCTGCACGCGCAACTCGCCGCGCGCTTTCCGCGCGAGCGCGTGGCGCTGCTGCACAGCGAGATGGCCGACGCCGAGCGCGCGGCGCACTGGCTCGCCGTGGTCGAGGGGCGCACGCGCGTGGTGCTGGGTACGCGGCTGGCGGTGCTCGCGCCCTTTCCCGCGCTCGCCGCGATCGTCGTCGACGAGGAGCACGACGGCTCGTACAAGCAGCAGGAAGGCGTGCGCTACTCGGCGCGCGACCTCGCGATCGCGGCCGCGTCGCAGCGGCGCATCCCGATCGTGCTCGGCTCGGCCACGCCGTCGCTGGAGACCTGGTTCGCCACGCGACGGGGACGATACCGCTCGCACGCACTGCACGAGCGCATCGGCGATGCCGCGTTGCCGGCGGTCGAATGCGTGGACCTCAGCGGCGCGAAGCTGCGCCACTCGCTCGCGCCGCGCGTCGTCGAGGCGATCGAGGCGACGCTCGCGCGCGGCGAGCAGGCGCTCGTCTTCGTCAACCGCCGCGGCTACGCGCCGGTGCTCTCCTGCGCGGCCTGCGGCTGGCTCAGCCGCTGCGCGAACTGCTCGGCGTACCGGGTGCTGCATCGGATCGGGCCGTCCGCGAACGATGCGGGCGGGACGCCGTCGAACGACGCCGCGGGCGGATCGACTGCCGGTGCCGCCAACGCGCCGACGCGTGTCGCGCGCCCTTCGCGCTATCGGCTCGTCTGCCATCATTGCGCGGCCGAGCAGCCGGTTCCGCGCGCCTGCCCCGATTGCGGCAACGTCGATCTCGATGCGCTCGGTCGCGGCACGCAGCGGCTCGAGGAATCGCTCGTCGATCTGTTCCCGCGCCACCGCATCGCCCGGCTCGACCGCGACGTCGCGCGCCGGCGCGGCGCCGCGCAGCGCGTGCTCGATGCCGCGCACGCCGGTGAGGTGGACCTGCTGGTCGGCACGCAGATGCTCGCCAAGGGGCACGATTTCCGCCGGCTCGCGCTCGTCGTCGCGCTCGACGTCGACGCCGGCCTGTACGCGGCCGATTTCCGCGCTCCGGAGAGATTGTTCGCGACGCTGATGCAGGTGGCCGGGCGCGCCGGACGCAGCGGCGGCGACAGCCGCATGCTCGTGCAGACGCGCTACCCGGGACACCCGCTGTTCGCCTTCCTCGCGCGGCACGACTACGCCGGCTTCGCCGATCGCCAGCTGGCGGAGCGGCGCGAGACCGGGTTGCCGCCGTACCGCCACCAGGCGATGCTGCGCGCCGAGGCGAAGCAGCTCGCCGAGGCCCTGGCCTTCCTCGACTCGGCGCGCGTGCTGGCGAGCGGACGCGAAGCGGCCGACGAAGTCAGCATCTTCGATGCCGTGCCGATGGCGATGAGCCGGCTGCAGGGACGCGAACGCGCGCAGCTGCTCGTCGAGTCGGTGCGGCGGGCGCCGTTGCACCGCTTCCTCGCCGACTGGATGGCCGCGTTGCGGGCGACGGCGCCGCGCATTTCGTGGCAGCTCGACGTCGACCCGCTCGAGATCTGAATTCCGATCGCAGGCGGCCGCGCTGTCCGGCTCAGCGCGCGCGTGCGCCCAGCTCGCGCATCTTCGCGAAGCTCTTCTCGTGTCGCGCGCGCCCGCCGCCGTCGACCATGCCGATCAGCGTCTGGCGCACCGGATGCAGCCCGCAGACCGCGAGCACGTTGCGCTCGAGGCCGCGCACGCCGTGCGCGAAGAAGTACCAGCGGTAGATCGGGGCCGGCATTCCCATCGTGACGACCACGCGCGCCGAACGCCCGCGCAGCGCCCGCTGCCACTGCCCCTGCTCGCCCGTCTGCACGGCGAAGCCGGGCCGAAGCACCTGCTCGAGGAAGGCCTTGACGACCGCCGGCATCGTGCCGAGCCACAGCGGAAAGAACAGCGCCACGTGGTGCGACCAGGCGATCGCTTCCTGCGCCGGCTTCAGCGACGCCGGCAGCTCGCCCGAGGTCCACTCCTCTTTCGATCGCAGCATCGGGAAGTCGAGCTTGCCGATCTCGATGCGGCGAAGCGAGTGGCCGGCGTCGCGCGCCCCCTGCGCATAGGCTTCGGCCAGCGCGTAATTCAGGCGCGCCGGGCTCGGGTCCGGATGTCCCTGCAGAAGAACGATGTTGCGCTTCATTGTCCGGCGATCACCAGTTGCGTCTGCGTGACCACCGCGCACAGGAGGTCGTTCTCGCCGCGCAGCAGCGTCTGCCAGACCATCGTCGTGCGGCCGCGATGAAACGCGGTGGACTCGGCCTCGACGACGCTGCCGAGCGGCGCCGCGGCGATGAACTTCGTGCTCGAGTCGATCGTCGTCGTGCGCGCGCCTTCCGGCAGGTTCACGAAAGTGCCCACCGCGCCGAGCGTGTCGGCCAGCGCCATCATCGCGCCGCCGTGCAGCACGTCGCCGGCAGTGCACAGCTCGCGGCGCACCGGCATGCGCGCGCGCACGCGCTCGGCGCCGACCTCGAGCCATTCGATGCCGAGCGTGTCGGGGAACAGCCCGGCGAGCCTGCGGCGAAGCGTTTCGGGTTCGACCATCGCTCAGCCCTCCTTGCGCAGCTCGTCGCGCACCTTCCCGAGGAGTTCGCGCACCTCGGCGCCGACCGCATGCACCCGATCGTCGTCGGACAGGCGCAGCGCCGCGGCCGGATCCAGGAAGGCGACGGTCGTGCGACCGTCGGCCTCGCCGCGGACGACGACGTTGCACGGCAGCAGCAGGCCGACGTCGGGCTCGGCCTCGAGCGCACGATTCGCGAAGCCCGGATTGCAGGCGCCGAGGATGCGGTAGGGGCCGCGCTCCACGCCGATCTTCGCCTTCAGCGTCTTCTGCACGTCGATGTCCGACAGAACGCCGAAGCCCTGCTGCCCGAGAGCCCGAACGACGCGCTCGACGGCAGCGTCGAACGGCTGATCGAGAGTGATGCTGAAACCGTAATTCGCCATGGTGGTACCCCTCCGGAGTGCCAAGCATAGCGGCGAGACCCCGACTGGCGCCCGGGTCTTCGCTTTTCTGGCACGATCGTCCGCGCTGGTCGCGTCGCTTCGAGCCGCCGCAAGGATCATGACCGAACCCGAGCCGCTTCGCTTCTACGTCCCCGAGCCTGCCGTTCGCCCCGGCGATCAGCCCGATTTCTCGAACGTGAAGATCGCCGAAGCGGGCTCGGTCGCCCGCCCGCCGATCGACGTCGACGCCGAATCGATCCGCGGCCATGCGTATTCGATCATCCGCGTGCTGAACCGCCAGGCCGAGGCCGTGGGGCCCTGGGCCGGGCTGCTCAGCGACGAGCAGCTGCTCGCCGGGCTGCGCGACATGCTCGTGCTGCGCGCCTTCGATGCGCGCATGCTGATGGCGCAGCGCCAGGGCAAGACCTCGTTCTACATGCAGCACATGGGCGAGGAGGCGGTGAGCTGCGCGTTCCGCAAGGCGCAGCGCAAGGGCGACATGAACTTCCCCACCTATCGCCAGACGGGGCTGCTGATCGCCGCCGGCTATCCGGTCTTCGACCTGATGTGCCAGATCTACTCGAACGAGCGCGATCCGCTGAAGGGCCGGCAGATGCCGGTGCTGTACTCGGTGCGCGAGCACGGCTTCTTCTCGCTGTCGGGCAACCTCGGCACGCAGTTCCCGCAGGCGGTGGGCTGGGCGATGGCTTCGGCCATCCGCCGCGACACGCACATCGCCGCCGGCTGGATCGGCGACGGCGCCACCGCCGAGTCCGACTTCCACGCGGCGCTGGTGTTCGCCTCCACCTATCGCGCACCGGTCGTGCTGAACATCGTCAACAACCAGTGGGCGATCTCCACCTTCCAGGGCATCGCGCGCGGCGGCTCGGGCACCTTCGCCGCCCGCGGGCTGGGCTTCGGCATTCCCGCGCTGCGCGTCGACGGCAACGACTACCTCGCGGTCTACGCGGTCGCGAAGTGGGCGATCGACCGCGCGCGCAGCAATCTCGGTCCGACGCTGATCGAGCACGTCACCTACCGGGTGGGCGCGCATTCCACCTCCGACGATCCTTCCGCCTACCGGCCGAAGACCGAATCCGACGCGTGGCCGCTCGGCGACCCGGTCATCCGCCTGAAGAACCACCTGATCGTGCGCGGCGTCTGGTCCGAGGAGAAGCACCGCGAGCTGGAGGAGCGCGTGCTCGCCGAGGTCGTCGCCGCGCAGCGCGAAGCCGAGCGGCACGGCACGCTGCACGCCGGCGGCAAGCCGTCGACGCGCGACATGTTCGAAGGAGTCTACGAGACGATGCCGCCGCATCTGCGCCGGCAGCGCCAGCAGGCGGGGGTGTAGACGCCGTGGCGCGCATGACGATGATCGAGGCGATCCGCGACGCGCTCGACGTGTCGATGGAGCGCGACGACCGGGTCGTCGTCTTCGGCGAGGACGTCGGCTATTTCGGCGGCGTGTTCCGCTGCACGCTCGGGCTGCAGCAGAAATACGGACACGATCGCTGCTTCGACACGCCGATCAACGAATCGGGCATCGTCGGCACGGCGATCGGCATGGCGGCCTACGGGCTGCGTCCCTGCGCCGAGGTGCAGTTCGCCGACTACGTGTATCCGGGCTACGACCAGATCGTCTCCGAGGCCGCGCGCCTTCGTTATCGATCCAACGGCGAATTCACCGTGCCGATGGTGCTGCGCATGCCCACCGGCGGAGGGATCTTCGGCGGGCAGACGCACAGCCAGAGCCCGGAGGCGCTGTTCACGCACGTGGCGGGGCTGAAGACCGTCGTGCCGTCGAACCCGCTCGATGCGAAGGGGCTGCTGATCGCGTCCATCGAAGACCCCGATCCGGTGATCTTCCTCGAGCCCAAGCGCCTGTACAACGGGCCCTTCGACGGATACCCCGACCGGCCGGTCACGCCGTGGTCGAAGCACCCGCTCGGCGACGTCCCCACCGGGCACTACACGGTGCCGCTCGGGCAGGCGGCGCTGCGCCGGCCGGGCGAGGCGGTCACCGTGCTCGCCTACGGAACGATGGTCCACGTCGCGCTCGCGGCGGCCGAGGCCAGCGGCGTCGACGCCGAGGTGATCGACCTGCGCACGCTCGTTCCGCTCGATCTCGATGCGATCGTCGCGTCGGTGAACAAGACCGGGCGCTGCGTCGTCGT